>CAZXSA010000318.1:0-5207 GCA_964642815.1 uncultured Planctomycetales bacterium | reverse complement strand
CCGTCCATGCGCGTCGGGGCGGTACAGTGGGCGTGAATAACCGCATTTTTAGAGGTATCGAACAGAGGGTCGGTAATGAAACCCGGTACGCCGAAAGCATAGCCGAACATGAGCTTGGTCAGGGTCGAATCGATATCCGACTCGCAGGCACCCACCAGCCCGAGATCGTCCAGCTTGCTGAACGCCAGGCACGGATAACCGAGCTTGTCGATCGGTAGGCCGCCCAGACAGTTGATCGTGACGGCCTGGGCCCGCTCGGCCAGCATGAGGGCCTTGATGGCCAGATACATCCGGGCCGATTTGACGATTTCCTCGCGCGAAGGCTCGACGATTTTCTTGGCCGGTCTGATCCAGTATTCCTCCGCCTCGGCTTCGGCGGCGGCCGGATCGACGCTCTGGTGGGCCTGGATCAATCGATCATAGCTTACGCCAATCACCTCGCTGCCCAGTCGATCTGTGATTTTTTGATAGTCACAAGCCGGGGGGGAGCCGTCAAGTGGGCCGGGGATGGCCAAAATGCGCGACTGCCGCATCCGGGCGGGCACGCGAAGAACGGCGACGGCCTTTTCGATTTCCCCGTAATCGCTCGTTGCCAGCAGGGCCACTTTCTTGCCCGCCTTGCGCCACTGGTTGATGAACATCCATTCATGTCCGCTAAACGGTTGTGAAAAGATCACCGTGGGCAGGTTCGCCTCGACCAGAATCTGCATCGGATTCAATGTGCCAATCGAAAGATGGAACAATAGAATGCCGTCGGCATCATGAAGACCGGCCACAAGTTGGGTAGCCTCTTCCTTGGTCTGCACCAGCTCTCCGCCGACGAAACGAACGTCATGATTACGATTTTGAACCTCGGACAATATCTTCTCGAATTTCGCCACTTCCGCTCGCGGATCGAACGCCAGTTTCGGCCATGCCGTGCCGCTTCGGCCCACGTAGACCTTGTGGATCTTCACCGGCGGCAGGGCTGGCCAATTTTCCTTGCCGATTGCGGCGGTCCCGTGCAGATTCTTGGATGCGGCAAGGATGGCCGCCCCCGTTACGCCGGTCTGGATAAAGGTTCGTCGACTGAACATGGGATTCATGATCGCGCCTTTCGTTTCGTGTGTATATGATTGGTCTGCATTGCCCACGGAACGCTATTGTAACCCTATCGGTAGCTTGGTGGCAAAAGAAAGGCCGGATGCAGGACGGCCGTCTTTCCCAATCAGCCCTTATCCGCCATAGATTTCGAGGGGTACATTCACACAACCCCTGATCCGGGCGGCGATGGCCTCAAGGTGCTCGGAATTCAGGGGCGATACGAACGATTCCGCGGGCGGACGGGCGATCGTGTAGATTTGCACCAGCTTGAAGTGGGCGCCGTTTGCGATCATACCCGCCAATCTTTGCCCGAAGGCGTCGATTTCCGCTGGAGGAGGCGGTTGGCCTTCGACGTTCATCCAGAGCGACTGGATTACGATCGGACGCACGCGGGCCGTCGCGAGAATATTGTCCAAAACCGTTTGCAGGGAGACATTCGGCCGATTGATCCGGCGGAAATATTCCTCGGTACCCGCATCGAGCTTGGCCCAGATTTCGCCGTTGTTGGCGTCCATTTCGGCCAATGCCTCACATACAGCCGGTTTGTTCAGATAGGTGGCGTCGGTTATCAGTAGAAGTTTCACATCGTTAAGTTGATATGTCCGGCGGATATTCGCGGCGATATGGACCACGATGGGGAATAGCGGGCTGATTGTTGGTTCGCCGTCCCCCGAAAAAGCGATGTCCTTGATCTGCTTGTATTCCTCCGGCAAGGCCGCGAATTGTGGATCGGTAAACAACTTTCCACTTAGGGCCTGGCGGACCATGGCCTCCAATTCGCCGCCGAGTACTTCCGGATCGACTTTTCGGATGGTCGGCGGCACCTTGCGATCCACCTGGCAATACACGCAATCGAAATTGCACGCCTTGTCCGGATTCAGATTTACCCCGATCGACAACCCGCCGCTACGCCGACTAATGACGGGATAAACATATCGATTATCCCGCCAATGTCGCGGATGGTGGGCGAATAAGTTTGCCAGATTATTGGTGAATTCCGCTCTGCTCATGGTGTTTCTTTCGTGTTGCCGATCATCCATAGGATCGTAACATGTTACTATTATATCATGTGTCGAGGGTTTTACCGGTCATTTTTATAAAAAACGCGGGCGAAAGCTTCCCGAAGCCTTCACCCGCGTATCGCTTGTCTTGCCTGGCTGAGTTATTACCCTTCGGCCAGGATTTCCTTCATGGTTACCCAGCGTTCCTCATAGACGGCTTTGCGCACCAGCAGGCCGGTGAGGGTGGCCATCCGTCCGTTTTCCACGCCGCTGACGGCGGGCTTTCCTTCCCGGATCGAATTGAAGAACGACATCACCGCGGCCAAGTTCTGGTCTTCGCCGTGGCTGAAATCCTTGATTTCGCCTTTTTCCTCTCGGGGAAAGAACTTGCCCTCACCGAAGTCGATGCCGCCCTTCGGCCCCATGACCCGCTCGAAGATACCGCCGAAAAGGCCCTTGTCCGTCTTGGGCATCAGCCAGTTATGCTCGAAATCGAGAATGAAACCGCCTGGATACTTGACGATCGCGTTGTAGAAATCGGTCACGTCCCGCTCGGGATCGAGATCCTTGAAAACGCCCGAGCGCCCGGCGCCGGCGGCCGCCTCGGGGAGGGCATTGGCGACCCAGTTGAAAACGTCCCAGGTATGGCAGGCCTGTTCGAGCATCCAATCGCCGCTCATTTTGCGGCGTCCGAACCATACTTGCGTGGTTCCGTCCGGCAGGCCGAGCGGCCCCCAGGCGTTGTTCCATGCGCCGTAGCCGGCCATAACGTTGCCGAGCAACCCGTCGCGGATGTGCTGAATGCCATCCTGATACTTCAGGCTGCCCCGGCGCTGAAAACCAATCCAGCCCACGACGTCAGGGTTGCGTTTTTGAGCGGCGACGAGGGCATCGGCCTCCTTGACCGTGATGCACATGGGTTTCTCGCCGTAAAAGTGCTTACCCGCGGCGAAAGCGCCCAGATACATTTCCGCGTGGAGATAGCAGGGGACGGCGATCAGGACCGCGTGGATATCATCGCGAGCCAGCAGCTTGTTTTTCCAGTCATCGACGCCGGTGTAGACTTCGGGGGTCTTGCCGGTAATTTCCTTGATCCTCGTCAAGGCTTTTTCGCGGTTCCGCTCGTTCGGGTCGGCCAAGGCCTTCAGCTCGACCTGAACATTCGTTTGTTTCAGCATGGTGGAAAGCACGGATGTGCCGCGCCCCCCCGAACCGATAATGCCGATATTCATGACCTTATCCACCGGCTTGGGCTTGGGGCCGGCGACGACGCACAATCCGTTGCCGGCTTGTCCGGCCGCGCAACCACCCGCGGCCGCCAAGCCCGCGAAGGCCGCCGTTTTCGCCGAATTGGCTAAGAAATCTCGTCTCGACGTGGGTTGTCCATCTGACATGTCCTGACTCCTTCCTGGTTAGAACCTGATACCATTACGATTGCATGATTAACGCGGGATATCCTGGCCCGCCGGTTTCATATTCTGGTATTCGCTCATCGCCAACGGTGGTGACTACCTTGCGTATGCAGGCTTGAGGAACAGACATGGTTTAACCGATTTACGGTTTCCGGGCAAGGGGGGCCATTCCCGGCGAAAAGCTAATTCTCGCGGCAAGGAGGCATGTTTATATACGCAAGGAAGCGTAATGACCCTTCGCGGCACAGGTTATTCAGCATCCCGGCCGGCGATTGGGGCCGGACAGGCAGGGTTTGAAACGGGTAAAGTCGGCCTGGTCCACGTCGCCGTCTTGATCCAGATCAGCATCTTGGCAACCGGCGCGTGGTGTAATACCCGATCCCGAAAAACAGGATTGCAGATTGCCGAAGTCCTGGAGATCGACATCACCGTCGAGATCGATATCGGCAATGCTGGCCACATGAATGTGCCAGGCTTCTTGGTCCGATCCGCCGGGGCTCGACGCCTCTATTGTCACAGAGAGGGTCTGTCCAATTTGCTGGGCGGTTGGGAACCATCCGTGGATCAGTCCGTCGGCGTTAATGGAAAGATTGTCCGGCCCGGCGATCACGGACCAAACGGGCCTGGCCTGAGGGTTGGTTAAGGTTAATTGACGAATGTATTCTCTTCCGGTTCGAGCCATGTCCGGGTCGGGTTGGAATTTAACGATAACCGGTACGGAATTCAGATAACCAAACTGGTTATACACCACGTCATTGAACATGCGCATCTTGAGGGCGACGTATTCGTTATGCCAATAATTGAGCATGGTCGAGGAGTAGGGCACCCCTCCCGGATTGGCCGGCGTATAGTGCATCAACGTCTTGTCGTAATATTCCAGCCCGCCGTGACACGTCCGATCGGTGGCGAACACCCACCAGTGCACCGCCGACCAGGGGCCGGCCTTGAGATGATCGTAGTAGGACTCCATGGTTTCGATCGGGGTCGTGTAGGTGTAATTCCAGCCATTCAAGGTTCCCGGCCCCAGTTGGCCGCAGACGGCGATGTACCACATCATGCCGTTTTCCGCGCCGGCTAGTTCGAGGTTACGCATGAGGGCATGGGTATCATTCCAGCACTCGGGTCTCCAATTCGCCTGATTGCCGGGATTGGGGCACCAGTTCACGTTAAGTCCCGCCGGATAGTAACGGGTGCGGAGCCGTTGCCATTCGTCGGAATGGGCCCGAATGCTCGAACGGGGTATGGATAAATTCGCCGGGTCGAATGGGCTGACTTCCGGAAACCAATAATGATACACATCCACCCCGATGGCCTGGGTGTTGGGTGGCAGTAGAATCCGACTGTACTGGTTCACGTCGTTTTGGCTTGCGGCATAACAACCGGCGGCATAACCGAACATGTTGTACCAGGCCTTAATGTGGCGGAACGGTTGCTGGCCGTCCATCTCGCGTAGGCGGATTTCCCGATCGAACCGAGCGAACAACTGTTGCAGCCCCGCCGTTTTCAGGCCGCACTCGCCCTCATCCCCGAGATTGGCGGCCAGGATATTGTTGATCAGTTGTCGCCCGGTGGCCGTATCCCCCTCCGGGCTGACCAGCACGTTGTCCCGGTTCGCCCAAAGATACTCAAGCAGATTGATCGTGTTCTGGTGGGAATCTTTTTCCCAGTCGGGGTTCGGGCGGGCCCGCATGACGATTAACTGGCGGTTCGC
>CAZXSA010000317.1:0-5264 GCA_964642815.1 uncultured Planctomycetales bacterium | reverse complement strand
GAAAGTATACACTGCCATTTTGGCAGGCGCCACTAAATTTCGGATGCACCCGTTTCCGAATGGATGGACAATTACGGGTAGCAGTGCGGATCAGCTACCGCGGTGCTGCCGCTGTAACATCGCTGGAACATGGCAAAGTCGTCCTGGTCAATGTCGCCGTCATCGTCGAGGTCGGGGGCCGCACAATCTCCTGTCCAGGATATTTGGGGGGCGGTTGCGCAGGCTTTGAATAAGGTGTAATCGTCGCCATCCACATGGCCGTCGCCGTCGAGATCCGGCCGCACCGTGGGCGACTGGGTCAGATCCCAGGCCACGGCGTAGGCCCAACTCGCATTGGAGGTAATCTCGAACACGTAACGCCCCGCGGGCAGGCCGTAAATGTAAATATGCTCTATGTTGTCGATAGAGGAAATACTCTGATCGAGTAAATCACCGCGAACGAAACCGTCGGCGGTATAGAGACGCAGATTAATGTTCGCCAGTGAAGGCGTGAATACTCTGGGATTACCGGTACTCGAGGTGATCTTCCGATACCAGGTCACCAGGATGGACAACTTGTGGACGTAAAAGGTCGCCGGCGCGGGCACGTCGAAAAAGTATTGCCGGGCGGTCGTGGATGAAGCGGTGCCGATGTCCCAGCCGGTAACGCTAACATCGCTCGTGGCGGAAGCCTCTTGCTCCCCGGCGGTGAGGATGCGATGGCTGTTATCGATATTCAGTTCACCGGCACCGTACCGATAATCCAGGGGCACGGACCCGTCGGTGCTGGGCGTGGCAAATCCTTTCCGCCAATCGGGAAATTCGAGCTTGGTAGCTCCGGTCATCAATAGGGCCTTGGCCAGCAAGGCTTTTTGAGATTGCGTTAGATAGGCATAATTCGCATCGGTCGTTTGTAGCAGCAAGCTTGCCGAGCCGGCGACAATCGGGGCGACATAGCTGGTTTTACTGTGATAGGTCGCCGGTGGAGGAACGACGATATCCGGTTTCACCCGGCCGGCCAAGTCGATCAACGTCGGGCCGTAACTCGAAACGCCGTTGCTCAAGCCGACGGCTATGTTATTGTACGCGCTGGACAGTATTTTTGGAATCGCCGTCCCGGTCCCATTCTCGACGGCCGTCACGATGACTATCCCGTCACGCTCGGCCAGCAGATCGATGCGACGCAGGGCATCTATATCTACCGCATTGTCTCCCGTGCTTCCCGCCCAACTGTGATTCTGAATTCGGCGCGTTTCGTTGTACGGATCATAACGAGTACGTAGCCGCAAGAGTCCATCGTTCAGCCAATGATTGACCTCGTACACATCGATTGGGTCGATGCCGGGCGACAGGCTCATCGTCAATCCATAATAGTAAGAGGCAACAATCGTCGCATGCGCTGAAATACCGCTGCTTGAACCAGTTACGTTGTTAATGGTTTTGCCTGTAAACTGAGTGCTGGCCGTGTTGGGCATGTAGTAGCCGTTGCTGTCCGTTCCCTCGACCTGGGTAACGGCGATGCCAAGGCCCGTAGGTGTAGAGCCCCCGAGCCGAGCCTGCAAAGCGGTAAAACCAACATCGTCCTTCCATCCGGCCAGCCCCACGACCGGAAGGATCATACCGATAAAAACGGCCTCGGCGACATGTAATTTCATGGCCTTTCCCGTCCGGGATCGAAGAGAAGCGATAACCCTAGATCCGCGACTACAGGTGATTATACCCCGGACGTGCGTGGGTAAAAGCAACTGATTAAGTTTTTTCCGATGGATTGTCGCCCACGGTTCGGATAATCAGGGCATCGGTGTCGCCGGGAACGTCCGGATGCATGTCCGCGATCAGGACAATCTGGTCGCCTTTTTTGGCAACGCCCTTTTCGAGGAGAACCTGATCGACCTGTTGCATAAAGCTTTGTAAACCAAGTACTTGCGGGCGATGGACGGGATAGACGCCGTAAAGGATGGCCATCTGTCGGCAGACCCGCTCGTCGGCGGTAAACGCGGCGATGGGTTGCGTAAGACGATGCTTGCAGAGTAGGCGCGGGCTGTCGCCGTGATCGGTCCAGACGGCGACGGCCGGTACATCGAGATCGGCGGCCACCAGGGCCGCGGCGCGGACGACGGCCTTGGCCACGGGGAACCGGGTGGTGGTGTTGGCTCCAAGTTCATCACCGTAGCGCTGGCCGAAGGATTCGGTTTGTTCGGCGATTTTACGGATCATGCGTACGGCCGCGAGGGGATATTTTCCCACGGATGTCTCCGCGGAAAGCATCACCGCGTCGGCGGTATCGAGAACCGCGTTGGCCACGTCACTGACCTCGGCACGGGTGGGGACCGGGGCATCGACCATCGATTGCAGCATCTGCGTGGCGATGATCACCGGCTTGCCCTGACGTCGACAGAGCAAGGTGATTTCCTTCTGGATCAAGGGGACGCGAAAAACCTCCATCTCGACGCCGAGATCGCCGCGGGCTACAAGGACGACATCGGACAAGGCGATGATTTCCTCCAGCCGCTCGATGGCTTCGGGCTTCTCGATTTTGGAAACGACCTTCATATCGCTTTGATAGCCCTTGAGAATATCGCGCAACTGTTCGAGGTCTCCCGGCCGACGCACAAAGGACAGCGCAATGAAATCCAGATCGTTTTCCAAAGCCCATTGCAGGTCTCGTTGATCCTTTTCGGTAAGCGTTGGGGTGGACACGTGGGAATCCGGCATATTGATCCCCTTGCGGTCACTAATTATGCCGCCCACCTCGCAACGGCAGACGATCGTATCGGTCTGTTTATCCTGAACCCGAAGAAGCACGTTGCCGTCGTCGATGAGGATACGATGGCCGGCCTGCACGTCGTCGATCAAGGCCGGGTAATTGGTGCTTACTCGCTCGGCCGTACCCAGGACAGGTTGGCGCTGGATCAGGATGGTCTGGCCTTCGCGGAGTTCGCATTGCCCGCCGGCAATCTCGCCCAGCCGAATCTTCGGCCCGCACAGATCCCCCATGACCGCGATAAAGGCCTGCTTTTTCGCAGCCGTCATGCGAATACGGCGCAGGGATTCGGCGTGACTGTCCAGGCTGCCGTGGGAAAAATTGAGCCGGAAGACATTGACACCCGCATCGATCATTTCAGCAAGCACGGCCTCGCTATTGCAGCCGGGCCCGACGGTCGCGACGATTTTGGTCCTGGTCATAGGGGGGATTGTAGCGTGACGGCCGGCTCCGGGAAATACCCGGGTGTCTTACAAGGCTGTTGGGCTGTTGGGCTGTTGGGCTGTTGGGCAAAAGGCCATTACATTGTTGCCCCACATTATTACCCGGCCGCGCGGGCCTCGCGGACGCGTTTGAGGAATTCGGCCGCGGTTTTTTTGATGGTTTCAAAGTCGCGGTTGGCCAGGGCATTCTTGCTGACCAAGGCTGAACCGGTACCCAAGGCAGTGGCCCCGGCCTTGATAAAGTCGGCGGCCGTGTCCAGGGTCACGCCGCCGGTCGGAATCAGCTTGATATGCGGCAGCGGGCCGCGGATGTCCTTGAGGTACTCCGGACCGAGCGTACTGGTGGGGAAAACCTTGACGAAATCGGCGCCGGCCTGATGCGCGCGGACGATTTCCGTCGGGGTCAGGGCCCCCGGTGTCACCGGGATACTGTAACGGTTGCACAACTCGATGGTCGGCAAATCCAGGATGGGGGCAACGATGAACTGCGCGCCCGCGAGGATCGCCGCCCGGGCGGTCTCGGGATCCAGTACCGTGCCCACTCCGATGAAGGCCGACCCGCCGCACGCCTCCCGCGCCTGCCGCACGACCTCCAGCGCGTTCGGCGTGGTCATGGTCAACTCGATGCAGGTCACCCCGCCCGCCCGCAGGGCATTGACCACGTTAACCAGTTCGTCGCTGCCAGAGGCCCGGATAATCGCGACAATCCCCGTCGAGGTGATCTCGTGAATGACTTTGCTTTTCTCGGACATCACTGACCTCCTATAGCTTGCGAATAATCAGCGTATCGTTCTGTCCGCCGAAACCGAAACTATTGCTCAAGACGGTGCGTACGTCGGCTTTCCGCGATTTGTTAGGCACATAGTCGAGCGGACAATTCGGGTCCGACTGTTCGTAATTGGTGGTCGGTGGGATGATCCCGTCACGAATGGTCAGTACCGAGGCGATGACCTCCGTAGCCCCGGCCGCCGCGATTAAGTGCCCCATCATGCTCTTGATCGAACTGACCGGCACCTTGGGAGCATGCTCGCCGAAAGCTCGCATGATGGCCAGCGACTCGATCTTGTCATTTTCCTCGGTGCTCGTACCATGGGCGGAGATATAATCGATATCCTCCGGCTTGAGCCCGGCATCTTTCAGCGCCAATAGGATGGCGGCCAGCCCACCGCGGCCTTCGTCATGCATGTCGGTAACCCGAAAGGCATCGGCGGTCGAACCGAATCCGCAAATTTCCGCGTAACAGGTCGCTCCCCGCTTTTGGGCGTGCTCGTAATCCTCGAGGATCACGATTGCCGCCCCCTCGCCGAGCACGAAACCGTCGCGGGTACGGTCGAAAGGCCGGCTGGCGGTTGTGGGTGAGTCATTTCGCGTGGACAAAGCCGTCAGTCGATTAAAACCGGTCACGCCGAAGGGATGTAACATGCTGTGCGTCCCGCCGGAAATAATCACGTCCGCATCCCCACGGCGGATGACATTGGTGGCCTCCCCAATCGCCTGCGTGCTGGCCGCGCAAGCGGTCAGCGTGTTCAGGCTCGGGCCCTGGGCGTTGAAGAGACAGGCAAGATGCCCGGCCGCCATGTTGGGATCCTGCTCGAATTCCGTGACGGCGGTCAGTCGCTTGGCGGCCACTTCCACCCATCGCCGCGCATCCAGATCACCAGCGCCGTTATTGGCCTGTCGATCCCATCCGGCGACGGCCGCCGCGGAGAAATTATAAAAATCGATCGGCCCTTCCCCGCCTCCGAGATAAACGCCCACCCGTGTCGGATCAAGGCTCGCATCCGCGGACAGACCCGAATGGTCCCAGGCCATTTTGGCGGCCGCCAGGGCAAAACACGTGTTTCGACTCGCGGTCTTGTGAATCTCCGCCGCCGATCCCAGATAGCGGGTCAGCTCGAAGTTCTTAACCTCGGCCGAAAATGTCGTCGGAAAGGTGCTGGCGTCAAAACGGGTCGTCGGCCCCATCCCACTTTCGCCGTGGAGCAGACGTTGCCAAACCGACTCAATATCATCACCGAGCGGCGTGATCCAGCCCATACCCGTTATCACTACGCGTCGTCGTTTCACGTCAACTCTCC
>CAZXSA010000316.1:0-5335 GCA_964642815.1 uncultured Planctomycetales bacterium | reverse complement strand
AAGGAACGGATTCGATGAAATTGGCCAGGTGGTTGAAGTACGGATAGAACCAACCTTGCGGCTCGACGGCGGCTCCATGCATGTCGTAGCAGAGTGTTTCATAATTGTCCATCGGCAAATGGCCCGGCATGCACTCGTCGGCGTAACTGATCTGCCCACCGTAGGCGGTGGTGATCCAGGCCGCCTTGCGCATGTTGTTCATGTCCCGGCTGGAGTCGGGTTGGTACTTGTTGCCCTCCCAGAGGGTTTCCTGGGCAAAGATGGGTTTGTTGGCGGTGTTCCACAACGTGATCAATTGTTGATAACGGGTGGGGTTCCAATCGTCCAGCTTCTCCTGGACGGTATGATACATGTACGCCGTCATGGTCTTGATTTCCGTGGCCGGCTCGCTCAGGGTGTTGCCCGGATGAATCGAAACCAGGTGGCGGCCGCCGTCGGAATTGTAAATCTCGTTGAGGATTTGCTGCCCCTCGGCGGTGGAGTAGGCCTCGGCATATTCGCTCACCGGACAGTAGGCGACGTTCCAGTATCCACCCCAACGAGCCACCCAATACCGGATGAACCGCTGGCGCTGGTCCCAGGTGGACATCTTGGCGATGCCGTTGGTCCCGCCGAGAATCGAGAAAGGGATAACGACGATGCCGCGTTCGGCGCATTTGCGGATATAGACGTCGAGTTCGCGCCACACACGCAGCTTATAGGTCGTATAGTCGCTGCCTTCCCAGGGAATCTGATTCGTGCTGCCGTAATTCGATGACGACCAGTCGGCCAGGTGCGGGCCGTCCACCACGTTCATTCCGTTGGCCTTCATGAAATCGAGGGTCTCCTCCAGGACGTACTCGGTAAACGTTTCCGGTTTCCAAAGATGAAACGCCCGCATGAAGAACGGCGTGCCGTCGGCGTGCTGGAACCAGATTGGGGTAGTCGTGTTTACTTTGAGCGGACCATGCAGGTTGCTGGCCACGCATTGGAACGAGCCGGACTTACCCGTGTATCCGTCGCTGAAGGTACAGGTATATGTCCAAGTCCCGAGTTGATCGGGCATGAAGCGCACCCGCCAGGTGTTGTTCCCGTCGTAGAAGCCTCGGATGGAGGTATTCTGCGCCGAGGGCGAGGTGAAGGTCGCGTTCAGGGTGACGTTCTGGAAGGGATTGCTATAAGACGTATAGTTCATCACGTTCGTCTCGAACGTGTCGTAACGCCCCACGTCGAGAGCGAGGGCGCTGGCGGTACATCCCAGAAACATGGCTACGGTGACGATTAAATGGTTGCTACGCATTTCCTAAATTCCTCTATATGAAAGAACCAAACCCTCTCCTGGCTTGCGCGGCCACTCGTGCCTCGCAAGCTCTGACGTTATGTTCTTGCGTCCTCACGTATAATAAGGAGATCGATCAAAGATCGCGCCTTATGAACGTGATGAATAACCCTTCAACCCAACAAGACACTTTTCCTTATCGGTCCTACCCGCCAACACAGGTCGGGCTATCTATTCATCAGCATCCCGGTTGCCGCTCGGCGCCACCCAGGCAATTCTTGAACTGGGAAAAATCGGTCTGATCGACATCATTATCACCGTCAATATCGACGGCCTCGCAACCGCTCGCTGGGGCGATGCCACTGCCGCTGTAGCAACGTTGCAAATAGCCGAAGTCGGCCAGGTCCACGTCGCCGTCGCTGTCGAAATCACCCGGAGCCGATGTGGTGGTGAAGGTCCATAGATCACCCGTGGTCGTGCCGTTGGCGTTGACCTCGTCGATCCGCCAGTAATGCGGGGTCAACCGGCCCATCGGACCTGGATCATAAGTTGTCCCCGACTGTTGGCCCCGAAAAGTCGGCGGATTACTCATGCCGAAATAAACCCGGTGACCGGTCGCCCCGCTGCCGGCCGTCCAACTCAAGACGGCCGTCTGGCTCACCCCTGTTGTCCCGTTGGCCGGATTCGGATTGGTGGCTTTCGCCGGGGGGCCGGCCGGGGGCATGATGGTGGCATGGTACATACCACCGCGGTTATCCTCCCATATAACATGAACCGTGCTGCCGAAAGCGGCGGCGGCCGGGAAGTACTGCTTGCCGCCGCCAACCGGGAAATTAACATCCTTGGCATACCAGGTTCCATCGGTCTTGCGGATGGCGTAGCGGAGCTGATCGTTGTCGTGCCAGATGAAATACTGATTGCCCAGGGAATCGTAGGTGATGGCGGGTTGGATCCCGGTGCAGCGCGTGGTAGCCACGCACCGGGACGCCTGGGTCAACTTGACCGATGACTGGCCGATGGTCAGACCATATACCCCCTCGATATACCAAACTTGTTGCCCATTCACCACGTCATAGTTATAGCCTGTAAAACTCATGGTCACGGCAGAGCCGGAACCGCAGGCCATGATCGCATTACCCGCCCATTGATTGATGTTGTTTGCGGGTTCCTGGGGTGCTCCCCAACTGCCGTTCCATACCTGGTAGGCGGCCCGGTTGTACGAACCCGAGCGGTCTCGGCCACTGGCATAGACCTTGCCCGTATTATCGTGGGTTAAAAAATACACGTTGAACATGACCGGGTTGATGGCCGTGTCGGAGCTCCAGGTACCGCCCGTCTTGATCCGGTGATTCCAGGTGCTCACGCCCGTGGCGGGGTTAAAGTGCAGCCAGACCAGGTGCAGGCGGCCATCGGAGGCCATGGTAGGGGCCGGGTTGGAGGCATGAGAGCTGTCGGGATTGTAAACCAGGGTTTGCCGCGCCCCCCATCCGCCGCTGGTGCGAACGCAGTAATAAAGCGGATTCCATCCGGGCGGATTCCAAAAAACGTGAACATCACCATTGCTCGCGACGGCTAACTCAGGCGCCTCTGACCGCGATCCGGTCGAATTAGGTACCATTTCCTCAGCGCCCCAACTGCCGCCGTTCGTCTTTTTCCGATAAGCGAGCGCGCCGTTCTTAAACCAGGCCACATGGAGATTGCCGGACGAATCGCATTGCGCACGGACAAGTCCGCTCACATTCGGAGTGTCGCCCATCGTACCGGAACCGATGAATTCCTCCGCGGAGATAATGAAATCATTGGGTCCATAGGCACTGATCGCTATATCGTCCGTGATCGTATACACGGAGTCCGTCGCGGCCAGGCGAAGGGTATAAGAACCCGAAACACTGAACGACGCTGTCGTGTTCAAGGCATGATTGTTGCCGAAGGTGACCGTTCCGGGCCCACTGACCTTGCTCCACGTCACGGTCACCGTGGCGGGTGGGTTGGGCAGGCCGTCGTCGCTCACCGTGCCATTCAGATTGGCGTTGTTCGGCCAGATGATCTGCTGGTCGGAACCGGCGTTGACCGACGGCGGATAATTGCCCCCGCTGTAGTAAATCTCGATTTTATCCTCGTCCAGTTGGGCGTAGTTGAAGTAATAGGTGCGGAACTCCAGGCGATGACCGTTACCTGGATTGGTGAAATTAACGTCGAAAGCCTGGTAGACATTTGCCTGAGTAAACTGTTGCCGGGTAATCGGAACCGGTCCGGCCAACATCACGCCGTCGGCGTCATTGACATCCAGTTGGCAAATAGTCGCATTGTCAAACGTGTTGTTATCCACCCGCAACCAGAACCGGGCGGTCAGCGGGCCGGCAATCAAGGCCGTCGTATACGGACCGTAGGTGCTAAACGTGTTTGGATTGGCCAACGTGATCCGCCAGCCGCCGGTAATCGCACTGCCTGCCAGGTGGCCCATATTGGCGCCCTCGGCTTCAAAGGTCGCCGCCGGTCCGCCGACCACTTGCACCTGCCAGGTTTCCGTATCCGAACCATTGGCATTGGTGGCCTGAACCACGAACGTGCGGCTTTGACCGATATCGCCCGACCCGGGCATCCAGGTCACTTGCCCATAAGTGTTGATCTGGGCGCCGGTCGGCGCCTGCACGATCGACCAGTTTGGCCACGGATAACCCTGGGTCAGGACCATCGGTCGGATATATTGAGCTCCCGCGGTCGTGGAGGCCGGATCCGGAGTCACTTCCCTGATCACCGGGGCGGCGGTTGTCATCGCCGTGCCGTTGATATACCCGTAAACCTGGTTCACGACCAACCATTCCTCGGAATCGAGCTGGGCGAATAACCGGCCCTCGGCGTCTTTCATATCAAAGCAGCGATACGGCCGGGTATTCCCGGCATTCGACCCGTTATGCAAACACCAGCCGGCCCCCTGGGCGTTCTTGCCGCCGGAGCAATCGGCCAGAAAATCACTCGATACCGGATTGTAACTCGTATATCCCCGACGAAACGGCTCCTGCAAGTGTACGGGCATCCGTCGGTTATACTGGCTCATCCAACTGATGAAGTTGGTCACCGTGCCGTAGGTCTGGGAGGCGCAGCCCTGATCGCGGCACAGGTGCGGAGCGATGAAGTCGCAACCGGTGGCGATGTATTTGTTGTAGAGGTCGGAAGCACTGCTGGGTACCTGGGAGGCGGTACAGAGCACGCCGGGTTTGTATTGTTTACAACGGGCAACGATCTGAGTGATCTCCGACGGTGAAACGTAGCGCGAATCCATGATGTCGCATTCATTGGCAATGTCAAAATAAATGTTCGAATACGAGGCGAGTTGCGTAGCCAAAGTCTGGGCATAGACCAGGTGTTCGGAAAGATTAGTGGGCCCGCCGGCACCACGGCACATGCTCACATCCACGATCATCCCGCGATTGTTGCACTCGGTAATCAGGGTTTTGAGCCGGCTCATGTACGGCTCGCACACCGCGCCGGCCGGCGTCAGCACGGAACAATTCGGACTACCCGATGCTGTCGCATTCCAGGCGGCCCAGACCCGTATCCAGTTGAATCCGCGGGCGACCATATCGTCCAGATCCTGAGTGACATAGCTTGGAGTGGTGATCGTCTGGGCCCCGTAATAACTGATCCCGACCAGGTAGGTCGGCACTCCGTCGAGCGTGAAATACCGCCCGTCGGCGCTGATACCCAGAGTGACCGCGTGGACGGAAGAGGCGAAAGTACCCAGCAGACCGATCCATGTGCCGAGACAGATAATCCTTACGCGCTTCATTGTACCATCCCTGTTCTAGAGCAGTTTCAGAAATTGCGTAGCGGTCCAGCTATTCGTCCTGGGCCGATAATTAGTGTTTTTCAATATCCGATCCGCTTCATCAATAGTTACTTAGACTGCTCTAAGGGGGCAACCTTTTACCGGGCGAACCGTTCGACCGGTGTGATCCAGCATTATTTATTTCGTCTATCGTGCCTGGCCGTTTTGTGCTTCTTTTCCCATCATTTTTCAGCATCCCGGTTGCCGCTCGGCGCCACCCAGGCAATTCTTGAACTGGGTGAAATCGG
>CAZXSA010000315.1:0-5350 GCA_964642815.1 uncultured Planctomycetales bacterium | reverse complement strand
AAGGACATGGGCCTTTTTTATGCAAGTTGAGCTAAACAGGCAAATAGAAATGTATCCGCGAACCGGACCATCGACCCGATCCCGACCCGCCGGGAGTCGCTCGGACCATCGCTGGAACAGCCGGTGGCGGTCGTCGGGCGCTCTTGTGCTGATCAGCGCGCTGGCGCTGGTATCTCAGGCCGTGGGCGCAACGCCCGCGCCGCCGACCGATCACGCGGAGCGGATGACCTTCGACCCGAAGAGCCGACAATGGATCGTCACCCCTCCGCCGTCCCCCGGGACCGAGGATGGCGACTTGGACATCGCCCGCCAATGGCTGGCCCGCGGCGAATATAAAACGGTCGTGAAGATCGTAAGCGATTGGGTTAAAAGCTATCCTGAATCGCCGCGTTACGCCGAGGCTGTCTATCTCCGAGCAACGGCGAATTTGGAACGAGGGGATTATTATGAAGCTCACAAGGGCTATCAGGAACTGTTGAACTCCTATCCGGGATCCCCTTACGCGGAGCAGGCGCTGGCCGGAGAGTTTCGCATCGCCGAGCAGTATTTGGCCGGCAAGCGACGCAAGGCCTGGGGCGGGCTGATCTGGATTCGCGATCGCGACGGGGGGATCGAAATCCTTAACGACATGATCACCCATTATTCGGATACGTCCTATGCTCCACTCGGGCAACTGACCAAGGCGGATTATTATTTTGACCGGGGCGATCTCGAACTGGCGGAGGACGAATACGCCATCTACGCCCGCGATTATCCGCGCAGCCGCTACCACTCCAAGGCCCTGTTTCGAGCGGCCTGGGCGGCCCTGGCCAGCTTTCGGGGTATCAAGTTTGACGAATCAGCCTTGATCGAGGCCAAGGAGCGGTTTAATCAGTTCATGGATCAGTATCCGGAGATGGCCCGCCAGCAGAACGTACCGGTTTTTCTCGAACAGATTGAATCAACCCGGGCGGACAAATGCCTGGACATTGCCAAGTTTTACGAGAAGACCGACAAGATCGGAGCGGCGCGTTATTATTATCGTAAGACGGCGCGCGTCTGGCCGGGTACCCCGGCGGCGGCCGAGGCCGCCCAGCGCCTGGCCAAACTGGGTGAGCCGGTGGAAGTCGCCGACGCCACCCACTGACAACCCCGCCGAACCGACGGCGGCGAATGGATGACGGTTATGGGCAATTATTGGCGAATAAGTAACCGGAGCCGACGGAGTCTCCGAACGAACCTGGGGCACGGCATGGCGATCATCGCTCTGGCGGCGGTCGTCGGGTGCGGATATTCCTCGGAATCGCTCTACCCCTCCAACGTTCGCACCGTATATGTGGACATGGCTCAGTCCAAGGAGTTCCGCCGGGGCATCGAGTTTCAATTGACCGAGGCCCTGCGCAAGGAACTCGACCGAATGACCCCCTACCGCAACGCGCCACGCGAGAAAGCCGATACCTTGTTCACCGCGGAAGTCCTGGAATGGCGGGAATCGACGCTGGGACGGAGCTGGACCGACAAGCCGCGGCAGACGGCGGCGACGCTGGCGATCCGCTACCGGTGGCAGGACATGCGGACCGGTAAAATCCTGGCCGAACACCCGCGTTTTATCACCACGGTGGAATATGTTCGGCCCGCCGGCGAATCAACCTATAACGCGGTCGACGACGCGGCCAGTAAAATGGCCCGAAAGATCGTCGAGAGTCTGGCACAAGACTGGTGACCCGCCTAAAATTCAATTGGGGTCCGAAAACCGCCGATTTGAGGCGGACGAATGAATTCGCGGGGTTGCGGCGTCGCCTGAACCCGAAATGAAACGAGCCTCGCGGATATGTCGTACACAGGGAGAATAAATGTCCGACCAGCAACCCAATCAGGAACAGCGGCCGGGACCGAACCGTCCCCCGGTTCCGCCCATGCGTCTGTCCCGGAGCGTGTTCACCTGGGTCATCTTCATCTTCTTTGCCGTGATGCTGGTGATGATGTTGCTTAGCAAGGGCGCCGAGACCAGCAAGCTGTCCATCGACGAGTTTCTCAAGCAGGCCCAGGACGGCAATATCAAAACGATGGTCCTGCGAGTCACCAACGGCAAGATCAGCGGCGAACTCAAGGAAGTCAAAGGCAAGGATCAAGGCAATAGCTTCGAGGTCGAGCTTCCCCGGGAATGGATCGGGGCGGAATGGTTTTACAACACGATTCAGAAAAGCGGCGCGGAAATCAACGCCGACAATAACAGCGGTTACCTGTTCCCGTTGCTTATTCAAATTGTTCCCTGGCTCTTGATTTTCGGGGTGGTCTGGTTCTTCCTGTTCCGCCAGTTTCGCGGAGCGGGCGGCGGACCGGGCGGGATGCTGGGCAGTTTCGGCCGTTCCCGGCACAAGGTCAGTTCCAAGGACCATTTGCGGATCACCTTTAACGACGTGGCCGGCATCGAAGAGGCCAAGGAAGACGTGGCCGAGCTGATCGAGTTCCTCAAGAACCCCAAGCGTTTTCAGCGGCTGGGCGGGCGGATTCCGCGCGGGGTGCTGCTGGTCGGCGAGCCGGGCTGCGGCAAAACGCTTCTGGCCAAGGCCATCGCCGGCGAGGCCGATGTGCCGTTTTTCAGCATCTCCGGCAGTGATTTCGTGGAAATGTTCGTCGGCGTGGGCGCTTCCCGCGTACGCGATCTGTTCAAGCAGGCCAAGGATAACTCGCCGTGTATCATCTTCCTCGATGAAATCGACGCGGTAGGTCGTCGGCGCGGGGCGGGGTTCTCCAGCGGCGGACACGACGAGCGCGAGCAGACGCTCAACGCCATCCTCGTGGAGATGGACGGGTTCGACACCTCGGATCAAGTCATCGTGATCGCGGCCACCAACCGGGCGGACGTGCTCGACCCGGCCCTCGTGCGACCGGGGCGGTTCGATCGCCAGGTTTACGTGCCCCTTCCCGACGTCAAGGGCCGACTGGAAATCCTTAAAGTCCACGCCCGCAAGATCAAACTCGGCACCGATGTCGATCTGCATCGTCTGGCCCGGGGCACTCCGATGTTCAGCGGCGCGGATTTGGAGGCGATTATCAACGAATCCGCCCTGCTGGCCACCATGACCAATAAAGACGCCGTGGAAATGGCCGACTTGGAGGAGGCCCGCGACAAGGTTCGTTGGGGCCGGGCCAAAAAGAGCCGGGTGGTCGACGAAAAAGAGCGGATCGCGACGGCTTACCACGAGGCCGGTCACGCCCTCGTGCAATGTCTGTGGCCCGACACGGATCCGCTGCATAAGGTGTGTATCATCCCCCGCGGGCCTTACGGGGGTGCCTCGTTTTCGCTGCCGGAAAAAGATCGCACCAACTACACCGAAAAATGGATTCGGGCCAACCTGCGAATCCTCTGCGCGGGGCGGCTGGCCGAGGAAATGACCTGCGGCGACGTGAACACCGGGGCCTCCGCCGATATCCGTCAGGCGACGGAAATGGCCCGGCGCATGGTCACCGAATGGGGCATGAGCGATCGGTTGGGTTTCATTTATTACGGCGACGATTCGGCTCGAAAAAACATGTGGATTGATCTGCCCGGCGGCCGTGAATACAGCCCGCAAACCGCCCAGATCATCGACGAGGAAATCCAGCGGCTGATCAATGAAGCTTATGAGGATACCCGGCGGATGCTCGAGGAAAACCGGGCCAAGCTCGAGGCTATCGCCCAGGCTTTACTCAAATATGAGACGCTGGAGGGAGCGGAAGTCGAGGCCCTGATCCGCGGTGAAAACCTGACCCGCCCGACCATCAGCGAGTTATTGGACAAGGATGACGCCGGAGCCAAACCGGTAGCCCAGGCCAAACCGGTGGAAGCCCATAACCGGGAACCGGAAATTGGGACCGGCCCCCTGCCCCAACCCGGATAGGGATCGAACAACAATGCGAATCCTTGCGGATGATGCTTACCCACCCACCCGAAAAATCCGATAGGCGGTTGTCACAGCTCAAGTAAGCGGTTGTCTGAGGTTTGTCGGACCATAAGGTTGGACCGATAAAACGAACCGCGGCCGAAACATAATGGGTGGAACCGTCATCATGAGTCCGAGTATGCTTGAAGGAGCCGTTGCTCCTCGAAACCAGTCATCGAGTGGAAGAAAAGCCATGTGTCCTCGAAAAATGAAACGGATCGGTATTTTGACCGGCGGTGGTGATTGTCCGGGCCTGAACGCGGTGATCCGGGCGGTGACCAAGACGGCCATCTTCGAGCACAACCTCGAGGTTCTGGGCATCGAGGACGGCTACATGGGCCTGATCCGCAATCAGATGCACCCGCTGTCCTCCGACGACGTGTCCAATATTCTGACGCGCGGCGGCACGATCCTGGGCACGAGCAACAAGGCTAACCCGGCCCACTTCGCGGTCGGCGTCGATGCGGAAGGCAAGCCGATCTTCAAGGATGTGACCGACCGGGTCATCGAACACATACAATCCCGCGGGCTGGATGCGATTATCTGTATCGGTGGCGACGGGACCATGACCGGAGCGGCACGGCTGGCGGAGAACGGTATCCACTGTGTCGGCGTGCCCAAAACGATCGATAACGACCTGATGCATTCGGAATTGACCTTTGGTTTTCAGACCGCGGTGGACACGGCCACCGAGGCCCTCGACCGCATCCATACCACCGCTTCGAGTCACCACCGCGTGATGATCGTCGAACTGATGGGTCGCAACGCCGGCTGGCTGACCCTGCACAGCGGACTGGCCAGCGGTGCCGACGTGATCCTCATCCCGGAAATTCCGTACGATCTGGAAACGGTCTGCGATTATTGCGTACGACGCGGGCGGCATGGCAAGAGCTTCACCATCATCGCCGTTTCCGAGGGGGCTCGCCCCAAGGACGGCGAGCAGGTGGTCAACAGCGTCATCGCCGACAGCCCCGACCCCATCCGCCTCGGCGGAATCAGTCGCGTCCTTCGCCAGCAAATCGAGGCAATGACTGGCCTGGAATGCCGGGAAACGATCCTCGGCCACGTGCAGCGGGGCGGCACGCCGGTGGCCGCCGACCGTATCCTGGGCACTCTTTTTGGCTACAAGGCCCTGGAATTGCTTTTGTCGGAACAGTTCAACCAACTGGTGGTCATGCAGAACAGTCGCATCACCAGCGTTCCGCTCGACACCGTGGCCGGCCAGCAGCGTCTGGTCCCTCCGGACCATCCGCTCATCGCCGCCGCCCGGGCCGTCGGCACCAGCTTCGGCGACCAGGAAATCGACTGGTAAGACCAACCCGACGCGCGAGCGAGGGAATACCAGCCCGAAGCAGTTTACCCGCCCGTGGCGGGCTAGCGAGGGAATACCAGCCCGAAGCGCTAGCGAGGGTTCGTCTTTACCAGCCCGCAGCAGTTTACCCGCC
>CAZXSA010000314.1:0-5395 GCA_964642815.1 uncultured Planctomycetales bacterium | reverse complement strand
CACGGTGGCCAGGCAGCGCGGCATGACCAGAAAGCGAATGGGGTTCAGGGCGTGGGCCCGCAGGGCCTTGATTTCCTCCGACTCGACCATGGCGCCGATTTCGGCGGCGATGGAGGCCCCGGCAAAGCCGCTGAGCACGATGGCCGCCAGCAACGGGCCCAGCTCGCGAAACATGGCGATCCCCACGACATCCGCGACCCGCTCCAATTGGCCGTAGGCTTCCAGGGTGGGGGCCAATTGTAGGGCGAGGATCACTCCAATAAAGGATTGGACCAGGATAATAATGCCGATACTCCGCACACCGACGCGGACCATCTGCGAGGCCAACGCCGGCCAGCCCATTTTCAAGCGTGGAACAAACAAGCACCGGAGAATCCATGCGCCCGTATCGTGTAACAAATAGCCCAACCCGCCGATATAACGAATCTGATGGCGAACATGCCGCCCCCCGTTGATGACGGCTTGGCCGAGGGCGGTAATCGCCGCCACCAGCCAGTTGACCCGCGGTTGGGGAGCCAGGTCGCTCATATCCGCAGGGCCTCCGCCTCGGAGGGATAAATCTTGAAGAACTTGTCCAGTTTGGTGATCTCAAAAAGGCTGCGCACCCTTGGACCGACCCCGCACAAGGCCAGTTTGCCCTCGAAGGCATTGACCCGCCGGAACACCTCCACCAATGTGCCGATCCCCGACGAATCCATATAGCTAACCTGTTCAAGGTTCACCACCAAACGTTGAGGTTTTTCCTCGCAGGCGCCCACCAAGGCGCGATGCACCTCGGGTGCCTTGTGCAGATCGATCTCGCCGGCCAAGGCCACGACGATGGCGTTTTCCTCCCGTCGAACTTCCCGGACACAAGTGTCATGATCGGCCATGCGCGGAATCCTCCTGCTCGGAACAACGGTCACGCCCGGATGGAGTCGACGGACCGCGAAGCATTTTCAGCATCCTCAAGCACATGCCCCGCGGCCGGCGCTGCGTATATTCCACTTCATCCATTGCCGTCTTGATGATGTGCGTACCCAACCCGCCGGGCCGAACATCCTCCAGGTCGCGGCCTACAATAGTACTCGGATCGACGTGGGGACAGCAATCGCGGACGGTCATCCGTAAACCGACGGCCGATCCGCGCCGCACCGGTTCGATATCGACCTCGATCGGCTGGCCCGCCCGACCGCCGTACCCATGCTGGATCACGTTGGCCAGGGCTTCATTGATGGCCAAGGTAAGAGCGGCAACGTCCTCATCGCCGAACCCGATGTCCTTGGCCGTCTCTTGGACGACTTGACGAACGGTGGCAATATGGGCGCTTTCGCTGGTCACTTGCAGGTAAACCGGCTGCCCGAAAGCCTGCTCGTCGGAACCGCTCATGAGGCCGTCCCCCCTTCCGGTCGCGAAGCCGCCGGGTCACGCTCCTCCAGATACCGCCGCCACCGCGCGACGGCCCGGGCCCGTTCGACTTCCGAGTCGAAATATTCGTAACCGAACCGTTCCCCGGTCAGCTTCTCCAACGCGATAATCGCGAAAAACCGTACCGCCTCGTCGGGGTCTTCCAGCCGCTGCACGAGAATGGCGATCACCGATTTGTCGCCGAGCTCGGCCGCATGTTTAATCGCCGCGATCCGCTCCGCCGGTCGCTCGGAAATCAGTGATTCCGGATAAGGCGTCGTCGGAGCGGCGCAGCCGCCCAAAGGTAACCATGCCGCCGTGACCAAGATCGGCCATAAATATGACGTAGCGATACGCCGGAGCGCGCCGTTAGGGCATCCGCTTGCGGACACTGAATCACTACCCGTCCTGGTTGACCTGAACATCGTTCGGCCCCTGATCGACGATACACATGATGACCTCGCGGTATTATAAAGTCGAAACCAATCGCTGCCTATCCCGGCACTCCAAATGTAAAAGTACTCTCCGGTTGGTTAATCCTTAACCGCTATACAATAAATCTTATGGCTAAACCCCTGACTTGATCTTGTGGCCCAATCAGTAGATGATCTGTGGCGTGGCAGGGATAGACCGAACCTCTTCAGGCATAAGGACGGAACAATGAAAGTACGTTATGCGTCTCGATCGGTGGTGTTGATAACGGTCCTGGCTCTGACCTTGCCTGTTTGGGCCGAAGGCCCGGACGTGAAGCCCTCGGTGGTCAAGATTTTCGCCAGCAAATCCCCGCCCAACATGTTCCAGCCCTGGCAGATTACCCAACCGTCGGAGGCCACCGGCTCGGGCATTATTATCGAGGGCGGGCGGATTCTGACCAACGCCCACGTGGTCTCGTACGCCCAGCAGATTTACGTGCAACCCAACGAATCCTCCGAGAAGCTGGACGCGGAAATCGAATTTCTCGCCGAGGATTGCGACCTGGCCACCCTCAAGCTCGAGGAGCCCGAGGCCATCGCCGACCGCAAACCCGTGCCCTTGGCCGACACCCTGCCCAGGATCAAGGACAAGATCAACGTGCTCGGCTTCCCCACCGGCGGCGATTCCCTATCCATCACCGAGGGGGTCGTCTCTCGGATCGAGTACGGGGCGTATTACTACGAAACGGGCGCCCTGCGCATCCAGGTGGATGCGGCCATCAACCCCGGCAACAGCGGCGGGCCGGGGATCATCGACGGCAAGATCACCGGCATCGTCTTCAGCAAACTCAGCGAGGCCGAGAACATCGGCTATCTGATCCCCGCGGAGGTCATCCGCCATTTCCTCGACGACTGGACGAGCGACGGTAAATACGACGGCTTCCCCAAGATCGACGCCGCCGGCGCAACCCTCGAAAACCCCGCCCTCCGCGATTTCCTCAAACTCGCTCGTGAGCAAACCGGCGTGGTCATCCACCAAGTACATCGGGCGGAAATCGCCGACCAGCTTAAACCCTGGGACGTGGTCACCGCCTGCGACGGGGTCAACGTGGACAATTTGGGCATGGTCTCCATCGCCGATGGCGTGCGCGTGGATTGGCCTTACCTCATCGCCCGCAAACCGCCGGGCAGCACCATCAAACTGGACCTGATCCGCGACGGCAAACCCCTTGCGGTCGAACTATCCACCGTGACCGGTCGAAACACGCTCGTGCAGCGAATGACCGGCAAGCGGCCGACCTATTTCATTTATGGCGGATTGGTCTTTTCGCCAGTGACTTCCGAACTGGTCCAGGCGGCCGCACGCTATTTCGCCATCCTCGGCCTGCGCGGCAGCCTGATCACCCGACAAATCCGCGACTATCGTGTCAACCCGGACGACGAAATGGTCGCCACCGTCAGCCCGATTCTCCCGCATCGGTTGACTAAAGGGTACGGCGTCTCCCCGCTGTCCGTGGTCACGCACGTGAATGATGAGCCGGTCAAAAACCTCCGCCACCTGATTCGGCTGGTCAAGGAATCGAGCGATAAGCCGTTTATCATTTTCCGCTTCGAGGATGATTACGAGGAAAAGGTTGTCCTCGAACCGGCCCAGGTCGCCAAACTGACTCCGGACATCCTGCTCAACAACAATATCCCCTCGGCCTGCTCGGAAGATTTGAAGGACGTGTGGCCGTGAAAAAACATGCTAGCCGTGCATCATTGAGTCTGGGCCTGCTTCCGTGGTAGCGCTTGCGGGATGATGTACCAGTGGAGAAAGTGGACAAAAGACCCTCGCGGAACACCCTTTTTCGTACTCGCCCCGGAGATATGCATAAACCCGAAAATGCGAGCCAAGGCTGCTTCGCCTCCCTAAGCCATGCATTCATTTCATTCTCGTTGTGACCCCCAATCACTTTCGGTCCTACCGCTCCCGGAAAAACTGCTTTTTTGTGAAAGGTAGCAGGGGCCGGGGGTTAATATCTATATGGACAAAAGGTGTATCGGCGACGGGCCGGGTTCCGCTTCCGAAGGTGGAGTTACCGGAAATGTCGCCAACATCTGGATTTGGATCATTTTACCGGCGAGCCGGCAGGCAGGAAAAAGAGGGGTTTGGAAAGGACAATGCCTGGAAAGACCTGGGATGATAATTCCCCCCGGCGGTCTGCATTATGGTTGTTCACCAGGGGGGGCGAGTATTTTTATGTACCGTTAATTGGGTGTTTTTGTTATGATAAAGACAAGAAAACAACAGATCGAATGCTTGGGCGATCCATCTTCGGCAAGTCGGCCTGCGCTTAATCATATGCGTATTGTTCGAAAAAAGGAGAAATTCAATGTCTCAGCCAGAGAATGATAATCAGAAATTAAGCCCGATCAGCCGGCGGGCTTTTTTCAAGAAATCCGTCGAGGTCCTTGGCTTGGGTTCCGTAGCGGCCGCCCTGAGTTCGGGGTCAGGGTGCGTTCCTGTCGGCTACAGCGATTGGGGTTATCCCAATTTGGGGTATCTCGATTACAGCGATAGCTGGATAGGCGCCGGATACAATGATTACGACGACAGTTGGTACATGGACTACGTTAATGAAGGTTACGCGGACTACGCCGATTACTGGGATTCCGCCTATACGGATTATTAATACTCATTCCCGCCGCTCGCGCACGTCCGGTCGTTTTTCCGGTCTGGCGGGAGTCGGATGAAAGGGTTCGACGCGGTCCAACCTGAAGGAACCTGCATCCATGCAAGTGATTATCAAGCCAACCGAAGCATGTAACGGAACATGTGTGTATTGCGCGGCCAGTTCCACCCTGGATCGGAAAACAATGCTTCGCGCTGATCGCCTTGGTGAATTGTTCCAGGCGTTTAACGACTGGCTGGCGCGGGACGAAAGGCACCAACTGCGGTTTACCTGGCACGGCGGCGAACCCACGCTGTGCGGTCCGGAATATTACGACCGGGTGATCGAGGAGCAGCACCGGGTATTCGGCGCCAACCTGCCGCGCGTGGGCAACAGCATGCAGTCCAACCTGACTCTAATCAACGAAAAATGGATTCCCCGCCTGCGTAAGTTGCTGGATCAACGGCAGGTGGGCACTTCTTTCGATATTATCGAGGGAATCCGGGGGCTGGCCTGCGGACGGAACCTGGCCGAGCTGTGGGTTCCGGCGGTCAAACTGCTTTATCGGAACGGTATCAGCGTCGGCGCGATTTACACCGTGCATAGAAAATCGCTCGGGCGGGCCCGGGATTTGTATTACTTCTTCCGAAACCTGGGTTGCCTGGCCGGAATGCGTTTTAATCCGCTTTACCGCGAAGGGCGCGGCGGGCAGGAAACGTCGGAGCCGATCTGGATCACGGCCGAGGAATACGGCCAATTCTTGGTGGAACTGTGCGAGGTCTGGATGGCGGATGGCAAGCGTTTTCGCGTCCGGCCGGTGGAAGAGTGGTACCATGCATGGATGGGCATGCCCCGCCTCTGTTGCGACAGCAAAGGCGATTGCCACCAGACGCACATCGGCATCAACCCGAACGGCGATGTGTACGGCTGCGGGAGGGCCTC
>CAZXSA010000313.1:0-5437 GCA_964642815.1 uncultured Planctomycetales bacterium | reverse complement strand
CAGGCACAGTAAAGCGCCGATGCTGATTGATCGATACGACATGTTCATGCCTCCTGTTAAATAACTGGGATGATCCGCTTGCGTGGTAGCGGAATGAATCCATTGGAACCTGCTCGCGCATCGCTCTTATGCGTTCTTTGGGAATTCGTGATCCGGTTCCACCAGGGATGCCATGTCAGGCCGTATATTTATCCGGGAATTACCACCGCGGGTCAAGGCCGATGGATGGTCTTGGCAGCTCACGCTGCCGGCGGGACGGATAGAATGATTGAATAAACATCGTTTTGTGTTTCGGCGGGCTTAATATCTTTGAAACACGCGAACGTCAACCAATTCCGTCAAGCAGGAACGGTATTTGTATGACGAACATGACGGCAGAGGGATTTTCGCTTTACGAATAAACCCTTTTCCGAAAAGAGGAACGGGCGTCCGCGGGATGGCGGCTCGCGTGCCGGCCCAATCCTGACCGTTATAGCGAGCCGTGCGATCCAGGGTTGGCGATACGCGGAGCCCGTGCCTGTTGTGCTTGGATATTAAGACAACCTATCCGGCGCAGTGTTCATTGCCCTCGTTGTCCTTGCCGCCGTAGCAACGCTGAAACACGGCGAAGTCGTCTTGATCGATATCGCCGTCCGTGTCGAAATCGAGACTTACGCATTCACCGGTAAAGGCGATTCCCGGCCCCGAGGAGCAGCTCTGAAAGACGCCGAAATCGTCGGTGTCCACGTCGCCGTCATGATCGGAATCCCCGGGAATAACCGGCATGTCGATTCTAACCATCTGAGCAAGGGGGTAATTTGTTGTGTTTGGATTGCCCTGCTGATGGGTATGCCCAACTTTTACGCCGCCGGGGGTACTGGCCGTGAATTGGGTCGCCGCAGCCGGACTGACGCGTAATCGGGCGACACCTTGACCAATAGCCTCCAGGGTGGCCACGTACAACGCCGCGGGAGCCTCGAGTCCTTTCGTAAAGCTGGTGGTGTAACCGTTGATTGATTTCATGCCCCCATCTCCCTCATTGCCCGCCGCCTCCTGCAAGGACGCCCGGGTCGTCGTGAATTCACCTTGAGCGGTTACGCTATTGATTTTCATCACGCCACCAACATCGATGAGCAAATCCTGCACGAATTGCATAATCCCGTTTTGTTGGCCGTTAGCGACAATAGCTCCGTCCGTGACTTGGGCCAGAACGGTCACTTCCACCACATCGCCCGTCGTCAATCCCCACAAAGGCCGACCACTGGGTACGTGATAGGAGGTGGTGACCGTGCAGATCACCGTGTCGTTGTTATTGAGGACTACGCCGACGCTTGACGGAGTGGTGCTGTCATAACGCACCCCGACGATTCGTCCATTGGTATTGCCCTGGAAATTGAGGGTCCATTGCAAATCGCTGGCCTCGATCCCGTTGTCGCCGGTGGCATCGACATCCCACGGCCGGGTCTGCTCGGCCGGGTCACCCTCGTCGGTTTCGGGTGCTTCGGAGAAGCTGTTGCTGAAAATCCAGTTCTCTTGACCGAAGACGGCGGCTATTTTCGCGATATCGTCGGCGTCGCAATCGCCGTCGCGATCGCAATCGCCGGGGATGAAGGGCACGGCGAGGGGATTAATGCGGCCGGCCATGATCTGATAGGTGAAAGCAGTTGAAAAGTTGTAGTCGGTACCCACCCCGTCGTTCAGCCAAAGCGGCACGTTGGTCATGTACGGCTGAATCGCGTCCGGGTTGGCATTGGCCAGGTTGCTATAGAAAAACTGCGGCACGGTTCCGGCCCCGGAGCAGCCCGAGGTGCAGGCGACGTTTTCGCCGCGGACCCATTGTTCGGTGGCGGTGTCCGGCCAGTTGTTTCCGTTGGCCATTTCGCCGGCGGCTCCCGGCGCGGGGGCCCATCCCGGTCCTTTGGTTCGGTAATCGACGCGGCTCAGCGCGTCCGGGTTAAACCCCTGTGGGTCGTCCAGAGCATGCACGTGGCGGCGGGGCAGGCCGTCATGGGTACTGCCGTTGTCCACGTGTCGGCCGTCAACATCGTATTCCCAGCCGCGATCGTGTTCATAGCTGACTTCGTCCACGACTTCCAGATCGTCGTCGATTTGCGTTGTCGAGGCGCCCTTCAGATCCAGCGCGGTGGCGGGATCGTCGGCGGTCCCTTTGTCGATGTTGCCGTTACCCCATTGATCGAAATAAGGCGGCGGCGGGGTATTGGGATCCTCCACGTGGGTGAAATGCTCGGTGTCGTGACTGATGTCCTTGCCCCAGCGAAGAGTCCCGGAGGGATTGGCTTGAGTTCTTCCCGGCCGATTGCGGATCAACACAATGGTGTTGGCCCCGTCATTTTGCAGTTTACCGGGTGAGTCCAACCCCCCGTTCCAGATCGTGTTCCAACGCTGAAAACGGGTATCCGTTAAAACTGTCGGGTAGTAGTATGGAATGTTAATGGCGATAACCAACAGGCCGTTGGCCCCAAGCTGCAAGCCGTCCATGCTGAAGAATTCGTCGATCTCCTGGTTGGCCGGGTAGGAACTGCCCTCCGGCCAATATTTCTGTTGGGTGCCGTTGAGCAGGGCTACGGCGTAACCGTCGAGTTTCTTGCCGGGCGTGCCCATCAACTCGATAAACTCGCGGGTGTCATCGTAGCTGCCTTCCGGATTCATGAATACTTCATTGATCACCACGACCGCTTGCGAGCTGCCGACGCTCAATAACACGGCGGCGATAATAAGACCCATCTGCTTTTTCATCCCTCTGCTCCTTTATTCATTTCCTGGTAGGGAATGGACCCCAAACATTGTTCATTTCAAGGTAATGCCTTCGGGGTCGGCCGTTCGGCGGCCGATAGTCAACACCCCGTCGAAGACACGACTGTCAACATCTTCCTGTACGTATTGCGGGGGCTGAGTGGGATCGGCGTTTTCGACGAGTTTGAGATAAAACCCGCCGTTACGCACCTTGTCGATGAACTGACTGACGTGTCCGTCCGCGAACAAGACATTGGACCGATCATGCGGAGCGATCTCCACGCTGGCTCCGCTCTCGTCGATATAGTAACTTCTGCTGATGCCGTGGGCCGGCCCGAAATCCGCGAAACTCTGCGGGCCGTAGAGGCCAACGAATGGACCATCCGTCAGGGATTTAATCGTCAGACGGGCGTATCCCAGACTCCCCTCGTAAAACGTGGCATTGTCGATACGACCGTCACCTATCAGCGGGACTAATGAAGGGTTGACCCGAATCATCATGCTATCCCGCAACGGGCCGGTGGTATTGGCGGGGCGTTTCAAATTGAGGCCCTTCCCGTTCGCCTGGGCCCGGGCCATGTACCATGCCTGGGTGTAGTTACTGTTGTAGCCGCGCTTGATACGCCGATCGATCAGTTCCCAGGTGCGGTAGTCGTCCCCATTGCGAAAAAGCGTTCCCATCCAACCGTGCGTGCCGCGTCCGAGCTTCTGGTTGACCTGGGCCGGATTGCTTGGACACAGGGCCTCCGCCGGACGGCCGCACTTACGGTTGACGAGGTCGGCCACCCAGCCGACGCGGTCCACGGGACCGTCGCGGTCCTGTTGACTCTGGCTGGCGTTTGCCGCCATTTCCGGATCGAAGGATCCGCTGCAGAGATACCCTCGAAACTCCGTGGCATAGGCGTAAAATCCCTTACCGAACTGTGATAAATTGGAAGCGCATTGGGCTTCCCGGGCCTGGGCTCGGACGCGTTGAAGCGAGGGCAGGAGAATCGCGATCAGCAGGGCAATGATGGATACGACCACAAGCACCTCGATAAGGGTAAATCCCCGTTTAAGCTGCTTATCCCCGAAGTCTCGACTCGTCGTGGTTTCCATGTGAGTCGCTCCCCAATGGTTCGACATCCAGACTCGAAAACCGCCAAGCGGCCGCGGTGTATAGCCACCGCGGCCGCCAGCCCATTAATTCACGGCCAATGCCGTTGGCTCTTGCCCTCCGAGAATACCGAGTTACCTCCGGCGGATAGCCAGAAGCCCGCTCATCAGCACCAGTACCAAGGTGGCCGGTTCGGGAACGTTGAAGCCCGGACTGCCGATATTGCCACTCACGGAGCAATAGGAGCCGAATTCATCGCCGACCGAGGAATAAACCCACTGATAGATATCGTTGGCCCCCAAGGCCGCAGGAGATGTAGGATTGCCACTGACGTTCTGGGTCCGAATCGTGCCCGGGAAAACAGAATCACCATAGGTCAGGCGATCGACCAAGGTGCCATTCCCATCAAAGAGGTTGATTTCGTCAGCTCGTCCGAGATTGTTGGTGTATCCGCCGATGATCTTGACGCTGGCGATCAAGCCCCATTCCTGCCGAAAATCATTGGCCGTATTCTCGGTGATGATCACCGATTCGCCCGGTTTCACGATACCGAACGTGCTGAGATCCAGAACCCCCGGTAGTCGGCTGTCGTCGTCGAAACTCCAGCCGGTCATATCAATGGGCGTACTCCCTACATTGGTGAATTCAACGTATTCTCCATTAACCGCCTGGTATGCATATTCAGTGATATACATACCCGCCTGGGCCGCGGAGGCGACCATGAGAGAAACAACAACAGTACCGATGGCTTTCATTTTTTCTCCTCCTGTCTGGAAGTTTCGTGTCAGGCCCGCCGACGCACGCGGCGTGTTGACCTTTGGAGGAAGCGTAGCCTGCGTTTGTGTGGCAGTGACAAATGGAACATTGCGGGATGTTTAATTTTCTGTAAAGATTTGCAATAGCCAGGTTGTCGCTCAATAATAAATTTGCTTTTCGGCGAGCCATAAGTGTCTACGAAAAGGGCGGTTATCGTGCAAACGTCAATGTTGAAACTGATTTTGTTCGGGTCGTTGATATTCGCCTGGACCTCGCCGGCTCAAGAACCGCCCGCGGCCCGGCGGCCGAATATCGTGCTGATCATGGCCGACGACATGGGCTTCTCCGATCTGGGCTGTTACGGATCGGAAATCAGGACGCCAAACCTCGATCGTCTGGCCGCGCGTGGCCTGCGTTTTACCCAGTATTACAACACGGCGCGCTGTTGTCCGACGCGGGCAGCCTTGCTGACCGGCCTGTATCCACATCAGGTCGGGGTCGGACACATGGTTACGGACACGGGTTTGCCGGGCTATCGCGGTTATCTGAACGACCGATGCGTGACCATCGCCGAAGTACTGAGGCCGGCGGGGTATCACACCTTGATGGTCGGCAAGTGGCATGTCGGCGAGCAGCGTCCGCACTGGCCTACGGATCGGGGGTTTGATCACTTTTATGGATTGGTCAGTGGTGGGGGGAATTATTTTGACCCCACCGGCGTCCGGGATAAGGCCGCCGATATCCGGCGGGTCATGGCCCGGGACGATCAACCGATTTATCCGAAACCGGGGACGTTTTATCTGACCGATGCCTTCTCCGAAGAGGCCGTCGCTTTTATCGACGAATACGGGC
>CAZXSA010000312.1:0-5468 GCA_964642815.1 uncultured Planctomycetales bacterium | reverse complement strand
CTTGAAACGGCACTCATCACCGATATAATGAAGCCAGAGGCGGGTGTGTCTAAAACTTTGCCTTGTCGATACCTGCGAATGGTGCATGCCGTACGGATCTGAATTTCGGGAGCTAGAGATGGACCGTCGCCCAGGACAGTCAGAGCAGACAGAGTATCCATCCGTTTTCCCGGCCGATACCGCGGGTCGCGCGGTGGTTGCGGTTCCTCCGGCTCGTCAGACGGTCTGGTGGTTGATGGTTGTCTTGCTGGCGGTCATCGCCACGGCCTTGATGATGCGATTGGATGAAGGATGGTCGATATCCTCGGCCCTGGCCCAGGAAGCGGCGGGTCCGGCGAATCGCGCGGGAGCCTTGGGTCGCGGCCGTCTGGGAGCGGCGGGCATTCAAGCCTTCAGCGGGCAATTGGACCGTTCGACCTATGGAATATTCATGGTGGACGTGGATGCGGCCACGATCTGGTGTTACGCTCTGGAGCGTAATACTTATGACGGGCAGTTCAAGATGAAGCTGGTGGCCGCCCGCAGTTGGTGGAATGACAGCCAACTGGAGGAATACAACGTGTTGGACCCGACGCCGGGCGCGGTAGGCGAGATGCTTAAACAGATGGCGGCGCAGCGCGGGTCGGGGGCGGCCGGTCAGGACGATAGTCCCTTAAAACTGCCGCTGCCGACGGGCGCGGAAAAAGATGACGCGGCGAAGTAGGCGTCGGACGCGGTTTGCGTCCGGTTCGCGATCTCCGCGGGGAGAGTGATGCCGATGGCGGAAAAGTTTTACAACTTGCAGGAGGCGATGGGCAAGCTGGGCTGCTCCGAGAATAAATTGCGGGAGATGGTCCGCACGGGCAAGCTGCGCGAATTCCGCGATGCCGGCAAGTTGAAATATCGGCAGGAGGAAGTGAACGCATTGGTCGGGGCCGGTGATTCCTCGTTGAGCGGCAGCGGAGAGCTGGCGTTGGAGGACAGCGGGGAACTGGCCTTAAGCCCCGAGGATTCCGACGCCCAGGCGGCCCCCAAGCTGGAGGACAGCGGGGCCGGCGTCGAGGGGCGCGCCGATATGGGCGCTTCGGATACCGGTATTCTGTCGCTGGAAGATACCGGGGCCTCGGGCGGGGAACTGGATATGGAGGATTCGGGCAGCGGGGCGATGAAGTTAAGCGATTCGGGCACCGGTTCGGGTGAATTAACCCTCGAGGATTCGGGCACCGGTTCCGGCGAGTTGACTCTTGAGGATACCGGCACGTCGGCCAGCGAGGTTAAGCTGGAGGATAGTTCCGGAGGCAGCGCGTCAGGGGCTGACGTACTCAGCCTGGACGAGGTGGACAAGGATGCCGCCGGCGGCCTCAAGAAAGACGATACGGTTATCACCAACATCGGGATCAGCGTATTCGACGAGGACGATCTGGAAATCGCGGCGGCGGACCCGATGGCCAAGACGCTGTTGACGGCCAGCGAAGACATGGCCATGGACGGCAGCGCCGCCGGCAGCGGATTGCTCGATCTGACCCGGGAGAGCGACGACACTTCGTTGGGCGCGGAGCTGTTGGAGGGTATCGACATGGGCGATACCCAGGAGACATTGACTCCGGCGAGCGAGGAGGCGGCGGGCGATGAGGAGCACGCGGTGGCGGGTCCGGCCGACATGGAATCTCCGATGCCGGTCGCCGCGACCATGATCATGCCGATAGCGGGCACGCCCCCGGCGGTTTCGCCGGCCTACACGGGGCTGCTGGTGGGTGCCACATTGTGCCTGGTCCTGATGATGGCCTTGTCCATGGCCACCATCGTCGATGTCTGGCCCGACTATCTCAACACTTTATCCCAGCAGTTTTGGATATTGCTGGGGGGCACCGTGGTCGGTGGCGGGCTATGTGCCCTGATCGGCTGGGGGATTGGAAAGCAGATGTCGGCGGTCAAAATGCCCAAGCCCCCCAAGGCGGAAAAGCAGGCCAAGCCCAAGAAAGAGAAAAAGGGGAAAAAAGGGGCCGAGTGAGGGCCTATCCGGGGTCGGGGATCGTCTTTAGCCAGGTCTACGTTCGCCCATGAGGGGTATGGTGCCGTTATCGTGGGCGGGTTTCATGTGTTGCTAGATTCCTCGCGGAGCACGGGCAGACCCATGACCCGCTGAGGCGTGCCAAGGGCCTGCCCATGCCACCCGCCGACCATTTTTTCTTTTGCTCTTGAAATTTCGATCCGTTGCGGGGATACTCGCGGCTTGGAATCAGCTCGACGGCGGGCTCTGCGCGGATGTTTCGTCGCCGGGATCATACAAATCAGGCGCGGGTGGATAACGACCTGATCTGCTTTTTACCTGACGGTAAAGGAGGCCTCGATGAACAGGTATGGAGCGATACGATGGATGGCGGTGACGTGTTTGGTGGCCGGCAGTTTCGGCTGCGTCAGCCTGGACCAGTACCAGGCCCTTGATCGGGCCCATCGCACGTTGCAGGAACAGAATGCCCGGCTGGCGCAGGATCTGGCCGATCGGGAGATGGAAATCCAACAGAAGAACACCATCATCGATGGATTGAACAAACAACTGGCGGCCAAGGACGAGACGATTGCCAGCTTGACCGCGGAGAATGCCGGGTTGCGTAACTCATTAGCTAATGCAGAGAAGTTGATGGAGTCGATGGGCAAGCAGGTCGGCGATGTCAAGATTATCACGCAAGCGTTGCCCGCGCCGCTGAGCAACGCGCTGCAGGATCTGGCCAATCAATACGTAGATTTAATGGAGTTTGATCCGAAGACCGGGGCGGTACGCTTCAAGGCCGATCTGTTGTTCCCGCTGGGCAGCGATCAATTGGCCACGGCAGGTCAGGTGCAGGAGGCGTTGCAGAAGTTCGCCCAGATCGTGAATTCCGCGGACGCCGCGGGTTTTGACGTGATTGTTGTCGGGCATACCTGCACGACGCCGATCCGTAGACCGGAGACGCTGGCCGAGCACAAGACCAACTGGCATCTCTCCAGCCACCGGGCGATCGCGGTGATGAACATGCTGGCCGGCCAGAACGTGTCCGAGCAGCGCATGGGCGTGATGGGTTACAGTGAATTTCGGCCCATCGGCGGGGACAAGAGCAAGAACCGGCGGGTGGAAATCTATCTGGTGCCGGCCGGCACGGTGCAGAGTACGGTTTCCGCTAAATAGAACTATTTGACGGGAACGACTTATAGCGGAATCGCCGACCATCCGGCTTTTGACGGGTTCCGCGAACAGGTCGCCTCGGTTCGCGGCGTTCGTGGCCGGGGCGAGCCCAAAGGATGTGTTTTCTCCGCACAACCCCGTCGTATATGGCGGGGTTGTGTTCCTAATTGGCGGGGGGTGGGCGAGCCGAAAGGCTCGATGTTTTTTCGAGTAGTTCGGAGGAAAGGTTTTGCGATGGCGCAACTCGGAGTCAATATCGATCACGTAGCCACGGTGCGGCAGGCCCGGCGGACGTTTGAGCCGGACCCGGCCTGGGCGGCGGTCGAGGCCCAGTTGGGCGGCGCGGACGGCATTACCTTTCACCTGCGCGAGGACCGGCGGCACATCAACGACCGGGACGCGGCGCTGCTCAAGGAAACGGTCCACGTGAAGCTCAACATGGAGATGGCCATCGATCGGCGGATCGTGGCCATCGCCGGACGCCTGCAACCCGACCAGTGTACGCTGGTGCCGGAGCGACGGGAGGAGTTGACCACCGAAGGCGGATTGGACGTGGTTCGTCTGCGTCGGCGGATCGCGCCGGTGGTGAAAGATCTGCGTCGGCGGGGTATCGAAGTCAGCGCGTTTATCGAGCCAATTCCCGATCAGGTGCGGGCGGCCGCCGATGTTGGATGCCATGCGGTGGAGTTATGGACCGGCGGTTATGCCCACGCCCGGGGAGATCGGGCGGTGAGTCGGGAGCTGGGGCGGTTGGCCGACGCTATCGAAGTCGGCGGCCGGTCTGGCTTGCTGGTTCATGGCGGACACGGTTTGACCTACGACAATATCGCACCAGTCGCGGCGATGCCCTTCGTCGAGTTCAACATCGGTCATTCCATCGTTTCGCGGGCCCTATTCGTCGGGTTGCGTGAGGCGGTGCGGCAGATGAAAGCTTTAATTTCGGTATAGGCATCGGACGGTCCGATGCGCAAGGAGAAAGGTTGCATGCTTTTGAGGATGATGCTGTCGATCAGCCTGTTGGCCGCGATGACCGCGTCGGCCAATGGTCAGGCCGCCAGCGCTCCGGCGGACCTGCCGCAAAGCGCCCCGGCCAGCGCCCCGGCGGAAGTTGCGCCAGCCGTTCCGGCGGCCGCCCCGCCCGATGTTCCACAGAGCGCTCCGGCCAGTGCGGCGGCGCAAGCGGTCAAGCTGCTGATCGGTTCCGATGATCGGATCGCTTTTCTGGGCGACGAGTTGATCGATACCCCGCAGCGTCAAGGACAACGACTGCCTACTAATTTTGCCGTATTGACCGAAAGCTTTCTGACCGTGCGCTATCCGGACCTTCATCCGTCGTATTTTCACATGGGTTGGATCGGAGATACGGCGGCCAAGACCTTGGTCCGGCTGGACCGCGATGTGCTCGTGCATAAGCCGACCGTGGTGGTGATCTGCCTGGGACTGAACGATCCCGGATATCAACCGTTTGATCCGGCGCTACTGGAGCAATTCAGGCAGGAGATGGCCGAACTGGTCAAACGTTGCCAGGCGGCGGGAGCAAAGGTCTGGTTGATTTCACCGCCCTCGGTGGAGGAGGATCATCAGCGGGCCAGGGCGGTGACGTTCCATCGAAACGGCCAGCGTCAGAACGCGAACCTTCAGGAGCTTAAGTACAACGAAACGCTCGGCAAGTATGCGGCGGTAGTAGGTGAACTGGCGGCGGCAACGGGGTGCGGTTACGTGGATTGGTACGGCCAACTGAGCACCGCCCGGGCCGCGGCCCGGAACCAGGCTCCGCAGACGTTTTTCACCTACGATGGTCGCATTCCGGCCACCCGCAGCCAAGCGTTGGCGGCAGCGGCATTACTCCAAGCCTGGGGAGCGGAGCCGATCGCGGTGCATATCGATCTGAACTGGGCGAATGGGACGGCCACGGTACGAACCCATGCGGCTCCCGAGCCCGCGGCGGTACCCGTGCAGTTAACGGCCGAAGGCAAGCGGGTTTTGGAGCTGAAAAACCTGCCGATGCCCTGGCCGATGGGCAGCCCTCAGCACGAGTTTTTGCGGCCTCATTGGGAGGCCGCGACTCTGTGCCAATACATGCTGAGGATTTCCGATCCGCCGGCCGGCGGGGTCATCCTCGAGGACAGTGGTGAACCACGGCAGAAGTCGACCATTCCGGCGGAGGCGGTTCTGGCGGGGGTCAATTTGTCCAGTTCGGGCCCAGTGCGTTTGTCGGCGGAGGTGAGCAACCTGGCCAGCATGATCGCCCTTAAGAACACCTATCGGTATGCCACCTGGCGGAAACTGGAACTGGAAGCACCCCAGGAGCCGGAGCTCGCCGAGG
>CAZXSA010000311.1:0-5490 GCA_964642815.1 uncultured Planctomycetales bacterium | reverse complement strand
ACGACGGGTGGTTCTTCCGGGAAACGAGCCAGGCCCGGTCGGCATATCTGGCCTGTTACGACGACCAGCCCACCCATGTGGGTCAGATACACCATACGGTGCGAGATACCGCTGACAAATTATCGCTCGAAGGAGCGGAAACGGCCTTTCTGGTGATGAAGGAGCTGATCCATCGTTTGCAGGATTTCCGGGGTTAGCGTTTGGATTCACCACGGAGCCACGGAGGCACGGAGAAGAACGGAATTAGAAAAAAAGAAGAGCGATGATGTTGATACGAGCCATACGGAGTCATAAACACATTATACATTACATAAGACAAATCTCCGTGCCTCAGAGTCTCCGTGGTGAAAATAAGCATACGGAGGATCGATTATGAATCGACGGGAATTCATGGCCTCGGCGGGTTATGCGGCCATGGTGGCTTCGGCGTTGGGGAACAGAGTCCTTGGCGCGGCCGAAACCGTCGCGGCTCTGGTGGCCGAGCCGGCCGGCCGGCGGGCCTATATGGACAGGATGCTCAAACTGCTGGTGCAGGACCTCGGCCCGCGTCCCACCGGCTCAAAGGAAATCGAGATCGCCCAGGATATCTATCTGGCCGAGATGCGCAAGGCGATTCCGTCGGCCCGGTTTGAACGCCATTGGACCGAGTGGCAGGAAATCTACCCTGGCGCTCAACTCGTGCTTGACGGGCAACGCTATATCGACGTGAAGGCCTGCGTGGGCTGTCTGCCCACACCGGTCAAAGGCCATTGGGGCGTCTTGCGGAAAATCGATCGCGACGGGATTCCCTATGCACTCGTGGACGAGAAAACCGGCGAGGTGCTCGTACAAATCGAGATTAGCCCTTATGTCGGACCGGTCCCCGGCTACATGATCGATCAGTACACGATGGCGATGACCCGGTTCTGTCTCGGGCAGGAGGACGTTCCGTGCATCGAGGAGGCTATCGCGAAAGAAACACCGGCCTGGGCCCATCTGCGGGCCATGTACTATCCGCCCAACGCCTCCAATAACGTCGTGGCCGAAATCCCCGGCGATCTGAAAAACGAGGAGATTCTCTTCGTTTCCCATCTGGATGTTTTTCCTATCTGCGCGGGCCCGAACGACAATACCGGCGCGTGTATTCTCGCGCTCATGCTCGCCCATCAATTCGCCGGCCGCAAGTTGAAACGCCCGGTAACCCTGCTTTGCAGCGGCAGCCACGAGATCAATTCCGGCGGCGTCCAGCATTACATCAAAAAACGCCAGATGGACGGTACCATCGGTAATATCCGCTACCTGTTCGTGATCGACGGCCTGAGTTTCAGCCCGGACTTTTTCATCGATTCCCGCGATCAGGGATTGAAAGACCTGATCCAACGGATTCACGCCGACCTGAAGATCCCGACGAAGCTCATCATTCGCGACCAGCACGGCTACCAGAACGACGGAGAGTTCTTCCGCAATACCACGGACACCCGCTGCGTCTGGATGGACGGCCAGGATCCCAACGGCCCGTTGCGGCACCATACGACGATGGATAACCTCGAGTTGTTCAGCCACGAAGGCGTGGAAACCAAGTTCCTGATCCTCCGCGAGTTGGTCGAGCGGTTGCAGGCGGCGGAGTATCATTTCTTGCGCCCTTGAGTAATCCCGGGGCGCGGTGATTTGCGATGTGCGGATATCGGAACATAACGATGTTCGAGGAATTCGATAATGAATCCAGATGAAATAGTGTTAAAATGTACGAAGATAATTAACGCACCCATAAATCTACCATTAGAAATCAAGCGACAGATAATGGCTCTTTTGGTGCCTTATGCAGAAATAGAGCGAGCTTATTTAGTAAACAAATTACATATGCTTACTGGCACAGAATGTTATGGGTTGGGGCTCGAATTTGTTGGAGGCCCTAGGATAAAGTTAGCTCCAGAATGGAGAGATAGATTGTTAATGATGCGTAAGAATATTAGCAGAATTATGGGGAGAAAGAAATTGGATGCTATCTATATACTCAACAATATCGATTTGTTCATTGGCCCAAATGGAATTGAAAGGTTTCTGAAACTTGCAGAATGCATCTATCAAAAGGGTGGACAAGATAAAAATGGTAATAAGCGGTATTGGGAGGTATGCTGACCAGGATGCGGTTGGCGGGCTATTGGCTCGCCGCGGATGTTGAGATCGCGTAGTTCGGGCTCTCGTGCTTCGTCCGCCTGTTCCTCTGCGAAGTGGCACTTCGCTACGGAGCACGAGACGGCGGACTTCGCGGAGAAGCATTACCCGCCACAGCCGCTGCGGCGTGCAATAGCACGCCCTACGAGCTCTCCCGATGTCCATCGGGATTTCCGTTGTAAACCTATGAATAATCCGGGATAGGCGCCCGGACACTTCTAACCGAGGGAGGATAAAATCATGAGACGATCACTGCTATGCCTGCTGGCCTTGATGCTGCTTTCCGGGCAGCGATGTAACAACTCCACCCCGGACAATGGGGGATCGACCAACGGAGATACCACGAACGGCGACGGGCCCGGCGATACGAACGGCGGCGGGACCGTCGACGGCGGCACGGATGGACCGGCCATCGGTGGGGTTGCGGCCGAGCGTCTGCAGACCACCGATCTCACCTACCTTGGCGCGTTTCGGTTGCCTGACGAATTCAACTGGGGCGCTTTGGGGCTCTGCTACTACCCAAACGGCGACGGCGGAGCCGGCACGCTGCTGGTGACCGGTTTTCAGTCGTTATACGACTCCGCGCATCCGGGCGAGGCCTGTTGGAATGCGGCGTGGAATTGCCGCGCCTATTTCGGAGAGGTGACGATCCCCGCGCCGGCCGTCGAAGCGAACTGGGAGGATCTGCCCCTGGCCACCTTGCGTACGGCCATGACCAGCTTTGACGGCGGGCTGGCCTCCACCGTTAATCGCGAATGGACCTTCGTCAGCGATATCGAGTATGTGCCGCGGCAAGGCACGCAGAGCGGCGACAAGCTGTACGGCTCGCTCAACTTCTGGTACGCCGAGGGTGGAGCCGGCGAGGACACCTTCCCGACCATCTGGTTCGCCAACCTCAACGGAACACAGGCCCGGGGTATGTTCCATGTCGGCCCCGAATCGTCGCCGTATCACGGCCGCAAGATGGGTGCCTACCTCTTCACGGTGCCCGAATGGTATGCGGATGATTACCTTGGCGGGCGTACCCTCGTCACCGGCCGATCGCGCGGCACCCCGCTGACCGGTTTCGAGCCGGTCTCCACGGACGGCGGCTCGCAGGGGCCGACGCTGTTCGCCTTCCGGCCCTTTGATAGCGACAACCCGACAGGCAACCTTGACGCCCTGCCGGTGCTCTATTATCGCGTGGCGTTTCCGGGTTGCGCGGGGCCGAACGTGGGCAACCCCACCGCATGTGACTATCCCGATTTTACCATGTGCGACGACTGGACCGGTGGGGCGTTCGTCGATAACGGCTCGCGGCGAGCCGTCATGCTGCTCGGCTACAAGGGGTTGGGCCAAAACTGCTATGATGAGCCGCCGGTGAATTGTCACGACCCGTGCAGCGCGGAGCACGGCTATCATTGCAGTCCTTACGAGCGGCAAGTCATTTTCTACGACGTGCATGAGCTGGGGCAAAGCGCGCTTGGGGCTCAGAACCCCTGGGTCGTGGTGCCCTATGCGATCTGGCGGCCGGCCGAGTTCTATCTGAGCGGCAATCCCTGCTATAACGCCGGCGGCATGGCCTTCGATGCGGAAGGTTTGCGTCTGTTCATGATCGAGCGCGGCCTGGGCGAGGGCGAGATGAACGCCGTGGTCGTGCATGTCTGGTCGCTGTAGGATAAGGGCGGCGCGTGGCATCAGGGAAACGACGCCCTACCAGCCCGACGCAGTTTACCCGCCTGCCTCGCCGTGGCGGGCCGTGATGGGCGAGCGGAGCCCCGCGGAGCCGGGCTTGCCTCGCCTGGGCGGGCCGTGGCGGGCTGGCGGGGCACAAAGTAGAAAGAAGATTAATTATTACTATCTGCGTCCCCGTTTCACACTTCCATAATGCGTTAGGTGTCGCCGGAATTACTGGGATTTACCCAGATTTAAGATAGTACGCTAACTGGGTTGCGTGGCACTTCTGTCCCGATGGGATTTCTGCAACTCCTCACGCGTCTTGATTGCTTTCTGTGGAACGCTCGGGAAGGATGTAGGCAAGTCGCTCACTGGTGTGCGAACCGAGTACTGGTAACGAACCCAATCGCCCCAGCCCATATTAAATACCGCAATGTAGTGATAACCGTTCTTCTTGCCGAGGTAGTCGGCGTGCTGCCAAACGTCTCGGTCGGCTTCGTAAAGCTTCTGGAACTCTGCAGCGCTGACGACGCGAGCTTGATGCGTCATCATGCGCGGCTGGCTACAGGCGCCTAGCGCGAGAATTGCCGTAGATGCCATACCACACCACAACCGCCCCATGCGAGTTCTCGTCACGGAAACTGACCTCCTACAAAACTGAGTTGTCTCAACCAATTCTGTCGCGCGTTTTCAGCTTCCCGACGATCCGCCCCCCGGTACAGGCTTGCCGTGATGTATGCGCTCATTCTTGCGGAGACAGCAGTCCGTCAACGCATTCTCGGCATGGTCTATGCAATTACCCCCGATGAGCAAATAGAGGCCGGAGGTCCCAGGCTCGGTTCTCTTCATCATACAGTTGATAATCTCATCGGACTTGGCACAACGACACGATGTACCCTTAGCGTCACCGTATTTCAGCTTGCCGGTACAGCGTCTCCGCGTGTTCCATTCATCATACCAGTCGTTCGCGAGTGCAACACTGATCCTCGGCATCTCAACATACTGTCCGGAACCGGGTGGATATTCCACCTGCCACAGGTTGATCGTCATCTCGTCCTGCCAAGTCCCCGGCTGAATAAGCGGGAATGATTTGCCAGGGTTGGGGTAAAAACCCCGATAGGTGCCTGCTATGTTCAGCCACTCGTGTCCAACACTGTTGTTGAACTTCTGCACGGTCACGCCGGGGAAAACATCACGCTTACACGGCTCGCGGCCGTCGGGGTCCACATTGTTCGTGGGCGTGTTATCAACAAACCGGTACAGATTCCCCTCTAGGTTGCCCGGCAGAGCATCGCGAGAAATGAACCGAATCGTGTGAGTTGCGGCGCGCACGACCCGCGCGCCGGTTTCGCCAATCGGATCCCGGTTCAGAAACCGTCCCATGCGCGGGCTGTAGTAGGCCGAGGCCGCGTCGGCCAGAAATAATGTGGCCAGCACCGCAACCAGCATCGTTGTGAACATCTTGTTTTTCATCTTCGCACCTCTGTTTGAACTGCTCCTATCGGTTGATGCGGAACCCCGAACATCGGAACGTGGCCGTGCTCGACCGTGAATAATGTTCATGGTGTCCCCCGAATTCCCGAGGATAAGGTCGAGATACTTAACGTCTCAACACAGTGGTTTGGACACCAGCGGTTGCGCCCGGCTCGTAGGAGGCAACAACAAACAAGAGTTGATCGG
>CAZXSA010000310.1:0-5502 GCA_964642815.1 uncultured Planctomycetales bacterium | reverse complement strand
GGGCAGAAATTCGTGGCGGAAATCGACGGTGAGGAATACAAGAAAATGACGTTTAACAACGGTCTGCGACGCGTGACCGCGGAGACAACCCTCTTCGAATTGAATGAAATCCGCCACCACAACCACGTGGCCCGTTTCAAAGACCTGGAACCGGGCACCCGATACGTGTATCGCGTGGGTGACGGGACCACCTGGAGCGAATGGTTCCAGTTCCGCACCGCCGCCCGCGAGCGCGAGCCGTTCAGTTTTATCTATTTCGGCGATGTGCAGGACGAAGTGCGTACGATGTGCCCCTGGATCATTCGCGAGGCCTTCGCCACGGCCCCGCGGGCGGCGTTCTCCCTGCACGGTGGAGATCTGACCACGGCTCGGTCCGATGACGACATGTGGGGCGATTGGTTCCGAACCGGCAATTTTATATACGCCATGATGCCGGTCATCGCCACTCCCGGTAATCATGAATACCTCAAGGGCGATCAATGGAAGATCGAGCCTCACTGGCGAGCCCAATTCACCTTCCCGGAAAACGGGCCGGCAGGTCTGGAGGAACTCACTTATTTCATCGACTACCAAAATACCCGGATCATTTCCTTGACCTCGCCTGAACAGCAGGAACAACAAATTGAATGGCTCGAAAAGGTACTGGCCGACGGCGGCAATCGTTGGAATATCATCACCACGCATTTCCCCGTTTATTCGGTGGCCAATAATCGACGAGGTGTCATTCGGCCGATCTGGAAGCCGGTTTTTGATCGACACTCGGTGGATCTGGTACTCACCGGGCACGATCATGCCTACAGCCGCAGCGGGCTGATCGGCCCGGGCGAGGCCCCCGCCCCCCCGACCGGCGGACGAGGCGGCACCGTGTACGTGGTGTCCGTAACCGGCCCGAAAATGAACTCGATGAGACCGGACCCCGCGGAGCCGACCGGTTTCGCCAAACGCGAGGCGGAGGATACGCAACTGTTCCAGGTGATTTCCATCGACGGCGACACCTTGGGTTACAAAGCGTATACGGGGACCGGCGATTTGTATGACGCCTTTACGCTTAAGAAGGGAACCGATGGTAAGAACGAAATCATCGAGCAAATACCGCCGACACCCGAACGCCGACGGGCGACGGCCGCCGTACGCTAGTAAGAAATGCGGTAATCAGGCATAATGGCCTTGCATGAACCAGCTAATTGAAATCCCGGACGGATATCTTTTTCACTTTTTTCATAAGGAGACGAGGGCTCATGAGAAAAAAATACGGATATTTGTGGATCGGGGCGACCGGCGCCTTGTTAGCCGCCGTAACCGCCATGGCCGTCGCCGCCGACGCCGACTGGCAGATGTCGTTTGAGGACAAATTCGATCGCACCGAGTTAGGCGACGATTGGGATATCTATTGGGGAGACGCGAAAATTGTCAACGGCCGCATGCACATGGCCGGCGGAGTCGGTCCACCGGTATTGCTCATCAAGCGCAGCTTTCCCTCGGATGTTCGACTGGAGTTCGAGGCCGAGGTCGATCCGGCTTTCCCGCCTTGCGACCTGGCCTGCGGTCTGGCGGGCAACCGGTTCATAGGGTACGGCTATCTGTTGCAGTTCGGAGGGGATAACAATCAGTGCAACCGGGTATCCGCCAGTATCAAAAGTCGCGGCAAGGAACATCAACTCCAATACGATATGAACCCACCGTTCGCGATCGAATTACATAAAGTGTACAAATGCGTGGCCACCCTCGAAGGCCGACGCATTACCTTTGTGGTCAACGGAGTAAAGCTGCTGGATGTGGTCGACGACGACGATCCTTTGGGCGGTCCTCCGCTGGACGGTGTTTCACTGGTAACCTGGAACGGCATGTTCGTGGATAACGTCAAGGTTTACGAGCGCAAAACACCTGCTCCGAACGGCCCCGTGTTCATGGATGACCCCAAATTACTCGATATCGGATACCGCTGGCGCGATCGGGTCTTGAGCTATAAGGGCAAGGTGACGCTGTCGGAGGTTGTCCAGCGCGGGATCGCAGCCTACAACGACCGCAAATACGCGGAAGCCATAGAACTTCTCGCGGGTGTCACGCCTCCCACCCTGGAAAGCGTGGTCGCCCTGGCCTACGTGATCGGCGACCCGGGCTACGATCTTGGACACAACAAGGGTCAGGCCAATCAGAAAAAATTGGCCCAACTGGCCGCGGAAGTGGCGCGGAACGACCCAAGCAATCGCAAGGCTGGCGCCTTCGCCTTGCTGGCCGACTGGTATCAGCATGTCAATATCGTCAGCCGGGACAAGCAGAACAGCGAACGCATTTATCATCTTGGGTCGGACAACAATCCCTTCTATCACAAGAACCAGTTGTTCCGAGCCCGTTTCCAGTTGGCTATCGGACAGGAATCAGGTTACCAACGTAACCGCACGCAAGCCATGGATCTCTTCGCCGCCCTCAAGGAAATGTGGCCGGACCATGCGGGTATCGCCCAACTGACCGGCGAAAAAATGCCTTGGGGACCGGAATTGACCCGCGCGGACACCGACGGCCCGAAATGGGCTCGCGCTCTGCAGGAAGGCCTGGCCCGTCAACACGCGGTCCTGAACTGGTGGTTCACCGAGCGGCAGGCCGAGGACGGGCAACTTGGCGGTGGCTGGGGCGATGACGTGGAACTGCTGCGTTCGTGGGGGATGCCCGCTTGTATCACCCCCGCCGGGGAAACCGTCATCGCGGGTATTCAACGCTTGGCCGACGGCACCTGGAAATACTCAATTAACGAAATGGAACCACGGGAGCGCGACAAGGGCTATGGAGATGTCGAGCACATCGCGGAAAATCCCGCCGACACTCAACCCTTGATGACCCTGCTTCGCTATGGCGATCCGCTTTACGTTGAGCGCAATCTGAAAGTCATGAAAATCTATTACGACGCGGTCATGGGAATCAACGAGCGCGGCGGGCTGCAATTCAAGTCAAACGAGTTCAATTTCCAGGAAGCCAATCTACACCACAGCGCGGTGGGCCAAAGCATTTATCACGCCCGGACCATGCGCCACGCCGTCTGGCTCGCCTGGCTCGGCCTGCCTGAAGCTCAAGATATAGTCGTCCGCTGGGCGGATAACATCCGTGATGTCACCATGACCGAGATCGGCCCCAAGCCGGCCGGATACATGCCCTTTACCATCTTCTGGCCTTCAGGCAGTATTTATCCGCCAAACGATCGTTTCTGGTTGGACCCCAAAGCACATTACTACGGCACGGGGGCCGGCAAGTTGTGGAAGTACCATTTCGGTCTATTTAGCGCATACTACGTCAGCGGGGACCGTAAATTCCTCGAACCGATCGATCGCATGTTCGACATGGCTACGCTGTCCGCCGGGACGGCACCGTACGATGACAGCCTGCCCCGCGACCATATCAAGAACCTGCTGGCCGACTTTTCCCGTCAACCAACGGGCGACTTGTCCAGTCTGTATCGGTGGATGACCGGATCTTCGGTTTACGACTGGAACGGAGTATCCACTGCCGTCCAGTTCCTGATCGATCAGGATATCGAAAGGTTCGGCAAGACTTTCGAGCCGGCTGTCGAGCAGTTACGTTTCAATTTCGAGAAGATGACCGGCGAAGTACTTCAAACCGACCGCTTTGATATTCCGGGCGATGTCGCCATTTTTAATGGCTACACGGGGGCGGCCACCGCCCTGATCGAGGACGCCCTGGTTCCGACCATCGCGGCCACCTGGGACACTCCTGACCTGAATTTCGCCGCGGTCGTGATGAGTTCCACGTCCGAGCGGCTGCGGGTCATGGTCCACAATTTCAACGAGCAGACCACCCCCATCGGCGTTCGCCCCTGGCTGCTGGTACCCGGTGAATACCTCGTCAATCATGGCGAAAAACAAGGTCGTGCACCGCGGCCCATTCTTTGGGAGAAACCGACGGTCGTCACCTACAAACACCGCGGTACGCCGATTTTTGTGAATGTAGGCCCCCGGAAAACCTGGATCATCGACCTGCGCCTCCAGAAGCGCATCGAGCGGCCGGCCAAGCTGGCGGACCTGGCCATCGCCGAACGGGATATCCGCGCGGTGGGTAGCGACCTGACCGTTACGCTGCATAATATCGGCTCGGCCGACACCGGCCCGTTCGAGGTACTGGTGGAAACCGATCGGGACGGGCAGTGGAAAGAAGTGGCCAGGACTCAGGTGGCCGGCCTCAAGGGAATCGCCAACCTGACTCCGGTGCGCCAAGATGTCACTCTGTCCGGAACCGCGGACAAACTGGGCAAACAGTTCCGCGTAATGGTCGATCCTCAGGATAAAGTGGATGAAACGTACAAGTTGAACAATGAGGTGACGATCCAGCGTTGATCCACGCCACGATACGTATATTTTAGCGGGAGGCCGGGGTCAACCCCGACCTCCCGCTGGTTTTTACGTGACAGGTGGAGCAACCGTCCGCCACCGACTCATATAACAAAAACGGCTTCGGTGAACTGCGACAGGGTCCAGGGACCGAAACAAATATCGATAGGAATAACGTGTCGGCCGGCGCGGGTGTCGGGGGGCACGGTGAAAACCAACTCGACCTGCCCATCGGTTTTAGCTGGGATTTCGGTTTTTACCCAGTAGGCGTCGGGATCTGAGGACACGCTGGCGTCCGTGAACCATCGTGGGGGCAGGACCGCCTGGCAGGCGAGCTTATGGGCGCACGCGCTGTGATTCGTCACCACGACCTGTAGTTTAACTTGCCGACCTGGTTTCACCTGCTGTTCATAGGGATGGCAGCGCACCCAGGGTTCGTCCAGCCCATAGTTGGGATGGTCCCAGGGGAAAAGTTGACCGAACAGCTTTTCACGCTCGGCCAAGTTGGCCCGCATAAACTGAATTTGCTCGGGCGTAAAATGAAAAGCATTGGCCACGTGGTTGTTGATCAGGTGCGTGGGACTTAGTTTCTCGACCAGCTCAAGGCAGCGGTCAAACCCGACCCCCGCTCCCAGCCAGTTCCGGTTATACGTACAATAATCATCGATACCGCCGGGCGAAAACGAATCGCCGGCAAAAAGTATGCGCAGACCCTGACCTTCGACAAGCAAGGCCCCATGATAAAGCGTCTGGCCTGGCAGAAAATACGCGGTCATCTTGAATTCGCGCCAGTTCCAGGAATCGCCGTCATCGGTGACCCGGTCCACGCGGGCCACGCTCGAAGAAATACAGGGAATCCGCCAAGCGAGGGGGTCGGTGATTACCTGGGCAACATGGCGGTCGGTGATGCAGGGACAGTCAAACGTTTTTTGAAATTCAGGGATAGCATCAACATGGTCGTCATGGTAGTGGGTAACCCATAATCCTTCGACGGTTTTCACCTCGCCGTCGGCCACGAGCTTTTGAATCGCCTCAATATGCTTTGTGCTGCCGCAATCCAGGACGAACGCCGCCTTCTCCTTTGAAATGAGCACCCAGGTATTGCCGATCTGACGCAGGCAGGCCGGCGGAGGTTCGACGGCGGCCATGGACATTTGACTCGGGC
>CAZXSA010000309.1:0-5545 GCA_964642815.1 uncultured Planctomycetales bacterium | reverse complement strand
CATGAGTTATTTCAATACGATTATCGAGTGGGAGGGCGTGGTCGTCGATGTGCGGGCGCGGTATTGGGCGGCGCACAAGGCGGCGGTGGCGGCCGTCGGTTTCGACGGGCCGACGGAGGAGGAATTCTGGCGGCTGCTCAAGACGGGTGCGCCGGATGGGCAGATGGTCCGGTTCGGGCGTGAACAAAAGGTTACGGATTATGCACGGGCTCGCGATGAACGCCTGCAAAGCGGCGAACTGATGGCGACGGACGAGCTCTTGCCGACGGCGCGGGAGAATCTGCCGGTGTTCAAGCGGCTGGGCGGTTGCCATCTGGTGACGCTCTGTCCGAACATCGAGGGGGTGAACGTGGCGTTGAATCGCCTGGACGTGTGGATGCACTTCGACCAGAAGCGGGCGTTGCCGGCGGATCGCGAGCGACGCAAGCAGATTCTGAAGGACATGGCCGGCGGCCAGCGGCGGACGCTGGTGGTGGCCGGCACCGTGCCTTTGGCGTACGCGGCGGCCGATGCGGGCCTCGCGGTGGTGGGGATGAAAACGGGGTTGGCGTTCCCGCAGCGGATGCGGCAGGTGGGAGTCGATCTGTTTTTCGAGACGCTCGACGAACTGACCGAGGCCATGACCCGGCACGATCCGCAACTGGAGCGGTTGGGGGTGTTGTGACGCAGGCGTGAAGGCGTGCAATAGCACCCCTACAAATACTTGAGGGGACACGCATGGGCAGATTCAATCCCGATAAAAACGCGGGATTGAACCTGCCCATGCCACCCTGTCGTTCTAATTTGCGCAGGCCGGGTTGGCCGGGTTGCTCTCGCCGCTGTAACAACGTTGGAAAATGGCGAAGTCGTCCTGATCGATGTCCGTATCGGTGTCGAAGTCGGCCGCACAGGCGTCGCCGACACAAGCCAAGCCCGGGCCGGTCGCGTAACTTTGGAACTGGGCAAAGTCGCCCGGATCCACGTCGCCGTCGCGGTTGAAATCGCCGGTTATCGCGGCCGGGCATCCATCCGCATCGACGCCGACTCCGGGAAGGGTTCCCGGGCACAGATCGCATTCATCCCCGACGCCGTCGGTGTCTTCGTCCAACTGTTCCGGGTTCGGCTGAGCAGGGCAATTATCGCAGAGGTCACCGAGCCCATCGTTGTCACCATCGGTTTGTTCCGGGTTTGGCTGGTCGATGCAATTATCACATTCGTTCCCGACGCCGTCGGTGTCGTTGTCCAACTGTTCCGGGTTCGGTTGGGCAGGGCAATTGTCGCAGATGTCGCCGAGCCCGTCGTCGTCCGCATCGTTCTGGTTGATCGCGAAATGCCAGGTGCCGCTGGTGGTACTGGCCGGGGCGACGGTGAGGAACAGGACGGCCATCCGATTTTGGATATCGTAGGCCATGGTCACCAGCGAAGCTGGTGGTGGGGTAGGACTCAATTCGAGGAGCTTCCAGTTCTGGCCGTCCCATTCCCAAGTTTCCTGGCGGCCGGTTGATCCACCGAAGAGAAGGGTGGTGCCACGGACCTGATCGTAGGCCATGGCGGGCCTCATTCGCGTTGACGGGGCGACCGGCGTGGTCGTCATCCTCCAATTATGTCCATTCCATGTCCAGGTCTGGTTATCCTGCCCGCCGAAAAGGACGGTAACGCCGTGATTTCGGTCATAGACCATGGCGTGTCCGTAACGTGCTGAAGGTGGGTATGTCAATGTTCTCTGTTGCCAGAGGGTGCCGTCCCATTCCCAGGTATCATTGAGAGAACCGCCGTTCGTTCCACCGAAGAGCACGGTACTGCCGCGGGCGCTGTCGTAGGCCATGGCGTGGGAATCGCGTGCCGTGGGTTTGTTCGTGGATGTGCGGAGGGTCCAGTCGGTCCCGTCCCACTCCCAGGTTTCGTCGCTCCGCTCGCTTTCCGTCCATCCGCCAAAAAGGACTACAACACCGCGAGCACTGTCGTAAGCCATGGCATGGAATCTTCGTCCCGAGGGAGCATTGGTGGGCGTGCGCAGAATCCAGCCGGTCCCATCCGATTCCCAGGTGTCGTTATAGACATTAGGAGTCTTAAACCCGCCGAAGAGGACAGTTACGCCTCGGGCACTGTCGTAGGCGGTGGCCGCTCCCAAGCGAGGCGGCGGCTCGCTGTTGGGTTGCGCTGACCAGACGTAGCTGGATTGGTCAGGGCAAAGATCGCAACTGTCCCCCCACGTGTCGACGTCGGTATCTTCCTGTCCGGAGTTCTCGTCATTTGGGCAGTTGTCGCAGACGTCGCCCACGTCGTCGTTATCTCCGTCGGCCTGGTCGAAATTGTCGGTGACGGGGCAGTTGTCCTGCTGATTGAGGATCAGATCGCCATCGTAATCCCCGGCGGGGTCGTATTCGTTCGGTCCCATATCCACCAGCGGGGCGGTCCCATTGCCGGTATCGTCCGTATCGGGATCGTCCATGCGACGGGCCAGGCCGAGGATGTCGGTGGTTATATCGGAAGTCAGGACGGTGTTATCCCCGGCATCGATGCAGGGTGAGCCGGGGCGGAGACGCAAATCCCACGGCGTCTCGGCGGTGAAGCCCGGATCGTTTCCGATGTTACCGGTACCGCCGAAGTAACCGGACCAGCCCTGGACGCAGCTATAGTTGATCGAGAGATTGAAGTGTTCGATCTGGGCAGCCTCGACGTCACTTTGATTGGAGCTGATGTTGCCCCAGAAGATTGAATTAGTCAGAATAATGTTCTGATTACCCGTGTATCCCGGCCATAAGCCGGCCCCGCCGTAATTGCATGTATTGCCGACCACGGCGCTGTTGACGAGGGTCAGAACCCAGGTGTTGTAGATGCCGCCGCCGTTGCTCAAGCCGGCATTCTGAATCAGAGCGCAATTGACGATTGTGCTTGTACCTTTGTTGTATACGGCCCCGCCGATATCCGTCGCCATGTTTCGCAGGAACAAACATTTGTTCATGGATACGTTGTTATTCAGCTCATTAAAAACCGCTCCTCCTTGCCTCGCCGTATTATCGAGAATCCGGCAGTTGTTCAACGCAAGGTTGCTGTATGTCATGGAGGTACCATACGTCCGGTTGCAGATAGCTCCGCCTTCACTGTCGGCGGAGTTGTTACTAAAGACGCAATCCGTGAACGTCGGGCTGCTTACGTCATTCAAGATTGCGCCGCCGTGAGGCCCGCCGCGGTTGGCGGTGAATGTGCAACGGGTGATGGTCGCCCGGCTGTTTTGCTCGTTGAACATGCCCCCGCCGCCATCGCCGGGGGAGGGAGATCCTTGGGCGTTGCCAGCGGTTATGGTAAAGCCGTCAAGAATGGATGCCGAGGATATCCCTCTAGTGGAAACAACGTGATAACTGTTGTTGTTAGTATCTCCATCCAGATACAAATCACCGGTCAGGATCGTCTCGTTGGCTTGCGGATCGCGCTGGTCGCGGGCGGTTTCCCCGCCGGGATAAATGGTGGAGGCCTCGCCGGCGAAACCGCCGTAGATGCCGACATTATTGGGTAGTTGGAATGCTGCCTCGCGTTGCCCGTTGTGAATCTGAGCCATGACATCGTAATCAGGACGGTAAGTGCCGTTGGCCACCCAGATTTCAACGCCGCCGAGGGCTTGAGCCAGGGCGGATTGCAGTTCTTTATAAGCATTCATCCAGCTTGTCCCATTGTTGGCCCCGGTGGCATTGGCATCGACATAAAGAACCACGCCGGCACAATCGGCGACCGGCCAGGCGATCTGATCGATGAAGGCGGCATCGAGACCGAACGCGTTTTGCGCGTTTTTAGCGTAGGTCCATTTGAAAGTATGGGGACCGGGGGAGACGGAATAATTCACCCGCTCCCAGCTCATTTCTCCGGACCAGGAATCGATGGGGACATCATCGATGGAGAACAGCAGGAAATCGGCGTCCGGCTCGGAGGATATTTTCCGGCAGAAGGATATATCGCCGTCGCGGCAGTCGACAAGGGCTTCGAGGGTGGAGGTCTGGTTGTCGGCGATGATACCGGATCGAGCATATTTAATGCCGACGCAAGCCGATCCGGTTTTGATGGACCAGGGGGCGTCACCGGAATGGATCCAGGACAAGGAGCCCCAGGAGCCGCTCTCAAAGGTGGTTATCGTGGAGCAGGTATCGGGGATCGGGCAGATGCGTATATCGTCGACATAGAAACCGGCGAAATGATTAGCCCACTCGTCAACCGTCTGGAAATGAAAACGGATTTGAATAACCGAGGAGGCCATCGCGGACAGGTCAACCGTGGCGGTCCGCCAGCCGTTGCTGGGGTCTTGCAGAGTGACCAAGCCGAGATTCTCGTCGTTGTGAGCGACGGTTACGAAAGGGCCGCCGTTTTCGGAAATTTCCACGAAGGCGAAATCCCAATCGCTCGGGTGCCCCTCGGTTTCGAGGTAGTAGTTGAAGGACAAGACCGCGAGGGTGGGATAGTTGGACAAATCGATCGGTGGCGAGGTGACGACGCCCTCGTTTGAGCCGTTGTCATAAGCGCAGTCGCCGCCGACATAGGCGAGAGCATAGTTGAAGCTGTGGCCGTGGGTTTCCGCCTTGCATGCGTTGTACCGCTGCCACAATCCGCCGCCCCGGCCATAACCGTTATTGATGATAAAACCACCGTATCCATCGTTAAAACCTTCGTAGTAGTAGCAATATCTAGGCGAGTATTCATAAGCGCCCATGTCGATGTGGGGCGTCGGTGGTTCGGAGTAGCCGGAATCGGGAACTCTCGGATCGTCCAATCGGCGGGGATTGTCGTCGCGATCGGTGCCCGGCAACTGATATATATTGCCATACCCGGCGTCGACGCAGGGCGAGGCGAAGTCCAGACGCAGGTCGCCGTAATCGTCGTTGACGCCGTTCCATTGGCCGTCGGGTCCGGGATCGGGCATCCGCGGGAAGTTGGGGTCATTGGCGATATTGTGCTGCCCCAGCCAGGGGTTGCTCGGTTTATAACCCTGAATGCAGTTATATTGACCCTGAAGGTTACTCCACGGTTCTTCGTTGATCTGGGCGGACTCGTCGGTTCCACCGTTGTCGCGGTTGTTCCAGAACACGTTGTTGTGGAGGTAGGTTGTACCGGAGGCGGTCAGCAGTCCGCCGGTATCGTTTGCCCGGTTTTCAGAGAATGAACAGTTGGTAACAGCCGCGTTGCCCGCGGAAAAAACCGCTCCACCGGCGGCCGCGGAATTGGCCACGAACACGCAGTTCATCACGATAGTGTCCCAGCCCGTGGCGTAAATGGCCCCGCCTTCCATACGCGTCGCGATGTTGCGGATAAAGTCACAACTGGTCAAGACTATTCGGCCTTCGTTGCTGATCGCGCCGCCGGAATTCAAGGCGGTGTTGGCGATGAACCGGCAGCGGAGCAGGTGCGTCCCCTGTCCGTTCAAATTGAACAGAACACCTCCCCAATTAGCGAAATTGGCTTCGAAGGTGCAATCCACCAGGTCAAGGTCGCCGCCCTGACGCACATAGAGGCCGCCACCGCGCTGCCACTCCCAGTTTCCGGTATTGTCCGCGCGGCCGTGAGCGATGGTGATTCCATC
>CAZXSA010000308.1:0-5545 GCA_964642815.1 uncultured Planctomycetales bacterium | reverse complement strand
TTTCCGGCTTGGGCCGGGAGGATAAACACAGACAAGGAGTTGGAGTCATGCAAACGATGAGAAGAGTGAGGAATCGACGGCGCGGTGGTTTTACGCTGATCGAAGTGTTGCTGGTGGTAGCCATCATCGCCATGTTGGCCGCGTTCGTGGTACCACGCTTTATGTCCACCCAGCGAGGAGCGGAAGTCGACATCTGCAAGACGATGGTGGCGAAAAAAGGTCCGATCGGCGGCCCGCTGGACTTGTTCTATACCGCGATGGGGCGGTACCCCAAGGAACTGAGCGAACTGGTGGAAAAGCCGAGCGATGACAAAGACGCGGCCAAATGGAGAGGGCCGTATATCGACGATGCGTCACAACTCAAGGATCCCTGGGGCAATGAAATTCAATACAAATTCCCGGGCACGAAAAACGAGGATCTCTACGATTTGTGGAGTTACGGACCGGATGGTCAAGACGGGACCGATGACGACATCGGCAACTGGCGGACGGAAAAGTAAGCTCTGCCTTTGGTTCCAATAGCCGGGGCGCGAGCTCGCCCGCGCATGGGCGATTGGAGAACGTGGCGGCCAATACGAACGGAGAACGGCGATGGGTCGGCGGGCCTTCACGATGATCGAAGTTCTGCTGGTGATCGCCCTTTTGGGGCTGATCGCCGCCTTTGTTTTTCCGAACCTGAGCCGGGAGCTGGAGCGGCGGTCGCTGGATGAATCAGCCCGCCGGCTGCGTTCGCTGATCCAGATGGTGCAGGCCCGGGCCATGCAGGACGGCTTGCGCTATCGTATCGAGTTTCCGGGTACACCCGATCCGCTCGACCCGCGGGCGAAGGATGAGGTGGATGTGCCGACGGAGACTCAGCAGCCGATCGTGACTCGCGAAAGCGACCCCCTGGAGCGGCCCTACGTGTATGAGGGGTTTGCCTGGGACTGGCTGGAGCAGGAGTTCATTCAGCAGGGCACGCGTTGCGTGGCGGTGCTGCCCGGCCAACCGGAGTTTGAGATCCGCGCCGCCAGCCCGATCGCCGGCCCCTCGATCCAGGAGGGCAACAAGAGCGTTTTTGTTCCACTCACCTTTAACCCGGACGGCACCTGTGACTGGGTCACGTTCGTGTTGACCGATCTGCCGGAAGACGTGGACCTGAAGCCGGAGCACGTAACGCGCATTCTGAACGTCATGGTGGACGGACGGACGGGCGAGACGTGGATTCAGCGGGCCTTGCGCGTGGAAGAGGTCGAGGTAATGGAGGAATACCGAGCTTCGCCGATCATGCATCAGGATTTTACCCGGGGTGATGAGATCACGAAGGATAACATCCTGGAGGTTCGTATTGGGCAGGGCGGGGGTGTCTCGACGGGGCGATGACGGAGGGCGGGAGCGAAGGAGAGAGGGGGAGAGATAGAGATTTGCACGGGAGAAATTGCCCGGAATGGAGCGTTGAGTCGCATGGAGAAAGCTACCTCCGCCATTCTGATCTTGATTCCCTCTTTGAGAAGAGGGAGTGGTCGGGGAACTGGTGCTTACCGCCGGTTGGGGGCGCGCTCCGCGCGGGGTGGCGTTCATAGGCGGAGTGGGGCGGTGTTGCTGGAGGTGGTGGTGGCCTTGGGGTTGTTGATCGCCGGGTTGGCTTTGGTGGGTCTGCAGGTTAATCAGGGCGTCCAGGCGGGTCGGGAATGTGATTTACGTGTCCGGGCAATGATGCTAGTGGACACGAAATATGCCGAGCTGGTGGCCGGAGTGCTCAAGCCGGAGCGCGATGATGACATTCTCGTGGGTGATTTCGGGGTTATTTATCCGGGTTTTGGCTGGATGATGGAATTCGAGGAGACGGAGACGGAAAACCTGCTGGCGGTGACGTTGACGATCAGTTTTGACGAGGAGCGGCGAGCGCAACAGATCGCGAACCCGGACTTGGAACAAGACCTGGACGAGAAGGATATCGCGAGGGACGGTTCGGTGTTGTCCGTCACGTATCGCCTTTGGCCGAAACCGGCGGATATCAACATGACCCGGGATTACGGCGTGGATCTGAATGAGTTGACGGGGAACGGGGCGGCCGGTGGCTCCACGGACGGGGGGGACGAGAGTGGAAGCGGTACGGGTAATCCTATATTGGACAAGATCATGACCCTCCTGGCCGAGCATCCGGAGATTATCAAGAGTGACGGGAGCATCGACATTCGGGCGTTGAGCGCTTTGCCGGCGGAGGAGTTCATGGAGTTGAGTTCCATCCTCCAGTTATTAGCCGGCGGGGGCAATCTGAACAGCATGCAAAAACAGATACAGAGTCTGCTGGAGGGTGGAACGGATAATTAACGGAGATGCGCGCGTGAAGCGGCTGGCACGATTTCGGTACGGCAAGCCGGGCGGTAGTCCGGGGCGGGGGTTGGCCCATCCGCCGCGGCCTCGGGCCGGCATGGCCGCGCGAGGGCGAGAGCCTGTATCTCGGCGGAGCGCGTTTACGCTTTTGGAGGTGATTCTGGCCTTGACCCTGATCATTATCATGATGTCCGGGGTTTTCAGTTTCTACCGGACGGTCCTGTTCACCCGGGAGGAGGGTGGCCGGGTGGCGTTGGACGCCATGCGGGCCCGGGCCTTGCTGGCCCCGATGGTGGAGGAGATCCAGTCGGTCGTCCCAATCGTGCCGGGCGACGGGTTTGGTTTTCGGGGGACCAAGGATTCGATCACCATCGTACGGTTGAAGTTACCGGAAAAATACGCGATGGACGAATTGAGCCTCCGTGATACCCTTCCACCGGCACAGATGGATGTGGAGCGGATCAACTACTCGTTGTTGTGGGATGACGAATACAAGGACGAGGAGGGGGTCAAGTGGTGTCACGGGTTGTCACGATCGTTGCAGCGGACGTTTGATCCGAATCCGCGGTTTGTTATCGAGGACGCCCAGGTTGCCGGGGAGAGTACGGAAGATCAGGTGTCTCAAACCCAGGTCGTCACCTTTGACCTGATTGCCCCGGAAATCAAATATATCCGGTTCAAGTATTTTGACGGGGCCGAATGGCGGGACCGTTGGCAGGTGCCTATCGAGGAGACCGAGGACGAGACGGGAACCGAGGGCACGTCCGGAACCGAGGGCACGTCCGGAACCGGGGGTACGTCCGGAACCGGGGGCACGACCACGACGACCGCCCCGAGCACGGGTGGCACCGCTTCGGGGACGGGCAGTTATGCATTGCCTCAAGCGGTACGGATCACCATCGGGCGCGAGCGGGTTGACCCGGACGACGAGTTTCAACTGAAGCAGGAGGAAGAGGAGGAACTGACCGGGAAGCTGACCTACCATCCCGATCGGTTCACCGTGGTGGTGTATCTGCAGCAGGCGGACCCGACCCTGCTGAGCTCGAGGATTTACGGAGTGGAGAACGACCCGAGTCTGCAGTTGGGCGAGCAGTAGGGATGCCGGTGTTTTGGGTTGTTCGGATGGGCCGCTGGATGGGTGATGGCTCGCCGATACGGGAAATGATCCGGTGATGCGAGGAATGCGGACAACACGTCGGCCGGGGTTAACCAGCGGCGTCTTGCCTGAGCGGGCGCACGGAAGCCGTCGTTGCGCGCGGGGCATGGTTTTAGTGGTTGTGTTGGTGATTATCTTGCTGCTGGGCGTGTTAGGAGCCACTTTTTCTTTCGAGATGAACACGAAGCTGGCGGCCGTCCGGGCGGCGCGGGATACACAGCAGGCAAGACTGGCCGCCGATTCGGGGATCGACCGGGTTCTGCTGTTGTTGCGCGACGAGCGGACGGACATGGATGCCTGGTACGACAATCCGGACGCTTTCCGCCGGGTGCCGGTGTGGTTGCCGGGCAAGGAGCCGGGTTCGGAGAGCATGGTGGACAAAATGGCGGTCGAGGGCGAGCCCGCATGGCGCTACAGCATCGTCGCCTACGACCGGGAGAACCCGGAGGACCGCGAGCCGCAACTGCGTTTCGGATTGACCGACGAGGCGGGCAAGCTGAACATCAACGTGGCGACGCGACTGCAGTTGGTGACGCTTTTCGAGCAGCTCAAGTTGACGGATGTGGATCCCAAGGTTCTGGCCGATTCCCTGATCGACTGGCGCGACGAGGACAACAATGAAACGTCGTCTTATGGCGCCGAGAGCAGCTATTACATGACGCTCGATCCGCCGTACCGGGCGAAAAACCGGCCTTTCGAGACCGTTGAAGAGTTATTGATGGTCAAGGGTTTTAACGGGCGGATTCTTTACGGAGAGGATTGGAATCGCAACGGGTATCTGGATCCGAACGAGGACGACGGCGGGGAGCGCGGCGAGGAGGCGGGTACCTCGATGTTTCCGCCGGACAACGGCGACGGCATTTTGGATACCGGCTTGCTGCCGCTGATTACCGTGCATTCCTGGGACTGGAATCGCTCGAACGATAACAAGCTGCGGCTGAACATCAACAAGGTGAACCTGGACGCGTTGGACAAATTGCCGAAATCGCTGACCGAGGGGTTGACCAACGAGTTGAGTCAGGACGTGATCGATTTTATCGTCGAGGCCCGCAAGCGCGGGTATACCTTCCGCTCGGTCGGCGAGTTACTGGGGCTGGAGGTAGACGAAAATGGCTGCTCGAATTACGACGCGATTTGGGAGGAACACAAAAAGCAAATCGCCGAGGAGGAAAAGGCCCTGAAAGGAGAAACCCAGCCGGCGGAGGATGATAACCAGGAGAGCGATGGCGGATCGAATCGGGAGAATTCCGCGCAAGGTGACTCTTCCGGACAGGGCGGGGACGATACGGGCGAGGGCGAACAGGGCGATAGGAACAATGATTCGGGTTCGGATAAGAGTGAGAGGAGCAGACAGGCGATCAATCCCGGGTCGGGTGAATCGAACCAGGACGAGGACCGGCGCGGTGAAGGGCGGGACGGGGGCCGCCAGGGTGGCGGACGCCAGGGTGGCGGACGCCAAGGTGATGGTCGTCAAGGCGGCGGACGCCAGGAAGGCGATCGGCAAGGTGGCGGCCGTCAGGGTGGTGGTCGTCAGGGGGGTGGACGTTTGGGCGGCCGTCGGCAGAATGCCAGTCAACCACAGCAGGACGGACAGGGTGGCCAGGGTAATCAAGGCGGACAAGGGCGACAGAATCAGCAGGCCAAGAAGTTCAATCCGGACGGCAACTTGATTCGCAGCCCGGTGGACGAGCAGAGTCTGGCGGTGTTGTTGGATCGTCTGACAACCAAGGACGAACCGATCATGGCGGGGCTGATTAACGTAAATACCGCCTCGTCGCTGGTGTTGCGGACGATTCCCGGTTTGACCGAGCAGGAGGCGGATTCTCTGGTCGCGATGCGGAAGCGCCTGGATGCCCAACAGAAAGCGACGACGGCCTGGGTGCCGGCCAGCGGAGCCTTGTCCGATCCGAAGAAGTTCGCATTGATTTGCGACCAGATCACCGCCCGCTCGATCCAATTCACCATTGATGCGATCGGGTTTGCCGACCACGTGGGGGTGGCCAAGCGGATTCAGGTGGTGGTCGAGATGCAGGGGCATGTTGCCCAGATCAAATATTATCGGGATATTACCTC
>CAZXSA010000307.1:0-5597 GCA_964642815.1 uncultured Planctomycetales bacterium | reverse complement strand
AATGGAAGGAGCAGTACGGTAACCGGATCATCGAGCAACTCAAGCTGATGGGCTGCTCCTGCGACTGGTCGCGGACGCGATTCACGCTCGACGAGGTTTGCGCCAAGGCCGTGCGGCACACGTTCTTCCGGCTGTTCCGCGACGGGTTGATTGTTCGCGGTAAGCGACTGGTCAACTGGGACACGCACTTGCAGACCGCCGTAGCCGACGACGAGGTTTATCACGAGACGGTCAAGGGCCATTTCTATCACTTCAAGTATCCGGTGATTAATCCCAAGGCCGGCGAACCGGAATTCGTGCATATCGCGACCACCCGGCCGGAAACCATGCTGGGCGATACGGCCGTCGCCGTGCATCCCGATCCTGAGGGCGCACTCGATAAACTCGAACAGCAGTTGAAGGACGAACTGGCGGCCGCCCCGGTGAAGGAGCGGGCCGCGTTGCAGAGCCAGCTTGACGAACTCGCCGAGCGGCGAAAGACGATGCTGCCTTTGTTGCTGAAACTGCGGGACATGGCCCGCGACGGACGGATGCTCAACCTGCCGCTGGTCGATCGGCCTATCCCGCTGATTGCCGACGAATGGGCCAAGCCGGAACTCGGCAGCGGTTGCGTGAAGATCACCCCCGCCCACGATGCCAATGACTACGATGTCGGCCAACGGCACCATCTGCCCATGGTTAACGTCATGACGCCTGACGGGCGGGTGGCCCGCATCGTTGAGCCTGACGGCAGCGTCAATCCGAATTCGTCGAAGTACGAAGGCCAGAAATTCGCCACCGACGCTCGCAAAAAAGTGCTGGCGAACCTCGAGGCCCTCGGGCTGGTCGAAAAAATCGAGGACCGCATGATCGAGATCGGCCACAGCGACCGGAGCAAAACACCTATCGAGCCGTATCTGTCCGATCAGTGGTTTGTGCGCATGGGTGATCTGCCGGCCGAGGAGGCTAAGGAAATCGAAGGACTCCGCGGTCGCGCGGGTCTGGCCCAACTGGCGATGGATATGGTCTGCCAGAAAGAGCACGGCAGCGCGGCCGAACGCAAGGCCTGCGGCAAGGTCCATTTCTTCCCCGAACGCTACGCGAAAACCTACCTCGACTGGCTCGGCGAAAAACGCGACTGGTGCATCAGCCGGCAATTGTGGTGGGGACATCGGATTCCGATATGGGAAGTAGTTATAGATGTAGGCGGTGTAGTGGACGATTCGTACGAGGAGCGAATACAACAGAAGGTGGATACTTGCCGAAGGGCACTGCGAGAGTTCTTCGAGAGAGGTGGAATAACAGAGGAACAGTACTACATCAAGGAGGAGTCTTGCTACCTGTGGCGTATATGCACGGGCTCTCCGCGAGCCGAAATGGCTTTGACCGCGCTTGAGGAATATCGCAAGGGCATCGAGATGAAAGAATGGAAACCAGGTGAACCCAGAAGACCAGCAACGGTGTTCGTACCTGGTTTTAAGGAAGCAAGTAACCCCGCATCCGAGTTCTCAAGGAATCTGGTAAGGATCGATCGTGATCCCGACGTTCTCGACACCTGGTTCAGCTCGGCCTTGTGGCCGCACTCGACGATGGGTTGGCCGGAGCAGACGCCGGAGTTGCAGCGATATTATCCCGGTTCGGTCTTGAGCACGGCCCGCGAGATCATCACGCTCTGGGTGGCGCGGATGGTTTTGACCGGGATGTACAACATCGGCCAGGTGCCCTTCCATGATGTGTACATTCACGCGGTGATCCAGGACGGGCAGGGGCGGCCGTTCAAGAAGACCCTCGGCAACGGCTTCGACCCGGTGGACATCATCGAAACCTACGGGGCCGACGCCCTGCGTTACACGATGGCCTCGCTGGCCACCGAGACGCAGGACATCCGTATGCCGATGAAGAAGGTCAAACTCGACGACGGCCGCGAACTGCAAAGCTCCGAGCGGTTCGAGCTTGGCCGCAACTTCTGCAACAAGCTCTGGAACGCCGCCCGCTTCGCGTTCATGAACCTCGAAGGGGTGACGATGGACAAGCTGGATATTGCGACACTACCGGTAGAGGATCGCTGGATCCTCTCGCGGGTGCATCGGGCGGCCGTCGAGGTTCAGGACGCGCTGGAACGGTTCCAGTTCAGCCGGGCGGTCAGTCTGGCTCGCGATTTCTTCTGGGATTCGCTGTGCGATTGGTATTTGGAACTGGCCAAGCCGCGGTTCAACGAGAACCGGCGGGCGGCCGAGGCCCGGCAGGTGCTGGCCTTCGCCCTCGATCAATCGCTGCGTCTGCTGCATCCGTTCGTGCCGTTCATCACCGAGCGGCTGTGGGAGAGCCTCAACAAGCTGGCCCCGCGGCGCGGCCTGCCGGGAATCGCCGATCTGGATACACCCGAAGCCCTGATCGTTGCGTCGTATCCGCCCGCCGAAGGTTGGCCCGCACTGGCCGCCCCTGAGGTGGATGCGATTTTCGACGACCTGCAGACGGCCACGCGGGCCGTGCGCGATATTCGTCAGAAACAGAACGTCCCGCCGAAACAGACGGTGGATGTCACCATTAAGGTGCCGGCCGACCGGGTCGCCTCGCTGGAACACGAGGCCAAGGTCATCAAGCAACTGGCCAAGGTGGGCGAGTTGACCATCGGGGCCGACGTGCCGCGGCCGAACAACGCGGCCACCCTGGTGATCGGCGACATGCAGATTTTCGTGGCCGACGTGATCGACACCGCCGCCGAGCACAAACGCCTGGAAGCCGAACTGGCCAACCTCGACAAGCAGATCAAGGGTATCGAATCCAAACTGGGCAACGAAAGTTTCACCGCCCGCGCCCCGGCCGACATCGTCGACCGCGAACGCCAACGCCTCGCCGAACTGCAAGCCAAACGCGAAACGGTGGTCTGCACGATGGGAGAATTGGGGTAGGGCGGGCTATTGCCCGCCATTGGGCCGGACAACCGTTGTGGATTCTGGACGTGTTGGCAATCAGAACCCCAAGCGCGAGCGCGGGGCCGAGGGCGGGGAGGCGTTTGAGATGGCGGATAACCACGCAGGGCGAGCAGGTGACGCCCGTTGTTGTGGAGCAGACCGCGTTTGGCCCGTTCGTTGCCGCTCTGATAAGCTTTGCTCGCCAATCATGGAGCCATCCCATGCATCACCATGATCGTACACCTTTATTTGAGACACTCATTACGGCCATGGTGTACCTTGGTTTTATTGGCTTCTTTGTGGCCTCTTTCGTTTTTCCCTTGCGTGATGATTTCCGTTTGTTGTTCATTATCTCGGGATATACCTTTGCGTTATGGTGGGCGTTTCGACGATTAGTTTCATGCAGGGCTCAGAATACCATTATCGAGGCGTTGCAGATATTTCTTTCCTTCAGTTTCACGGCGGTTATGACTCCGGGTGTGGGAAGAATGATCGACACGGGTTCCCAATGCGTGAATGCGATGGCTGCCTATTTCCATCTGGTAACACTTTTGGTTGTTGTGTTGCCTTTAATCGGTGATTGGAGACGCAAGAAATTACGAAAGCAAATGTTATTACCCGTGTGCGATCATTGTGGTTATTGCCTGAGAGGATTATCCGAGCCCCGTTGCCCGGAGTGCGGGACGCCGTTCGATCCGGATATAATCAGTTCCGCGGCGCGAAGGAGTGACGGGGAGAGGAGATAGATATTCGCTTCCTCGCAAACGAGGAGGAGCGGGACGGTTTCGGGATACACGCTTAGGCCAATGGGGTTACCTGTGGGCGGAGGTGAGACCCTTGCTAGCCCGCCACGTCGGGTAAACTGCTTCGGAGTGACATTAGTATTCGTGTCCGATCAGTGGAATTGCGTGTCGAGGAGACGCTTGACGTCGAGAGGTTGTCCCTCGCTAGCCCGCCACGGCCCGCCAAGGCGAGGCAGGCGGGTAAACTGCTTCGGGCTGGTAGGGTTCGATCTTATCGAAAGGTGCAAAATGGATTTGAAGGGTAAAGTTGCTTTGGTTACCGGCGGGACGAGGGGGATCGGGGCGGCGACGGCCGTATTGTTCGCCCGACAAGGGGCGGACGTGGCCATCGGCGGGCGGCACGACGACGAGGAAGCAAAGAAAACGAAGCAAGCGATAGAAGCTACCGGCCGTAAGGGCCTGCTGATCGTCGCCGACATGGCCAAACCGGAGGACGCGGCCCGTTGTGTTGAGCAAACCCATACGCAATTGGGCGGGCTTGACGTGCTGGTGCATTGCGCCGGCGGCTTGGTGGCCGGGCGTCTGCTGGAAGTGAAACCCGAGGACTGGTACGCCGGTTTCGACGTGCATGTACATGCGGTCTATCATTTATGCCGGGCGGCCGTGCCCATCATGCGGGAGAAGAAGGAAGGGGCGATCGTATTGATTTCCTCGGTGGCCGGCATTCGCGCCCTGCCGGTGCATATCGGTTATCAGGTGGTCAAGGGCGCGATAGGTCAGTTCGCCCGGGCTTTGGCCTACGAATTGGCCAATGACAACATCCGCGTCAACGCCGTCGCGCCGGGGATTATCCGCACGGCCTTCCATAAGAACATGAGCCCCGAGGTGAAGAAAAATAACCTCGATAATCGCGTCCCTCTGCACCGCGAGGGCACGCCCGAACAGGTGGCCGAACTGATCCGCGAAATGGCCGTCAACGATTACATTACCGGCGAGATCGTCACCATCGATGGCGGCCTGACCATGCGCATCGCGTAAGGGTGAAGTCGGTTACAATATCCCTCCGGTTGGTATGTATGTAGAGGTGACAGCCCGGATGTCCGATCAGTGCCGTTATTGCCGTTCGCAGTTGTTGCCGCAGGTCGATACTTGTCTGGTTTGCGGGGCCTGTCCGGCGGAAAAACCCTGGGGAGCCGCCGGCCGCCCGCGATGGATACTGTTCGGCCGCTATTTGGCGGTCTTTGATATTTTTCTCTGGCTGGCCTTGTTGCTCACCGTTACGGTACAAGATTGGGCGTCATTTTCGGTATCGCTCGTTTGGTTTGTACTGTACGGTCTGATTTTGACCGTGATCGGGGCCGCCGGCTATTGCGCGCGTATCGCCTGGGTGGGGATATGCAACCTGCTGATCCCGGCGATTGCTTTGTTATTCGGTCTTATTATGAATTGCTACGGGCCGGACTCGTCCTCGGACCTGTTGGCGATTTCCATATTTTCCATAGTGGTTACTTATGCCGTGGTGGCTACGCGTACGCTGGTCTGGGCAGTTTATCGGGCGTGGTACCGCCCGCTGATGCTTCATAACCCCTGGCATTGCGATCATTGCGGCTATCTGCTGTACGGCCTGCCCCAGCCGCGTTGCCCCGAATGTGGAGAGCCGTTCCATCCTTCCGAACTTCATCGCCGGCGTCCCACGATAGGGGGTTGATTGGTTGTCAGCGAACCGGCCTTTTTGGACCGGCCGACCAGGAACGGGTATAATCATCGGCGGCTGGTTCGTCGCTTGTGCTTTCCGACCGGGATTCACATGGTTTCGATCATCCACCCGACCTCGGCCCGCGGGGCCTTTACACGCCGGGTTTTCCCAATACATTGTTTGGCTTTCATGGAACGGTGGGACGGCCCGCCGGAGCGACGCTGATAGGCATCGCGGGGCGGAGCGGCCGCACCCGCGGGAAAG
>CAZXSA010000306.1:0-5604 GCA_964642815.1 uncultured Planctomycetales bacterium | reverse complement strand
CCGGTTTGAAGCCGGCATTCAGAACTTGTCTTGATAATGACCATCCAGTAAAATACCCCCAATGCTTGGTTTGGACCGGGCATGATGGGAGTAAGTCGTTATGGCGGAAAAAACTGCTCAGATATCGACCATCAGCGGAGACTTGGTCGTCCTTAAGCAACATCGGTTCGCGATCGTGGTCAGCCGATTCAACGAGTTCATTACCTCTCGCCTGCTGGCCTCGGCCGTCGATGCCCTGGAGCGGCACGGGTGTCCTGGCGCGAACATCACCACCATCTGGGTACCCGGCGCTTGGGAACTTGCCTTGACCGCTCGTAAGGCCGCTTCGACCGGCCGATTCGAGGCGGTGATTTGCCTGGGTTGCATCCTGCGTGGCGATACGCCGCACTTCGATTACGTCGCCGGCGAGACGGCCAAGGGCGTAGCCATGGTCGGCATGGAAACCAATCTGCCGGTGATCTACGGCGTGCTGACCGCGGACACCCTGGAACAAGCCATCCACCGGGCCGGAGCGAAAGCCGGCAATCGTGGAGCCGACGCGGCCATGACCGCCATCGAAATGGTCAACCTCTTCAACAAGCTGGGAAGCAGGAAATAGGTTTCAAACCCTCAATCCGTACACATGAAGAAAACACGACATCAGGCCAGAATCATAGCTCTGCAGGGGCTATACCAATTGGATATCCAGAAATCGCTGGGCGACGTGGATATCAAGGCGGTCATGAGCGGTCTCCCGGTTATGGAGGAGGAAGAAAAAGAGGAAATCCATCCGGAGGCGATTGCCTATGCCCGTCAGCTTTGCCATGAGGCCTGGAACCGACGCGAAAAATTGGACGAGTTGATCGCCACCGTCTCGGATCACTGGCAGGTGTATCGCATGGCGGTCGTGGATCGAAACATTCTCCGCCTGGCTCTTTACGAATTGATGGAATGCTCCGACGTGCCTCCCCGAGTAGTGTTCGACGAGGCCATTGAGCTGGGGCGTGAATTCGGAACGGTGGAGTCGCCACAGTTTATCAACGGCGTATTGGATGCCCTGGGAAAACGCCACTTTACCCATCAGGGGACCGTCGCCCCGTCGGGGCTTGACCAGCCATGCGGGAATGGGGAGTGACATGGGTTTTTTCGATCGGTTAATCAAGGGGTTATCGAAAACCCGGGCCAAGATCGGACAAAGCTTCCGCTCGATTCTTCCGTTCGGCCGAAAGATCGACGATGAGGTCATCAACCAGTTGGAGGAAACCATGCTGGCGGATGACATGGGACCGACAACCACTACTCGGCTGGTGGATGAGGTACGGGCCGCGTATAAAGCCGGCCAAATCAAGGAAACCCAGGAGATTATCCCTTTCCTGCAAGGCAAAATAGTCGCTTACTGGCCCATGGCCGATCGGGAACTAATCCGAGCCCCCTCCGGCCCCACGGTTATTCTTGTCGTTGGGATCAACGGCTCGGGCAAGACGACCAGCGTGGCTAAACTTTGCCAGCATTTGGCCTCACAAGGCCATAAGGTGATTTTGGGGGCCTGTGATACCTTTCGGGCGGCGGCCGTTGCCCAGCTCACCGAGTGGGCGAATCGACTTGGGGTGCAGATCGTTAAACATCAACAGGACGCCGACCCCGGCGCGGTGGCCTGGGACGCCTGCGAGGCGGCGATGGCCCGCGGCGCCGATTTCCTGATCGTCGATACCGCCGGCCGGCTGCACACTCAGGAACATCTCATGCGCGAGCTGAATAAAATCCAGCGGGTGGTGGAACGAAAAATCCCCGGAGCACCGCATGAGGTTCTTCTGGTTCTCGACTCCACCATCGGACAGAACGCCATCAACCAAGCCAAGATCTTCAGCCAACACGTCAAGGTAACCGGCCTGTTCCTGGCCAAGCTTGACGGTTCCGCCAAGGGTGGTATCGTCATCGGTATCCGTGATCAGATCAATATACCGGTCAAGTTTGTCGGGCTGGGTGAAACGCCGGAGGACATCGAACCTTTCGATCCGCAAATGTTTGTACAAGCGCTCTTCGCCGATCGAGAAACCCAGGAATCGGCCTGATCCGCTAGGGCGGATTGCCCATATCGCAGCAAAGGAGATCAATCATGAAATCCATGCATGGATGGTTATGCGCAATGGTTGTTCTGGCCGTGGCCACCTCTTCGGCATCAGGTGACGGTTGCTTTTTTGAATGGGTCGGGGAAAGCCAGGCAACGAGTCTGGCCCAGACCCGACAGGAAGTGCTCATGGCCGTGCATGACACCGAAACGACCGAGCGGGTTATCACCTATGTGCTACGCAGTTTTTATACGGGCGATCCCAGCACGTTTGCCTGGGTGATCCCGCTGCCGGTGATTCCCACGGACATCGTCGCCCACGAGGATACGAAATTGTTTGAAGCCCTCCATGCGGAGACGGCACCGCGTTTCATCATCGAGACCTCCGGCGGCGGTGGCGACTGGTACTGGGGTTGCGCCTGCGGCGGGATGGCGGGTTCCCAGGAGCTCGACAGCGGCGCCCTTGTGGAGGTGGAGGCCGGCGGGCAGGCGGGTATTTTCGAATACGTTGTGTTGTCCAGCAGCGGCGGCGACGCTCTGCTGGACTGGTTGAACGACAACGGCTTTGCCGTGCCAACCTCGGCCAACGAGGTGTTGCAGGGCTATATCGATCAGGAAATGCACTTTCTGGCCTTGCGTATCCTTGATCCCGAAGCGGTCAACTCGCAAAACCCGCGAGAGATACCACCGATCCAGTTCACATGCGGAATCGATCGCCCCTGGTACCCGATGGTCATCTCCCAAATCTCGGCGACGGCCGAAACCGAGGTGTTGATATACCTATTGGCCGCAACCCGTATGCAGGCAACAAACGCAACGGAGGGGACCATCGACGGCAATGCCATCGACTATGATCCAACCGCCGAGAGTCTGACCAACTATGAAACGCTCTTCATGCAGACCCTGGATCAGCTCGAAAGCCCCGCCATGATCGTGGAATATGCACAAAATGTCGCGATCGACTGGATCGGGGCCGCGTGGCCTCAGGCCCCCGCCAATCTGCCCGCACGTGCCTGGCTAACCCGTCTGCGAACCGTGCTTAAACCGGATCAAATGGATCGGGATTTCTCATTTGACGTATCCTCCTCGTCCAACTGGGTCTACGCTGTGTTTTATATCTGGGTTTCACCGACTGAATTACAGGCGAGCCTGGCCGGCCCACCCTTGGGCATACTTCTGTGTTTCGGCCTCGTCCAATGGTTGCGGCGGCGCAGGACAAAACCAACTCGATCCGTGAAAGACCAGTAAGACGGCCGTATCGGCAATTCCGAGCGATTTTTCGTCCGTATTCGACAAATAACCCCGCCTTCGAGCGAAGACGGGGTTATCGAGCAATACAGGATCGATGCTCTCGGGAGCTTTTCGCCGGCTCAATCGCCAGGAACAATGGCTCCCGTCGGACACTCATCCACGCACACGCCGCAATCCGCGCACTTATCCGCCTCGATGACATACTTCGGATCGCCTTCCTTGATGGCTTCCGAGGGGCAGACCGGGATACACGCGCCGCACATCTGGCAATCATCGGTGATTACATGGGCCATATTTTTCGACTCCTAACTGAAACGCCAGCCGTCCGATTACAGTATCGAGTATCGGCTTGTTCCCATGAATTTTAGTAAATCGCTCTCCTTCTGTCTACTCCCCTTGCAGATGCCATTCAGAAAGATCGGATTGGTCCTCTCTCCTTCATGATCTGGCCGTTATTCGTACTGTCCGGATACGACATCGGTTCATCAAAAGCCGAATCCCGGATCATGAACGAGAAAATCCCTGTCCGGAAATGTTACAAACATAGACCGCAAGATGGTCCATTCATGCGATTGTCATGACTCCGGTCTCGGATAAGCTCCCTCTCGGCCGCTGGCATTTGCATCTTTACGAACTTCATCCGGTCGTGGAGAATAGGAGTCAACGAGTAAAGTATTGTTGGTTTCAGACGAAAGTGGATGCCTATGTGTGAACTGGAGGTATCCAAACACGCTGGCGTATTTCCGTCACCTGATGATGTCAGACGGAATAATCGGACTTTATTCGTAAAAATGCCGATTCTATTGGCCATTGACTTGCTGTTTTATATTGGATACCGCCAAGGCGGACATGCATTCTAACTTGTTCGAGGGCAAATGGTTACGAGCGTTAATATGCTGGGTCAGGCACAGGTCACACTCTGGGGAGATCTCCTCAAGCAATATCTGCCCATGGGCTTGATGGCGTTTTTCATTTCCTTGGTCGCTACTCCGATCTCTCGAAAAATTGCCCTCAAATGGCAGATTGTCGATCGGCCGGATGATTTTCTAAAACCTCATGGAAAGCCCATCCCCTACCTGGGCGGGGTTGCCATCTATCTGGGGTGGCTAGGCGGTATTCTTTTTGCTGTCTCTTACCGAAATTTAGTGGTTAATGATAATCTGATGGTCGGCCTGGCTTTTGCCGGCCTTTGCACCATGCTCGTCGGCTTGTTCGATGATTTGCGTTGCATGCCGCCGAAGGTGAAATTGGCCTGCAATATCGCCATCGCCTTGTTCCTGCTCTGGCTCGGCCTGGGCGATGAATTGGTCCAGGTCGGCACGCGGATCATGGGTGTGGATTTAAGCGGCAGCGATCGATGGCTGCAATTGGTGTATTCGGTTCCAGTGATGGTCTTTATCGTGGTTGGGGCGTGCAACGCCACGAATCTGATCGACGGGATGGATGGGTTATGCACCGGTGTTTTAGGCATTATTTCCCTCGGCTTCTTTATCCTGGCAGGCCATCTGCGGGTCTACTCCGATACGCCGCTGGATAACGAGCGGCTGGTGTTGGCCGTCGCGATGCTCGGCGCCGCGGCGGGCTTCCTGCCCTTCAACTTGAATCCGGCCAAGATTTTCATGGGTGACGCCGGCTCCATGCTGCTCGGGTTGAATGCGGCCATCTTGATGTTAATGTTCGCCGAGGAAAAATCGATTCGCTGGATGATGGGCGCGTTGATGGTCTTTGGCTTGCCGGTGGCGGACATGTTGTTGACTCTGGCTCGGCGCTGGCGGAACGGCCGGCCGCTCATGGAAGGTGACCGCAGTCATTTTTACGATCAGCTTCGCGACCGCGGCTACACCGTTCGCCAGGTGGTGGCCATCAGTTATCTATTAACCCTGTTTTTCGTCGCCTCCGGCCTCTCGGTTATCCTGCTGCGGACCCGTTACGCGGTTCTCGTGTGCGTGTTCGCGGTGGCGGTCAGCGTGGCGGCGGTCTGGAAATTTAACATGGTCAGCATCGATAACCGCCGTCCGTCGGCGGCAGGCGGCGCCGATGAGAAAATGAAAGGGGCCAGCCCGTCATGAACGACAGCAGCGTGCAAGAACGCCGTCAGTGGTTTTTCTATTTCCCGGAGGGAAGCATCGAATTCTTTCTGGTCACGCGGATTCTGCTGATTCTCCTGCTCCTGGTATTCATTGTCGCCGCTCAGCAGCATTATGCCTATGTCCTGCTGGCCTTGGCCGGTATGGTCTGGATCGACTACGCCCTGGCCTTGTGGTGGGCGGTGCAAATGGCCACGGACCTGCAAGGTATTCGGCAAC
>CAZXSA010000305.1:0-5627 GCA_964642815.1 uncultured Planctomycetales bacterium | reverse complement strand
TTGATTAACTCGATGATCTCGTCAATATCCCCGACCGCCAGCAACAGACCTTCCAGCACGTGGGCCCGCTGCTGCGCCTTACGCAGCAGGAAGGTCGTTCGCCGGCGGATCACCTCCTTGCGGTGGTCGATGTACACGTCAATCATCTGGCGAAGGTTGAGCGTCCGCGGCTGACGATTGATCAGGGCGATATTCATTACCGTGTAATTGGTCTGCAGCGGCGTGTACTGATACAACTGGTTGAGCACGACCTCGGGTACGGCGTCTTTTTTGAGTTCGACCACAAGACGGGTCGCGTATTTGCGATCGGATTCGTCGCGCACGTCGGCGACATCCGGCATTTGTCCGCCCTTCACGCATTCCACGACCTTGTCCTTGATCGTGGTGCGTAAAACCTGATAGGGGATTTCGTCTATGACGATCAAAGTCTTGTTCTTATGTTCCTCGTAATGGGTTTTACCCCGAATGATCAAGGTGCCCCGCCCGGTGCGATAGGCGTCGCGAATGCCCGAGCGGCCGCAAATCGTCCCACCGGTGGGGAAGTCCGGGCCTTTAATGCCGTTTTCTCCCTCCATCAGTTCGTCGATGGTGATATGCGGATCGTCGAGCACGCGTATGATCGCGTCGACCATTTCCTTGATGTTGTGCGGCGGGATGTTGGTGGCCATGCCGACGGCGATTCCGGTGGAACCATTGACCAGCAGGTTGGGGAATTTGCCCGGTAAGACGGTCGGCTCCTCGCGGGTTTCGTCATAGTTTGGCTCGAAATCGACCGTTTCCATCTTGAGGTCGGCCAGCAGGTCGGGGGTGGGCGCAGCCATGCGGGCCTCGGTGTAACGCATGGCCGCCGGCGGGTCGCCGTCGATGGAACCGAAATTACCCTGCCCGTCCACCAGCGGATAACGCAGATTCCAGTCCTGGGCCAGACGCACGAGCGTGGGATAGATGACCCCCTCGCCATGCGGATGGTAGTTGCCGCTGGTGTCGCCGGCGATCTTGGCGCATTTACGATGCTGGGCCCGCGGGCCGAGATTAAGATCGTTCATGGCCACCAGGATGCGGCGCTGCGAGGGCTTGAGCCCGTCGCGCGCATCGGGCAAGGCCCGCGACATGATCACGCTCATGGCGTAGGTCAGGTAAGAGTCCTGAAGTTCGTCAACGATCGGTAGTTCGGTAACCTGATTCACCGGGGTATCGGGCATCGCTGCTCCTGATTTCTATTCTTGGGATACCATTGGGTGTTCCGGCCGTTGCGTTTATCGGCCTGAGACACGCAAGAATGGCCGTCTCCCCGCGAAACGCCCGTTCCACCAGAACCGGGCAAAAGGGCCGGCCGCTCCGCCGTTTTATAGCCGATTTTACGCTTCGACGCCAGTATTCCGGCCTTGCGCAAGTCCTTGATGCAAAATGTTTTATGGGCTGGGCATCAGGGGGTTCCGATCCTTTCGCTTTCCGCGTGGGCGCAGCCAGCTTGTCGATGCCGCATAAATCCACTTAATGGTGTTTTATACCATCTAATAAATCTATTCGATGACGGTGGAATACGGATTACATGCTTAACCAAACAGGCCGAAGGAACCGTGGTCGAGACCGCCCTTGAGCGCTTTCTTGCGTTTTTTCGCGGGCTGGGCCGGCTCCTCGACGGCGGCCGTTTCCGGGCCGGTGTAGTCGGGCATCTCGGCGACTTGTTTGAGGGAAAGCGAAATACGCCGTCGGTCCTCATCGACGCTGAGCACCTTGACCCGAACCGGATCGCCTTCCTTCACCACGTCGCCCGCGGAGCGCACCCGATCATGACTCAGTTCACTGATATGGATCAACCCCTCGACCCCGGCGGTCAGCTCGACGAACGCGCCGAAATCCGCTAGTCGCCGAACCACTCCGGACACGACGCTGTCGATCGGCCAGCGGGTAAGCGCCCCCATCCAGGGATCGTCGCCGACCTGCTTGAGGGACAGGGCGATACGTTTCGCCTCGGGATCGACATTGAGTATCTTGACTCGGACCACGTCGCCGACGTTGACTATTTCACTGGCGTGGCGGATGCGTCGCTCAAAGCTGAACTCACTCATGGGCACCAGCCCTTCGACGCCATCCTCCAACTCAACAAAAGCGCCGAAGTCGGCCAGGCGGCTCACCCGCCCGGTGATCACCGACTGGACGATCCACTTGTTCCGCGCGTCAGCCCACGGGTCAGGCATGACTTGTTTGAGACCGAGGGCCACCTTACGCTGATCGCGGTCGACTCGGAGGATCTTGACCTCCAGTTTCTGGCCGACGCTCACCACGTCCTTGGGGTCCTTGACCCGTGCGTGACTCATGTCGCCAACGTGCAGCAGGCCATCCATCCCGCCGATATCCACGAAGGCGCCGTAAGGCATGATGGTTTTAACCGTGCCGGTGACCAGGTCGCCCTCGACCAGGGTTTCGAAGGCTCGTTCGCGGGCCTCTTCTTCCTCCTTGCGGAGAATGCCCCGCCGCGAGACGACGACGGATTTTTCGCCGCGCCGAACCTCGACGACCTCGCAACGGAGCTTGCGATTGACAAAGGTCCGGAGATCCTCCTCCTCGATGCGGCCGAGTTCGACCTGACTGATGGGCATGAAGGCCTTGATGCCGTTGATGTTGAGCTCCAATCCGCCCTTGTTGTGGCCGGTGACCTTGCCCTCGACCATGAGCCCCGGTTTGAGCGAATCCCAGGTGGCGGCCATCACCGCCCCCTCGCGGGAAAGGGTCAGCAGCCCGTCGGCGGCGTTGTAGCCGGTGACGGCGAACTCGACGATCGAGCCGACGCGGGGCAGCTCCTGGCCGGCGAACTGGTCAGCGGACATGACGCCCTGGTCCTTGCCGCCGAGATCGATGAAGATGTCGCCGTTTTGGATGGCGATGACCTGGCCGCGGCGGATCTGATCGCCGGTCAGGGCGGATCGGGCGTCCGGCTGGTCGAATTCCATGAAGCTGTCGGCGCCCATGTCGCCCAGGGCCTCGGCCAGCTCTCGCTCCAGTTCCGCGTCGAGGGAGTCATTCGGTTCCGAAAAATCGTTGTTTTGATCGCTCATTTTTGTTACTTCTTTTCAATCCTTATGCGGGTTCACTTGGGGGGCCTCCCCTTATCCACGGAACCGGCATTATCCCGCAAACCCCCACCCCTCTTCAAGGCGGGCATTTCTGGAATCGGGTTTGCTGTCGATCAAGATGCCACTTTACCTGCTCTGAGTAAAGAGGTATTCTTGACGGATGAATGGTTTCTAAGGGTGGCAATACCTTTCAGGATAGCGCCATGGAGATTATATCGAGGGAAACCGCCAGGGACGACATGGCCGTGGCGGAGGAGATGTTGGCATAGTTGAAAAAACAATTATAACCGCCATTCGTCACTATCTGCGTGCCTTGCCCGCTTATGGGATTCATGCTCGTCGTGCCGTTCTTTTTGGATCGTGTGTACGTGGGCAAGCTCATTCATGGAGCGATATCGATCTTGTGGTCATCGCCCCAGAGTTTGATGGACAGCCAACTATTCAAGCGGTGAAGCAACTTTGGATTGCTACCGGAGTTTCCGACAATCGCATCGAGCCGATTCCGTGCGGGGAAAAAGAATGGGATACCCCAAGCGGCCGGCCCATTTTGGAAATCGCCCACCGCGAAGGTCTTCTTATTTCTCCAGAGCAGGACGAATCCCCTTTGCAAGCGTTGAACCGTTCGTTATAGTTCCCCATCAGCGTCAGTGGTAATCCATACAGCATTATTCGAGGGCATGGATCATGGCACTTCTTTGCGGCATTGATATCGGCACGTCGGCGACCAAGACTTTGTTGTGCGACGAAAAAGGCAGGGTGCTGGCCACCGCCAGCGTGGAATATCCGGTGTATGCGCCGAAGCCCGGCTGGTCCGAGCAGGAGCCGGAGGACTGGTGGAAGGCGACGGTCAAGGGTATCGCCCTGGTCTGCAAGAAGGCGAAAAAGAAGCCGAGCCAGATCACCGGGATCGGGTTGTCCGGGCAGATGCACGGCAGCGTATTCGTGGACCGGGCCGGCCGGTCGCTCCGCCGGGCGCTGCTGTGGAACGACCAGCGGACAGCGGCCGAGTGCGCCGAAATCGAAAAACGCGCGGGCGGGCGAAAACAACTCATCAAGATGGTCTCCAACGTGGCCCTTACCGGCTTTACCGCTCCAAAAATCCTTTGGGTCCGCAAGCACGACCCGAAGACCTACGGCAAGACCTACAAGATTCTTTTGCCCAAGGATTACATTCGGCTTTGTCTGACCGGCGAATATGCGGCGGAGGTGTCGGACGCGGCCGGTACGCTATTGCTGGATATCAAAAAACGGTGTTGGCATACCGGTTTGCTGAGTAAGCTGGGTATCGATGCCGACCTGATGGCCCCAGTATATGAGTCACCGGAGGTAACCGGGAAAATCTCCGCGGCGGCCGCCAAGCTCATCGGACTCAAGGAAGGCACACCGGTCGTCGGTGGGGCGGGCGACCAGCCGGCCGGCGCGGTGGGTAACGGTATCGTCCGAGCGGGGATTGTCTCGGCCACCATGGGCACCAGCGGAGTGGTCTTCGCTCATGCGGATCGGCCGGTGCCGAACGAAGAGGGTAATCTGCAATCCTTCTGCCACGCCGTACCGGGTAAATGGTGCGTATTCGGATGTATGTTGTCGGCCGGCGGCAGTTTCCAGTGGTTACGCAATACCTTGCTGGCCGAGCAGGTCAAGGCGGCCGCCAAGGCCAAACGCGACCCCGGCCAACTGTACCCCCAGATGGTCAAGGAAGCGGAAATGGCCCCGCCCGGCGCCGAAGGATTGCTGTTCCTACCTTACCTGACCGGCGAACGCTGCCCGTATCCCGACCCGGAGGCTAGGGGAGCGTGGGTCGGCCTCACCGTGCGACATAATCGGGCTCACATGGTCCGAGCTGTTCTGGAGGGAATCACTTTTGGTATGCGTGACCAGATTGAGATCATGCGCGGCCGGGGGGTTCCGATCAGCGAGGTTCGTTTAAGCGGTGGCGGGTCGGCCAGCAAATTCTGGCGGCAGATGCAGGCGGATATGTACAAAGCCAAGGCGGTGACCATTAATACGCAGGAGGGCGGCGCCTTGGGCGTGGCTTTGCTGGCCGCCGTCGGTACGGGCGTTTATTCGAGCGTTCCGGAAGCCTGTGCGGCGGCCATCCAGGTGACGGAAACGTTACGGCCAAACCAGAAGGTTGCTCGGGTTTACGACCGACTGTACCCGGTTTACCGTTCGTTGTACCAGAGCTTACGGGCCGATTTTTGCGGTTTGGGACGGATGGCCTGATTGCTCACCACTGACAGCCTGGGTGCATATATTGCAGTCTTGAGAAAAGAACGCGGAGCGGTGGTTATTGCCCAGACGATTTTTCGCCGACGATTTTGACGGTTGCAGCGACAGGTGGTGATCCTTATACTGTTTTGCGCAGTCGAATGGCGAGGAGTGATGGCGCGGTACCCTCGTTTGGAGGTTTTTTATTTCCGAGCTCCGCGGCGGTGCCAACTTGAGGTGTCCACAAATGTATAAGCGTATGCACCAATGGTTTAACTGGATCATGCTGGTCAGCGGGGCCAGCCTTTTGGGTATGCCATGGTATATTCGCGACGACACGAC
>CAZXSA010000304.1:0-5636 GCA_964642815.1 uncultured Planctomycetales bacterium | reverse complement strand
AGGCCTTGGGCAGCGTGCGCGATCTGCTCAGCCAGAAAGACCTGACCCAGATCACCACCGAAAAGCTGGACGAGCCGACCCTTCAGAAAATTCGGGATATCCTCCAGGAGGACCAAAGGCATCTGGTGGACGTATCGACACCCGCGGATCGATTGGAGACCTTTTTCCTGCGGATCGTGCGCGAGGCCCAGAAGGCGCGGCCGAGCACGTCCGGGGCGGCGGCGGGTGGGCGGATCGCCGAGTTTCTGGCCGGCGCGGAGCCGCGGGGCGAGCGGTTGGTGGAATCGCTGATCGCCGCGGCCGAGGCGAAACCTGAGCCCGCGATCAGCGCGGAACTCCCTCCGCCGGTCGAGGAACCGACGAAGGAGATTGTCGAGGAATTGATCGGCAAGGCCGGGGCCGCGCCCATCGCCGACACGGCGATTGAAACGCCGCCACCGCGCGAGACGGTGCCGGAAGCGGTGGATCGAGGCGTGATCGAGGATTTGCTGGGCGATCCCTCGCGAAAGAACAAACCCTGACGCTCGCGGGAGCGGCCGTGTACCCAGCCGGGACAGGGGGGCGATAGGGCGTTTGCCCGCGGGCAAGTAATTCATGGTTGCCGGCTTGACGTTGAAGGCCGGCGGTAGGCAGAGGGAGTAACGCGCGATGTCGCGTATCTGGGCGGTGGCCCGACACATGATCGCCGAAGGTATCCGCATGAAGATCGCCCTGGTCTTCATCGCGATCATTGCGCTGCTGCTGTTTACCTTGCCCTTCATGGTGGCCGGCGACGGGGTTACGCTGAAAAGCCGAATACAAAGTTTTCTGAGCTACGCCCTGGGGGCGGTGACCTTCATGCTCAGCATGTTGACGGTGTTCCTGTCCTGTTCGGCCTTGTCCAACGAGATTCAGAGCAAGCAGATCTTCATGGTGGCCAGCAAACCGATTCCCCGCTGGCATTTTTTCCTCGGCAAGTGGCTGGGAATCGCGACGTTGAATACGTTCATTCTACTGATCTCGGGTTTAAGCATCGTGGGGTTTACTTGGTATCTGAAGAGCATGCCCACCGACGTGCCCGGTGATCGCGAGTCGGTGGAATCGGAGATTTTGACCGCCCGCTATGCCAAGGGGCCGGAGAGTCCGAATTTCGAGGCCATCCTTCGCGACTGGGAGCAGCAGATGCGCGAGCAGGGCCTTTTCGGCCAGACCTCGCCGGAGGAGATGGCTTCCATCCGCGAGCAGCGCTTGTTCGAAATCCGGCAGGGCTGGCGTTCCATCGGGCCGGGGCAATGGCGTGAATTCCGTTTTGAGGCTCCGCTTATCGACCGCACGGATCCGGGGATCATCCAGGTGCGGATCAAGCCGGCCAGTCCGGCGGGCACCGATCTGGTTACGTTTCGGATGCTTTGGGAGGCCGGTGATCTGGACGACGTGAATACCTTAACCCCGCAAAGGCAGAGCGATTTCGTGGGGGAACGGTTTCATTCGCTGCAAATTCCGAAAGCGGCGGTCAACAAGGAGGGGGTGCTTTACCTGCGTCTGGTGAATCTGGACGCGCGGGATACGTTGGTTTTCGAGGGCGAGGACAGTATTGAACTGTTATACGGGATCGGCTCGTTCGGCTGGAACCTGTTTCGGGCTTTGTGCATTGTCTGGTGTCGGCTGGCGTTTCTGGCGGCGTTGGGCCTGCTAGCCTCCAGTTTTCTCTCTTTCCCGGTGGCCTGCGTGGCCTGTTTTATGATTCTTCTGGTGGCGATTGGCCACGGATTTTTGGCGGATGCGATCCATTGGGTGAACAAGGGACCGAACATCGAGAAAGATACGCTGTATTTCTACAATGTGTTCGCGTCGGTGGTCGGGCGCATTTTGCTCTGGGTCGTGCCGGACTTTTCGCGCTACGATCCCATCGGCAATCTGGTATCCGGCCAGGTGGTCACGCTGATGTGGGTGATCATTTCCTTCCTGGAGTTGATCGCGATTAAGGGATTGTTGCTGGTAGTGGGCGGTTGCGCGATCTTTACCAAACGCGAACTGGCCCAGGTTGTGGTTTAGGCGGTGGCTGCGCCATGGAATCCCGACGAACTGAGCCTGACCGCTGACTACTGACCACTGATAGCTGGCCGCTTTTTCGAAAGGTATTTGTATCGTGTCCACTTTTGAGGATCGTGGACAATATGTGATCGAGCGACTGGAGGCCCAGCAGCGTTCGTTTTGGGTCCAGGTGATCGCCTTGCTCGGCGCGGCCGCTTGTATCGTCATGGCCGCCGCTTTGCAGGCTCCGATCAACCGGCAACGGGAAGAGTTGGAGCTGACCCTGCATTCCAACATCTATCGGGACTTGCCGCCGGAGTATGCCTGGGTTAGCGCGGTGGGGGCGACTTTCCGGGGTCTGGCGGCCGATATCCTCTGGAACAAGGCCGAGAACCTCAAGCAGGAGGGCAAGTACTTCCAGTCGCACCAGTTGGCCAAGTGGATCTGCACGATTCAACCGCGATTTCCGGCGGTCTGGGATTTTCAGGCATGGAACCTGTCCTACAACATCTCGGTAGGCACCCACACCGCGCCGGAGCGCTGGCAGTGGGTATACAACGGCATCCGGCTGCTTCGGGACGAGGGCATCCCCAATAATCCGCGTTCGATCGGGCTTTATCATCGGTTGGCCTGGATTTGGTTTCACAAGGTCGGAGGCATCACCGACGATTTTCACTGGGATTTCAAGCGGCAGTGGGCGGCCACGATGGAAACGCTGCTTGGGGCTCCGCCGGCGGGGGTCAGTGACGAGGAGGTGGTGGAATCGTTTCGTCCCGTGGCCGAGGCCCCGGAGCGATTGGATGACCTGATAAAACAGAGGCCCGGGGTAGCCGACCTTGTCGCCCGGCTCGGCGATCTGAATGTCAACGTAAACGCCGGCACCAGTGTCGATCGGCTGGAGCACCCGTTGGAAAAAAGTTTTTTCCAGCCGTACACGGTTTACACCCGGGATCGGGCCCTTCGCGAGTTTCGGGCCAAGGCTCCCGCGGAGCAGGAGCGGCAGCGAAAATTAAATGCCTTCCTCGAGGCCGCGCCGGCCGAGGATTTCGCGGCCTTATTGGCTTACTTGCGGGCCAAGGTGCTGCGCGAGCAGTACAAAATGGACCCGAAATACATGTTCGAGATCAGCGGACGACTGGTGGACGGGCAACGGATTCCGATCGACTGGCGGACGCCCTGGGCCCAATCGTTGTACTGGGGCATGTACGGAGCGGACCAGGCCGGGGGCGCGAGGAATTTGAAACCCTTCGATCTGCTGGCCAATGACCGGGTAATGTTGTTCAGTCTCGCGGACATGATGAAACAAGGCCGCATCCTTTTTCGCATCGATCCGGATAAAGCCATGCAGTCGTTCATCACCCTCATGCCCGACACCCGCTTTATCGAGGCGTTTCACCAGAAATATCTGGAGTACGGCAAGCGGCACGCGGAGAGCGAGGAGAAGGACGCCCTGGCCGGCAAGACCACGGCGGAGGTCTTGCGCAGCGGGCACGTGAACAACCTGCACCTGGCGATCATCGCCCTGTATTTCGAGGGAAAGAAGGAGCAGGCCAATCGCTACCTGCAATATCTGGCGGAGAATTACCGGGACACCTTTACCAACCAGGTCCAGTGGTTTTACACCAGGGGCCTGGAGTATTTCATCAACTTCGAGTTGAAGGATTACCTGGATAATCTGACCGGCGTGCGGATATTGTGTTATCAGCAGATGCGCCGGGCCTATCTGAGCCTGGCCAACGGCATGGACGACGAATTCGGCGAGGCCGTTGAAAGTATCAAACATATACACGAGGAATATGATAAGACGCAGCGGGAGGACACCATCGGCCGACAGAAGATACCGCCGCTGGTTCAGTTGTGGGCCGAGGCCCTGGCTGATTTCGTGCGCGATCCGACGTTGCCGCTGCCCATGCGTTCAATGATCTGGATCCTGGAGACCCAGCGCAACGAAGTGCGGCAGTGGTGTTATGACGAGGTAGCCCCGGCGTTAATGGCGGAGTGCGAGCGCGAGGGTCTGATATTCGAAAAGGCCTTCCCGGAGCCGGAGGGCATGGAAGCCTGGCGGGCGGCGCATCCGCGACTGACCCAGCCGGACGATGTCCGCAAGGAACGCGAACAGCGGATACGCGAGCAGGAAGGCGTTATCGGGCCGGGGCAACTACGCGACAAGTAAGCGCGTCGCGGATGGCGGCGCGAGGCGGCGTCGTCCAGGCAAGGCTACGCCGTGAAGCAAACGATTCCGGAATACCCCCGGCATGATGTTTCGATTATTCATCCTGTTCACGCTGGTCCCTTTGCTTGAATTGAGCCTGCTGATCAAAATAGGCGGGCATATCGGGGCGTGGAATACCATCGCGATCGTGGTGATCACCGGCATCCTGGGCGCCGCCCTGGCCCGGCATCAGGGGATCAAAACGCTTGCGGGCATTCGTCATGAATTGCAGGCGGGGCGGCTGCCCGGCGACCGGCTCATCGACGCCTTGCTGATCCTGGTGGCCGGAGCTTTGCTGATTACGCCCGGGGTGATCACCGACGTGGTCGGGTTATTGCTGTTGTTCGGTCCCACCCGCGGGGTGGTCCGGCGTTATCTGAAAACGCGGTTTTGGGCCCACATTCAAATGAACGGTTTCACCACCGTGGATTTCCGCCAGAACGATGAATTCATCGACGTGGAGGCCACCACGAAAGAGTCCGAGGCCCTAGAAGATCGGGAGTAACTCCTTTGACGCAAGAGTCCCCAGTCCAAGCCAACGAGCCATCCGATCGCCGGTGGCGGACGTTCCGGCGTAACCGGCCGGCGGTGGGGAGCCTGATTTTGCTGGGGGCGATTCTATTCGGCTGCATAGCGACCTTGCCGTGGTCCGCGCGGTGGTATGATGCCCAGCATCTGGAGGCCGCCCGGCGCTCGCCGGCGGAGAGTCCGCCGATCGGCACAGACCTGCTGGGGCGACCGTTGTGGGCTCGGTGCGCGTTCGGGGGGGTGATCAGCCTGGTGGTCGGGCTGGCGGCGGCGGCCATCAGCGTGGTGGTGGGCGTGAGCTGGGGTACATTGGCCGGGCTGGCCGGCGGCCGCACGGATGCGCTGCTGATGCGGTTTGTGGATATTCTTTACGGGTTGCCGTACATCCTGCTGGTGATCCTGATCAAGATGGCGTTCGAGAATCCGCTGCGCGTGCTGCTGGGCGGGGCGCGGGCGGCGAACATCGTGATTCTGTTCGTGGCCATCGGCGCGGTGAGCTGGCTGACGATGGCCCGGGTGATCCGCGGCCAGGTGCTTTCGCTCAAGGCCCAGCCGTTTGTCGAGGCCGCCCGGGCGATGGGCGTCGGGCCGGTGGGGATTTTGTGGCGACATTTGTTGCCGAATCTGGTCGGACCGATCGTGGTCTACGCCACCTTGACCATCCCGCAGGCCATCCTGCAGGAGTCGTTTCTGAGCTTTCTGGGTATCGGCGTGCAGCCGCCGGTGCCGAGTTGGGGCAACCTGGCCGCCGACGGCGTGACCGCGATTAACAACGTGGAAAGCTTCTGGTGGATGCTCGTCTTTCCCTGCGGCCTGCTGAGTGTTACCCTGTTAGGCCTGAACTTTCTGGGCGACGGGTTGCGGGACGCGTTTGATCCGAAAA
>CAZXSA010000303.1:0-5653 GCA_964642815.1 uncultured Planctomycetales bacterium | reverse complement strand
GCACCGGGTGTGGCACCGGGTGTGGCACCGGGTGTGGCACCGGGTGTGGCACCGGGTGTGGCACCGGCGTCTCGCCGGTGCAAGATCATCGAGCATGCAATACACCCAGTGTTTAGCACACCCTCTGAATACGATACTCCCCCCCTCTCCGCGTCCCCGCGTCTCCCTATCGTGATCGCAAGCGGACGATTTTGTAACGCAAGGAGAACGAATCGTCTTCACGCGACGATTCAACCACAGTCTGTACGGGCGCCGGGCGAGCCGGGGCCGGGAGTCGTTGGAAACATTCAAAAACGGAGAGTGGTGCCTATAGGGTCGAAGAAAGCGCCCGGCCTCCGTGGGTATTTGTGACTCCCGGCCCCCATTTTTTTCTGTCAGCTTCATCATAAAGCGATGTTGTTGCATATAGACCTGCTTGAAGTGACAATTTCTTCATGATAAGCTCTCAGGCAAGTTGTCATGGAAAATCGATTACAGGAATCATTCGGCCAGGAGAGCGTACATGAAGTGTTTTAACCACCCCACGGTTGACGCGGTCGCAATCTGTAAATCATGCGGTCGAGGTCTTTGTCGAGATTGTATCGTTGAAGTTGGCCTGGGCTGTAGCTGTAGGAATCGCTGCGAGAATGATGTTGCCGCTCTCAATGATTTGGTCGAGCGAGGCCGTACGGTCTATCAGAAGAGCAGCACTAACCACTTCTGGTCTGGCGTATTCCTGTCATTGATGGGAGTGTTCTTCTTGCTCTTGGGCGTCTCCACGGTGGCAACCAGTGATCAACCAGTAGGAGGTATTCTCTGGCTGTTCATGGGCATCATTTTCACAGGATGGGGTATCTCCAGCTTGTTATTCGCCAGAAAAATGAGTCAGAAATGAAACATACGTGGCGTGATATTTACTCTACATCGTACTGTCGCCAGGTTGCTCCACTCAACACGGAGCGGTAATTCGGATGCGCCACGCACGTTTCATTGCGGCACTTGGCGGTGGTAGTTGTGCTTGGATTTCCAGTGGAACGGCGATTACATCCAACCGATGACCGAGAAAGAGAAAACGAAAGATCAGATTCGAACGGCTTTCGCCAATGTTGAGTTTCCCGGTAATTGGTGTCTCCGGGGCAGCAACGAAGGTTTCGAACCCTTCCTTGTGGAGCGAGATTTCAAGGGAAAGGCCGATTGGCACACTTTAGACCCTGACTTCCTCGACCAATCTCCGGATGGTCTCTCCTCCGCTCTCAGCTTTTTCTCCGATGAGGCGTTTCACTTCTACTTACCCGCATACATGATTGCCGATCTTGATGACCGGCTGGAAAGTGTGGATCCAATTTTCCATCTGACTCACGGTCTGGATGATTCATCGCGACATGAGCGCATCAATCCCCGGCGGTACGGAGACCTAACCTGGTTTGACTATGCTCGCTCTAAGTTTGCGATGTTTACGCGCGTGGAGGTCATGGCCATTATCGCCTACCTCAAATTGAAAATAGACATGGATCATCCATCTCGCAAGGAGATTAATGAGGCCCTCCAAAACTATTGGAACAAAAGAGGAACTTAACTATTCCACTCTATAACATGTCAGCGTTCGAGTCTCGCGCAACTATTATCCGAAAAGGATCTCATGAAATCCCTAAAATTTTGTGCATCTGCACGCTCAACCGCCAGGGGGGATTGGCCTGAACCAGGTCGATGCACCACCGCAGGGTTTCGGGATCGAGTTTCAGGCCGTCGAACGCGGGGGAGATCAAATAATAGTCGGCCTTGACCGTCGTTTGCGGGATCGGCTGGCCGATGGTGCAGACGTATTTGACCTCGTGGGCCACCCGCTGGCGGATTCCATTCTCCTCGGTTTTCGGACTGACCGTGACCCAGTCCAGGCCGGGTGGAAGCTCGATGGTACCGTTGGTCTCGATGGCCAGTTGATAACCCGCCTCGTGCAGGCCGGCGATCAATTCCTCATCCGTCTGCAACGCCGGTTCGCCGCCGGTCAAAATCACCCAGGAGCAACGGGCATCCGCCCGCCGCAGTTCGGCGACGATCTCCGTCATAGTCATCATCCGGCCGGTCTCGAATTCGGTATCGCAGTTAAAGCCGTGCGTATTGACCGTGCAATGTTGAGTGCATCCGGCGAAGCGAAGGAAGAGGTTGGCCGTGCCGGTCCTGACCCCCTCGCCCTGAAGCGAGAAAAAAATCTCGTTGACCCGATACTCTTTCATTGCGGATTTTCAGCCACGTTCCGTCGCAGGGTCCGAACCCATCACAGGGCCCAGACCAGACCGGTTACGGCCGCGACGGTTATCAGTACGAACGCGATGAAACGGGTCAGCCGTCGCCAAACGGGGCTGCACAGAATGGCCCGACGGACGGCCCGCTCATGAGTAGGAATGAACATGCGTACGAACAACCGCCGACGCGAGGACAAATACCAGGTCACCAACCCGGCGGATGCGAAAGCAATGGATGTTATCAGGAGCGTCACAACGCGACCTCCACGCCGCAGTTGTCCGTTTCCCAGAGGGCCACGCGGGCGATGCGCACGCCCGTACCGGCCAGTTGTCGCGGGCAGATCACCCGGAGCAGATAGTCGGCCAGATTTTCGGCCGTGGGGTTGGCATCGAGCAGGAAGATTTTCTGACCGCGCACGGCCGAGAGGGCGTCGATCATCTCGCGGTCCTCGCGGTGGCATATAAAGCCGTGGTCCCAGTGCTCCTCGATCCACCCGCCCAGCCGGTCCTTGAGCACGGTGAAATCGATCACCCGCCCAAGGCTGTCCAGTTGATCGGCGGTGGCATGAAAATACACCACATAGTTATGCCCATGCACATGAGCGCAGCGCCCCTCGTGCCTCCACAGTCGATGCCCGGCGCTGAACTGCAACCGCCGAATAGTCGTTATATTGTCCGTCACGCTTTTCACCATATATCAATTGCCGGCGACACGCAGGACGAAGAGACGGAGGGAAAGAGCGATAGAGAGAAATGAATGGCCCTGATCCACGTCAATATCATAGTCGTCTCTCCTTGGCTCCGTCTCTCTGGCCCTCCCTCTCTCCGTCCTATTCTTTCCGTCCACGTTCGGCCGTCGCGGTCACCCGAATGCCGCCGCGCGGGTTGAACTCGCCGGTGACTCTGAGCCAGCGCGGTTCGATCTGGGCGAACAGATCGGCGGCGATGGTCTCGACAAGGTTTTCGTTAAAGGCCCGCTCGTTACGATACCGCCACAGGTACAGCTTGAGCGACTTGGTTTCGACCAGAAAGCGACCCGGTACATATTCGATCGTCAATTGGCCGAAATCCGGTTGGCCGGTCACCGGACAGATGCTGGTGAACTCGGCACAGTCCAGCCGGACCGAGATCGCCCCCCCGGACCAGTCGATCCGGTCAACCCGGTCGATGGGCTGGTTGGACGGCCTGCCCAGATGTCGCAATTCGCTCATGCCACGCTCCATAAAAACAAGTGTTGTTATTATAAGCGATTCGGGGGCAACGTTGGAAATGGGATGGGTCGCCCACTTTTCCCAATCGGATGGCATGGGCATGTTCTTATCCCGCTTCGACGGGATAAGAATCTGCCCGCGTCTTGTCGGTATCGACACAAAGCACGGGCAAACCCTTGTCCCGTAGCGACGTGACAAGGGCCTGCTCATGCCACCCTGCTACCTGCTCATGTTACCCCGCGACTGCGCGATGGGGTACCATGCGCCCCGCTGATCACTGACCGCTGACCCCTGAACCCTGAAAGCTGCCTCGGACGGGTGACCATCCCCAATCCGCGGAATGGATCGCGTACTGCTCGGCAACTTTTCCCTCGGCCGCGTCGCCTCGATGAATCCACAGCCGATAACGCAAACGCAGGGGCTGATCGACCGGCATATCGAGCATCTCCAATCCCGGATAGGAAACATTCAGCACCCCGTAGGTTCGGGTAATCCATTCCGGCGGCCGATCCGGATGGCTGGGATCAATCAGAATCGCCACCCCGCTCCGCGCGGGCGCGCCCCCCGGCCCCGGCCTCGCGAAAAATCCCGACCAGTCGACCCAGTTGGCCCGCAAATGATTCACCACCTCACCCTCGACCCGCCCGCCGTCAGACTCGATCAGAGGCTCGCTGGCCTTCGCGAATCGCAAGGTCAAACCCCCATATCCCTTGTCGAGGTCGAGCGTTCCCCCCATGCGCACCCCGTTCACCATGGCGGAAAAAACGATCTCGACATCCAGGGCCCGACCTTCGGGCAGGGTTTTGTAAACCCGGGCGAAAACCAGTTCATCCATAAACGGTTGGGTCGTGCCGTCTTTCGTGCAGATCCAATGGTGGCGGGCCGCAATACTGGAAAACACCGCCCCATCGTGCATGGCCAGGACCAATGGTTGCACATGTATGCCTCGTGGAATCCACCAGCTACCAACCGACTGTCCCTCAATCTCATGCCGCACCCAGGCCCAGAAAAGACCACGATGATGTACGTGGTCCGCGGGGCGACAGTCGGTCAAAATCTCGCCGTCCAGACCGACCAGCGGATGAATAAAATCATTCAACGGCAAGGGTAACGCGGGGTCCGGCTCGCCGTACCAATAATCCAATATCGGCGCCCCCAAGCCATCGGTCATTTTCACGAAGTGCCCGTCTCGACGGGTGCCGTACGCGGCGGCGAAATCCTTACCCTGTTCGACCGGGCGACAAACGATATGCACATGTTTGCCCAAATCCTGTTCCTGGGCCGTCCAGATGAACCAAACCCGGGCCGGGGTGTCCGCCAGCGGGTCCGCCCGCTCATATTGTCCAACCACCTCTTCCGGCTCGGACCGTCCCTCGATATGCAATTCGACATGGATCGCCGAACCCGTGGGTTCAGCCGAATCCCATGGCACGGCCACCAGGCCGGGCATCTCCGCGGGCCAATCCTTCGGCACCTTTCCACTCATCCGAACAAAACCATTCTTACCAGCCTGCTCGGCACATCCAGCTATAAGCCAAACGCAGACCATCATCGTCCAAAACATCCTTATTCTCGCCGGGATCGACATAAGTCACCTTTGTGATCGAAAGCACCAATGCATGGGGTCCACCTATTAAGCAAGAATGGCCTGCTCATCCCCACAGGCATAACGATCATGAACCTCGATGATCGCGGCGATGGGCTCATCGAGATCATGGTCGCCAAAATTTTCGACCAACCGACAGGACGCGAACCGGGCACACTTGTGTTCATAATCGCGCTGCCAGTGGCGATACGCATTTTCCGCTTCCACGTTGTCCCAGGGATAACGGTTCGGCGGCCTGCGGCAACCACATCGCCAGGGCTTGCTCGTCAAACGGGCCCGAAAACATGCCTGTTTTGAGGTCAATTTGCGATACATCTCGTCGCTGCCCAGGTCGCGGAGCAGGCGGGCCGTTTCCTCGGAGGTCGGTTGATAAAGTCGGTCGGTAAACAGAAGCCGCAATCCCGCGCGAGTGCGATACAATCGAAACGAACGGTCGGGATGATCCCCCGCCCAACCGCTGATCCTCCGCAGGGTTTCCTCCTCAACGGCCTGCGTCCTCTGCTCCCGCCTGTTTTTGGAAAATATCGACAACAGATCGGCCAGGAATCCCTGGGGCCGGGCAGGTGGGAAATCCACATCCACGAAACACACGGATGCTGAATTCAGAACCAAGG
>CAZXSA010000302.1:0-5675 GCA_964642815.1 uncultured Planctomycetales bacterium | reverse complement strand
TGCGTCGCTCTGGATGACTTCCTTCAGCGTGTTCAGTTTTGTGGCGTATTCCGAGCTGGCTTACAAGCACGGGTTTGTAGCCGTCGCTTTTTGGTGGTTCCTGATCCCTTGTCCGATCATCAGCGCCTATTTTTTCTCCACGCGCTGGCGGCGGGCGGCCAGCACCAGCCCCCTGGAATTTATCGAGGTTCGCTACGGTCGCAACCTTCGCCAGGGGCTTGCCTGGTTGGGCGTGCCCATGACCATCATCGATGACGGTACGAAGCTCTACGCCATTGGTATCATCGTCGCCTCGACGATGAAATTTCCCATATTTTGGAGCATCACTCTTTGTGCTCTTATCATGTTGGTTTACACTTTTCTTGGCGGGCTTTGGGCGGTCATGATTACCGATTTCGTCCAGTTCGTGGTTATGCTTCTGGCCGTGATCGTTCTCGTGCCGCTGGCTTTTGCGCGGGTCGATGGTCTGAGTGGACTGGTGGACCGGGCCCCGGAGCATTTTTTCCTGCCCTTTGCCGACAAATACACCCCCTTTTACATCTTTGCCTTTTTCGTGGTCCAGGTTTTCGCTTATTGCACGCGCTGGTCGTTTGTGCAGCGTTATTATTCGGTCCCCACGGACCAGGATGCCCGCAAGGTGGGTTATCTTGTGGCCCTTCTCGGCTGGTTGGGTCCGCCCATTTTCTACATGCCGGCGATGGCCGCGAGAATTTTCATGCCGGGCATCGAGAATACCCGCGAGGTGTACGCGCTGTTGTGCAAGGAGCTATTGCCGATCGGCATGGTCGGGATGGTGGTGGCCGCCATGTTCTCCGCGACCATGTCCACCCTCTCCGGGGATTACAATGCGGTGGCCGCGGTGATGACCAACGATATCTACCGGCGATTGTGGCGTCGCAAGGCCGGCCCACGCACCCTTGTCCTGGCCGGGCGTGTCAGCACGCTTCTGGCCGGTTTGGTGGCCTTGTCCATCGCCTACGTCATACTTGAATGTGGACAAAAGGGGAACCTGTTCGACATCATGGCCACCCTGTTTTCCATCCTGCTGCCCCCGATCGCCATTCCCATGATGTTCGGCCTCATTTCCAAAAAGATGTCCTCCGCCGGGGGCATGGGTGGTTTTCTCTGCGGCGCGCTTCTGGGTATCGGAGTCTTTTTCCTGAGTTACTTTGACCGGACATTCACCGTTTTCGATCAAACCTATCATTTTTCCATATTGCGCTCGGTCCCCTGGATGGCTTGGATCACCACGCTACCGACGATTCTCGGGATGTATATCTTTTCCTCGATTTGGCCCAATCCACCAGAGTGTCAGGAACGCATCAACCGTTTTCTGGAGCGCGGTCTGGAGGAAACCGAGGAAGGCGGATGGTCATCCGAGGGAGCGGGGTACGCCTCTACGACGGAAGACACGAGTACGCCACGATCAAGGGCCAACCCCTTTCCCATCATCGGTATGTCCATCGGCCTGCTGGGCGGGTTCTGTTTCCTGATTATGTTGATATCGATCGTGGGCCGCGAGCAGGTCACCCTGCGGGCCGGCAAAGTCACCCTGATGATTAGTTTCATCATGTGCCTGATAGGCATCGGTTGCTGGCTTGCGGGCCGGGTGATCGACAAACGCATGGAGAATCATCATGAGTAAAACCAACGAATCCGTGGGGTTTGCCGTCGTCGGCGCCGGCTTCATGGGCAAGACCCATTCGCAGGTGGTCGTGGATCACGTGAAAAACGCCCGGCTCGTTGGAATTCTGGACATGGATCGCGCCCGGGCCTCGGAGCTGGCCGACAAACATCGGGTCAAAGCCTATGCCGCTTTGGAAGAGATGCTCGGCGATGCGGCCGTCGATGCGGTTATCGTGGCCACCCCGCACGCCCAGCACTACGCCACCGCGTTGCCCGCGGCCAAGGCCGGCAAGCATCTGCTGATCGAGAAACCGATGACCTGTACCGTCGCCCACTGCGACGAGATCATCGCCGCCTGCAAGGCAAAAAACCTGCGTTGCGTGGTCAATTACACCCAGCGCGCCCGTATCGGCAACATGAAGGCCAAGGAACTTATCGATTCCGGCAGGCTCGGCAAGGTAAAGCATATTCGCACGTACCAGTTGGTCCCCGGCGGCATGGAGTTCTCTCCTCCCTGGCAACAAACCCCGGAAAACGTCGGTATTCTCATGGGGCATGGCGTACACAATCTCGATGCCTGCTGCTGGTTTACGGGTTGCGAAATTAAGAGTGTATTTGCCAAGTGCCGTATTCTTTACCCGGAAAAATACCCCATTGAGTCCACCTCCGATGTTATGCTTACCCTGTCCGACGGCACCGTTTGTTATGTTTTCTGCTGTTTCGAGATGCCCAAGCCCAATTTCCCACGCAGCGAGGTGGCCCATCGCATCGTGTGCGAAAAAGGTCTGATCGATGTCGATCCTTATGATCAGACTCGAGCCTCGATCGAGGGAGGCGAATGGGAGACCATCGCCGTGCAGCCGAAAATCGACTTCATGGGCAAGGGCTTCCTCGATCCGGTGCGGCTGGAGTCGTATACTCGTATCCTTCAGGATTTGGTGGATGCCGTTCGAGAAGGGCGGGAAACGAAGATTACCGCCTGGGACGGTCGGCAGGCAGTCGCCGCGGCGGCGGCCGCTTACGAATCCTCTCGGACGGGACAGGAGATTATGCTGCCATCATGAAAGTGGATCAATCGCGCTTATTGTATGAACGGGCGTGCCGGGTCGTACCCGGTGGCATTCATAGCAACATCCGCAAGGGCTGGCGCCCGGTGCCGATGTTCTACGAACGCGGCCAGGGGTCGCATGTCTGGGACGTGGACGGCAACGAATACATCGATTACATCCTCGGCCAGGGGCCTTTGCTGCTCGGCCATTCACCCAAACCGGTAATCGAGGCCGTCCAACGTCAGGTCGAGCGCGGCCTCATCTTCGCCGCCCAGACGGTTATCGAACTGGAAGCGGCGGAAAAGTTACTTCAATTGGTGCCCTGTGGTGAAATGGTTCGCTTTACCACCTCCGGCAGCGAGGCCGTGCAGTACGCTTTACGCTTGGCTCGTGGGGTCACCGGTCGAACGAAAATCATGCGTTTCGAGGGTCATTACCACGGGTGGATCGACAACATTTTCTGGTCCAGCCCGCCGGTGCTGGAGCAGGCCGGTCCGCGCGAAAAACCCGTACCCGTTCCGTCTACAAGAGGGCAGGCGCCCAGCGATGCACAAAACCTGATGGTCCTACCTTGGAACGACCTGGATCTCGTCCGCCGGGTATTCGAGCAGAGCCCGGAACAGATCGCGGCGGTCATTACCGAACCGATCATGTACAACAACGGCGGGATCATGCCGCGGCCGGGATTTTTAGAAGGGCTGCGCGATCTGTGTACGAAATACGGTGCCTTACTGATTTTCGATGAGATCATCACGGGTTTTCGGGTCGCGCTAGGCGGGGCCCAGGAACTGTTCGGAGTGACTCCCGACCTGGCCACCTATGCCAAGGCGATGGCCGCCGGTTTTCCGGTCAGCGCACTGGCCGGTCGGCGGGAGCTGATGCAGCCTTTCGGCGATCTGTCCATCGTCCATGCCGGTACCTACAACAGTAATCCGCCATGCATGGCCGCCACCGTGGCTGCCTTGGATATGCTCGCCGCGAATGAAGGCGCCTTGCTCAAGCATGCTCATAACATCGGTACACAGCTTATGGAGGGTATTCGGGATATCGGCCGCAAGGCCGGTCAGAAGGTCAGCGTACGCGGCCATCCGTCGCTTTTCTTCGTGGCTTTTGACGAACCGCGGGAGCCGGTCGATTACCGTACCTTCGCCGCCCATTGCAACACGGAAAAATACAATCGCTTCCTATGGGCCTTGCAGGAGCGAGGTCTGCGCGTCCCCTTGCGCGGAATCTGGTTTGTATCCACCGCCCACACTCAGGAGGACGTGGACAAGACCCTGGCGGCCGTCGCCGATGCCTTGCGGGAAATATGAGAGTGCGTCCCATGATTATTGATAGTCACGTACATATCGGCACGGACTCTTATTTTCAGATTAACATTGACGCGGATGAGTTGGCCGAGACCGCGCGGGCCGTCGGCTTCGACAAGTTATTCATTACCCACCTGACCGCCCTCGAGTACGATCCCGTGGAAGGTAACGACGCCTGTGCCGCCGCCGTCGTCCGTTATCCTGATTTATTCATCGGTTATGCTACCGTACCCCTGCCGCGGTTTGGACGAACGGCGGTGGACGAGATCCGTCGTTGTTACGAGAAATTTGGTTTCCGTGGCATCAAGACCTATTCCCGCCCGGAGGCCAGCATGGCTCCGATCCCCGAAAGCCTCCCGCTGTTCGAGCTGGCCGCCGAGCTGAAAATGCCCGTGCTGGTGCATGCCACGCCGGAAGAGTGCGACTTCATCTGTTCCCACGTGCCCGAGGCCTGGGTCAACATGGCCCACATGGGTGGGCATCCGTGGGCCCTGGGTGATTGGCACAAGGCCGTCGCTTATGCCCTCAAGCATAAAAACCTTTTCCTCGACACGGCCAGCTCGCAAATCGACAACGGCATGCTGGAGTATGCCGTGTCCCGCGTCGGCGCCGAGCGCATCATCTTCGGCAGCGATACCCCGCTGCTTGATCCTTGGGTGCAGGCCGCCAAGGTGCGCGGCGCCGATCTCGATGAAAATGCCAAGGCCTTGATTATGGGCGGCAACATGGCTCGTTTGCTGGAACTCTCATGAGGAAATTTGACATCCACGCCTGGTTTGGCCACTGGCAATGGTGGGATCTATATCAGAAGAGTCCCGAATCGCTTATTGCCCAGATGGATCGTTACGGTATCGAGCAGGCCGCTTGCATGAGTTTGCGCGGCGTGGTCGATTGGCGGGGCGGAAGCGAGGAAACGCTGGCCGTGTGCCGCCGGTTCGCGGAACGTCTCCTGCCTGTCGTGACCGTTGCTCCCAGCCACGGCGGTGGGGGGGATGCATTCGAGGAGTTGATCGATCGCGGCGCAATCGGGGTTCGCCTCTACCCCTTTCAGCACAACTATAAGCTTCAATTCGACTTCGTGGACGAAATCTGCGCGGTCGCCGCCCGCCGGCGAGTTTTCGTCTGCATCCCCACCCGGATCATGAGCAGTTGGCGATTTCCCACCCTGGAAGTATTTGCCCTGGACCCCATTATCGAGCGGCACCCGCGAACGACTTTCCTCATGAGCGGGATCAATTACGTGGCCGAGTTCGCCGCGCTTGTACAGATGATGCGCAAGTATCCCAACGTCGTATATGAACATTCATGTCTCCAGGGATATAAAGCCCTGGCCGCCTTGGTCGGGCACGTCGGTGCCGAGCGAATTCTTTTGGGTACCGGCGCCTTGCTGCACTATCCCGCTTGCAACATCGCCAAACTCGAAAGCGCCGAGCTTGCCGACGAACAACGTCGGGCCATCGCCTTCCAGAACGCCCATCGACTTTTGGGATTATCGGAATAACCCTTTCCCTCGTTCCTGTCGATCAGTTACCGTTCATTCACAAAATGGGGAATCTACCACCACGGCGGTACAAGTGGGGTAAGTTACAATACAGGTATACTGCGGAGAACCGGCGGAAGGACCAGGAATGGAACGAGAGGTATGGATTGCTTTAGCTTGTGTAACCGCCTTGCCCGGCAACGAGCAACT
>CAZXSA010000301.1:0-5707 GCA_964642815.1 uncultured Planctomycetales bacterium | reverse complement strand
TGATTTCGCCGGCGTGGGCCGAATCGCGGGCCCCGCCGAGAAAACCGAGCTGCATCTGATCGTGATGCCAGGCCCACTCCACCGCCTTATTCAGCGATTCGACGATGCGCTGATCGTCGGCGGCCATGACCAGGATCGGCCAACCCTCGTAGAACTCGCAATCGTCGTCCAATCCGAAGCCGAAGCTGCCGTCCTCGGCCTGCCGGTCGATCCAGTAATTGACCACCTCTTGCCAGGCCCTCAGCCCGCGACATTCCATCACCGCCCATTGCGGCGGATTGGCCGAGGCGGCGACGGGAACAAGACCGCCAAGCAGAATCAACAAGCCGATACAGGTCATGAGTCGAGACATTGAATCGCTCCTTCTGAAAAACAACGGATGAAACCGCGCGATACAAGCGGCGCTGCCGAGGCAATGCCTGGAGAGTGGGTCATCATAACCCCCGGCCTTGGGAGGTCAATACACTCATGACCGCCGGTTGCCTTGGCATGTAATGCCGCCTGAAAAAAGCCAACGAGCTTTTCATGGAGGCCGTTTATCCAAAGATAGCCATAATTCGTTCTATATTTTCACATGTCAGGGGTTTAGTCATATATTTTAATAGGATATTTTACATCGGTCGGTTCAGTCGCTTCTTTGTAAACAACCTGGCACATAAGCACCAGTACCCCAAGACTTGTCAACGAAACATGTGCGCGGAAAGCTTCGCTTGCAAACCTCGCCGCTCATTGGAAATGCTCGGAAATATCGGCATTTTCGCCATTTTTTTCTTGATCTTCGAGCCGCCGTGAGATAATCTTAAATGAGCTATACATCTCGGGACGATAACAATGTCAGGATGAGAAGGACGCGGAGACGCCGGGCTGGCTGAAGATCGCCGAAGAACTATAAGACTCTAATCTGGGTATCGTTTGGCATATAGGTGGACAACTCTTTCATAAGGAGGCCAGAAATGAGAAAAGCTTGCTTGGTTCTGCTGGGGACGGCCATGTTGGCCGGATGGGCGACGGAAGCCCGAGCTCAGCTCAGTTACGACCGACAACGAGTATGGTACTACGAGATGATGGTCCCGCCGGATATCGACGGTTGGCGGCATCCGTGGGAAGTCGGACTCGTGGGACATGGCAACGCCCGCGTTTTCGGGGACATCTACGGCAGTAAAGCCGCGGGTGACTTCGATCCGCCGCTCAGTGCCGGCTTGCAAGGTGATGGCACCGCCCGTTTCGTGGACACCGGGGCTCATGGCTATAACGGCTTCGTTATGTGGGCGTCCGAACGGGGCAATCTTTACATGCGGGTCAAGGTCAACGCCGGCCCGACGGGCAGCGCCGGAGCCTACACCTTCGGGATGCAAGGGAATGATCCGGGGACAATGATGACCTTCGCCTTGGATACCGACGGAATCCGGGTGGTGAACAATTCCGGTACGGTGACCTCGTCCGGCACCATCGACATGACCACTTGGCGAGTGATTCGGATCCAGCAGGATAACCGGGATACCGTGCATGGCGGTACAAACAACGTCAGCTACATGCGGCTTTGGGTGGATAACGTCAGCGACGCCGATACGCCGGTGTTCGGTTGGACGCAAATGAACCAAACTGCGGCCACGTCGCCGATGGCTAATGATGCCATGTTGAACGGATGGAGTTCTTTTTATTATTTCATGGGCTCCGACACCACGGTTACCAATTGCGACCTTGTCGTCGACTGGATGCGGCAGACCTATAACAATGACCGGCTTGCCGCGGACGCTGTCTACCATCCGCACGGCCTGATTTCGGCGCAGACCAATCGGGTCTGGGATAAGCGGATGGATATGAAGGTCTATCCGCACTATCCGATCAGCGCGGTAGCGGCGATGGGTGATACCACGGCCAGGCCGGGTACGATTACGTATCAGGTCATCAACACCAGTTATAACAATCCCAACACCCAGGCGTATACGGTCACGGAGTGCGACAGCGCTGGGAACGCGACCGACTATAACTGGATCACGCTGGACAAGAGCGGCGGTTCGCTGGCCGCCAACCAGGGCGCCCTGGATACGGTGACGGTGACGTTGAATTCCAACGTCAGCGGGTTGGCCGCGGGCACCTATAACGCGTATATCAAGCTTACCCCGACCTTTACCCCTCCGCCGGCGACGCCGGGGATCACCGTATGGCCGCCGACCGGTTTGGCCACCAATGAGAACGGTACCACCGCGACCTTCACCGTGGTGCTGGATAGCCAGCCGACGGCCAACGTGGTGGTTCCGATCGTCAGCGGCAATGTCAACGAGGGTTCGGTGGACAAGGCCAGTCTGACCTTCACCAGCAGCGATTGGAATACGCCGCAGACGGTGACCGTGACCGGGGTGGACGATGCTGTAGCCGGTGACCGGGTGGTCTACAGTATTCTCGTAGGACCGGCCACCAGTTCCGATCTGAATTACAACGGAATGGACCCCCCCGACGTGACCGTGGTCAACTATGATAACGATGCGTACGCAAACTTTATAGTGGTGACCATGAATCCGCAGATTGTCGAGGTGACGGAGGGAGGTACAGCCCAGTTGTCGGTGGTGCTCAATCGGCCGGTCGCTGCTGGGACGGTAACCGTCGGCCCACTGGGAACGAATCGATCCGGGACGAACACCATCAACGATACCGAGGATTCGCTGAGTACCCTTAATGTGGTATTCAATTCCACGAACTGGAACGTGCCGCAGACGGTGACGGTGACCGGCCTGGTGGACAATCTGGACGACGGGGATATTCCCTGGACCCTGAACGTTCCGGATACGAAGCAGACCGGGGATGTTAACTGGAATGCCCGCCGGGTGGATCAGTTGGCGATCATCAGCCGGGACGCCGATCCGATCATTCGACGTATCGTCCTGGTGGTGCAGGATCCGGCGAACTACCTGGTGTGGGAGTATTGCGGCGATGTTCCGCCAACCCAGGCGGATTCGGCCGGTCCGGGCCTGCGTTTCCGCCGGTGGGGCTGGTATAACGATGGAACCCCGGTCGGCGGTCTCGGCACGGGCACTATCGAGGACGAGAACCGGGTGGAGGGCAGTCTGGTAACCGACGCCGCCGCCTGGAACGGCAAGGCTTTGCGGGTTTATAACAATGACACCGCCGGCGGAGATACACGGTGCATGTATCAGAGCGACGACAATGCCGGGACGAACGACGTTCGCGGCGTGCCGAAGCTGAACAATCATGTCGGCGGCACGGCCGTCGCCCGGCTCAAGATCGTACAACCCACGGACTATGCCGTGAACCGTAAACTGGGTCTGTTTGTGACCGGTGGGGGCACGGAGTGGCCCAAGCGGCCGACCACGGTTAATTCGTCCGATCTCTGGGCCTCGGTCTGTAATCGAACCACGGTCCCGGACAATGTTGTACTTGACGGATGGCGCAGAGAGAGCGGTTATTTGGAAGCGGACGGCGTCATCAGTACCGGCAGCGCGTCCGGGAACTATCACATTCTTCGTGTGGCGGTGGTGGCCGGTATCTGCGATACCAGCCGGGACCGGTTCTATCGTGGTGACGCCGCCGCGGGCCTCAAATACAACTGGTACGGGCGCAAGATCACCATGTGGTTCGATGAAAATCCCGTGCCGGTGGTGAATGTGGTCAATCAGGTGTCCCGAGGGGAAACCGCGGCGCTTTCGACTGCCGACTACAACGGCTTCAAGTTCGGGACGTATGATCGGCGCTACGTTTACGATGCGTATTATGACTGGATCACGCTGACCAGCGCCGGGGCTTTTGCGCCGGGTGAGGAGGAAGCGGTTTTAGGCCGTAGCCTGGTCCCGACCAGCACGCGTTGCCAGCCGTGCAATGCCGCCTATTGGGCGGATGCCGACCGGGATGGCGACGTGGATCAAGACGACTTCGCCATGTTCCAGACCTGTTACAGCGGCGACGGTAATGCTTATCCGAGCGCTTCCGGAATTTGTCATTGCTTCGACCGGAAAGGCGACGACGATGTCGACGTGGAAGACCTTGCGGCGTTTGCCGACTGCGCCACGGGGCCGGGGATCCCCCTGAGCTATGCCACGGCGCCCGATTGTTCAGTCTTGTTAATGGAGAGCTGGGAGGCCACCAGTGGTCTCGTCGGCCACCTGTGTGGTTCGTCGCTCGCTTCAGACGATTGGCGCTGCACGACCGCCGAGACAACTCCTTGCTGGATGAGTTACGGACCGAATGTTGCCATGGAGCCGGGTAATTATGTCGCTCGGTTCTATTTGCGTGTCGATGACGTTAGCGGTGCTGACGATGATGTGTGTAGTATCGATGTATACAGCACGCAAGGCGGATTGTTGGCCGGTCCGGTCACCTTGACTCGGTCCGACTTTGCCGAAGCCGAGGTCTATCAGGCATTCGATATCCCCTTTACCAATCCGGGCGAGGGATATTTGGGTGAGTTCCGGGTCGAATATTTGGGCAATGCTCAATTGGATCTGGATAAGATCGAGTTGCTACGGCAATAGCCGTTCGCGGCACGTCATATAGCCGAATTCTTTCAACAGGGGAACGGCCATCGTGCCGTTCCCCTGTTTTTCGATTATGGAGTTCGGCAGGCCAAGTACGAATGATGGATGAAGTTGGGCCGGTCCCGCACTCATGGCCGAGGCCGGCGGCGGGTTTCCGGGGCTTCGGCCAGACAGGTGCCGAGGATGCCGGCGGCGGTGCGGAGCAGTTGGGCGCTGCGCTGAAACGCCTGGGTGGGAAACGAACCGACCGTCGGCCAGCCCCGCTCGTCGCAGGTCAGTTTTTCCCAGTTCAAAAACAGTCGCCCCCATTCACTTCTTAAAGCTTCTTGCATCTGCCGGCGGCTGAAGCGCGGATACCAGTACATGTCGTGGTACAACACGCTGGCGACATAAGCCCACGGGGCCAGCCAGGTCCGCAGCGACCATTCCAGAGCGCCCTTGAGCCGGCCCCAGTAGATTTTATGCTGCATGCGGCTGGCGAAGGTCATCTTCTTGAACGGCCCGTCGAAATGCCAGTTCTCGGCGGCGGCCTCGGCGTCTCCGACGATCTCGATGTCCCGGATATCGCCGCAGCCCAGGCCGCGCTCGTGAGCCAGGCGGATGAATTTCACATCGCGGAGCGGATCGAAGCCCATCAGCCGGGCGGCCACCGCGTCGATGGCTACCTGATCGGCCGAGGCCAGCAGCACGTTCTTGACATACGGGGTCATGCACCGCGGACCCGGCCCGTCACCGGCGAAAGTCCCGTCCATTACCGCGAAGACGCCCTTATGGATCCGCTTCTGGATCATCAACAGATCGACCAGGGTTTCATGGATGACCGGGTGCGTCCAGTGGCGGTGTTCGTTGAGCAGGCCGCCAAAGGCGTTCTTCATCGCCCCGGTCATGGTGGTGAACACGTGGGTCTTGATCGTGGGCAGATGAATGATGTTCTCGCCGATGAACCGCCGCGGAATGGAAAAGCCGTTCGGGTAAACTTGGTTGAGGCAGAGAAACTCCTTGGTCAGATCGCCGACGGCCTCGCGAATATGCACCCATTCTTCCCCCTCGTACAGATGCACGTTACGCAGGTTGTGGGCCTGGATGACGTTGAGTTGTTTGTTTTCCCGCTCGCCGAGATGGGCGTCGATGACCACGGTGCGGTTGTGGCAGCCGTGGATCAGGCTCGGATCGAACCCGTCACGCTTCAGCGCCCGGATCACGCCCTCGAGCTGCCA
>CAZXSA010000300.1:0-5762 GCA_964642815.1 uncultured Planctomycetales bacterium | reverse complement strand
TCCGGTTTCCTGTCCGCCATTATCTCTGGCAGGTCATTTCCACGATACGTTGACAGAGCATCTCGAAACTCAATCCCGCCCGCCGGGCCGCCTTGGGTAACAACGAATGATCGGTCAGGCCGGGAATCGTGTTGATCTCGAGAAGATAAGGCTCCCGCGTCCGGGCGTCGACCATCCAATCCACCCGCGAGAAATCCCGGCAGCCCAGGGCCTGGTGCGCCTTTACGCTCAACTCCCCGATCCGATCAAGAACGGCCGCCGGCAAATCAATATCGAACAGATATTCCGTGTCATCGTCAAGGTACTTGGCCTCGTAATTATAAAATTCCCGGCGGGTGCGGATTTGAATGGGCGGCAAGGAGGTCTCGCCGAGAATCCCCACGGTCAATTCCGGTCCCTGAATGAATTCCTCCAGCAGGCAACGATCATAACGCCGAGACATGTCCTCCAGGACGGCCCGAAGTTCATCGCGATGACGAACAATACGGCAATCGACGCTGCTGCCCTCCGCGGCGGGCTTCACCACCGCCGGGCAGGTCCAATGCTCCAAAACCTTGTCCACTCGCTGCGCGCTGACCACGTCGAACCGCGGCGTAGGCAAACGAGCCTCGATAAACCGGCACTTGGCCGCCACCTTGTCCATGGCCAGGGCCGAGGCTTGCGGCCCCGACCCGCTGTACCTTATACCACGTTGTTCGAGAATCTGTTGCACCTGCCCGTCTTCACCGAACGCGCCATGCAAGGCCAGAAACACCATGTCCATCGGCCGATCCAGCGCCGCGAGATTATCGGGCTGAATATCCGCGCCGTATACATCATGCCCCAACGCCTGTAATGCCTCGGTGACCCTCCGGCCGCTTTTCAGGCTCACTTCCCGCTCGCTGCCGGGACCACCCATCAACACCGTGATCTTCAGCTTCCGCTTGACCGCCTTGACGGCGGGCGAAAGAATGACCGGTTTATCCGCTAAACGTGTCATCTTGATACTCCGTGTCCGGGCGGCCCGTCAGAAACCCCGGTCAGCCGCTCCGGCCACCAACTCCTCGCTTCGTGCCCGCCGCGAGGACCAGATTTCAAGCTCCAGTTCCAGCTCCACGCCGAAACGTTCGGCCACCTTCTGGCGGACGAGGGCGATCAAGGTCAGCACATCGCGGGCGGTAGCGCCTTCCTTGGCGACGATGAAGTTGGCATGCTCAAGGGCGACCATGGCTCCACCGACGGTCTGTCCCTTCATCCCGGCACGATCGATCAACTGCCCGGCGCTCTGGCCGGGCGGATTGCGAAACACGCAGCCGGCGCTCGGATAACCCAGCGGCTGCGTGCGTTTTTTATAATCCCAGATTTCCATATAACGACGGCGAAGCTCGGCCGGATCGTCGGGACGCAGCTCGAGCGTCGCTTGACATACAATGGCGTCGTTCAGGTTAGTTCCGCGATACCGAAAACCGACTTCAGCGGCAGGCAGAGTATGTTGCCGACCGTCGCTATCGACCACGACAACTTCCCGAACCACATCGGCAATCTGCCCGAAGCGCCCACCGGCATTCATGCGGATGGCCCCACCCAGCGTGCCCGGGATACCGGCCATGCATTCCAGGCCGGCGAAACCCTGTCGCACCGCGTCAAGCACCAAACGGTTGAGGTCCACGCCCCCCGCAGCCGTTACCCGGGGCGGATCCGCCTCCGGCTCCCAGGCCATGCGGCGAAACGCAGGCCCGTTCAGGCGGACCACCACGCCGTCGACTCCGTCATCATCGACCAGCAGGTTGGCCCCAAGCCCGAGGCCGTGGTAACGGATACTCTCGCCACGACATTGCCGCAGAATGTCCTGCAATTGCTCGACGGATTGCGGCCGGGCAAGCCAGCGGGCCGGCCCGCCCAATCCGAAATACGTGTGCGGCGAGAGCGGTTCGTTCTCGTGTACAACCTCAGCCATGTTGGACAGAAAAGACATCGTCATTCCCACCTTCGACCGCCGACCTGGGACCACCCCGACCGTCCGATCTACAAACATCTCTGTTTTTCGGCCGACGCCGCTTATTCGACGTCAGCCGGCAACCAGTATATCCCATCCTTCCGACGGTGTCCCATTCAACGTCGAGGCATGCTCATCCCCTATCCCATGCCCACGATCCCGCGGGCCGCGTGCGCTCGATACCCTGTTCCTATCAACCGGCCGACCGCGTGCGTTTCAGGCAATCCAACAGTTGATCGGCCATTTGCCAGACATCACCGGCCCCCATCGTGATGACCAGATCGCCCTCGCGGACCTCGCGGCACAATTGCATGACGATCCGCTCGAAACTTTTCTCGTAGCGGGCCTCGCCGCCCTGGGCGTGAATCCGCTCGACCAGATCGATCGAATCCACCAAATCGCGCTCGGATTCGCTGTCCCGCACGAAGTAGATATCCGGCACGATGACCACGTCGGCCGACCCGAAACTGCGGGCAAAATCGTTGAGCAGACAACGGGTCCGCGAATGCTGGTGCGGCTGGAAGACCACGAACATCTTGCGCGGGCTGTAGAAATCTCGCGCGGCCCGCAACGTCACCTGGATCTCGGTGGGGTGATGGGCGTAATCATCCACCACGGTCACGCCCGCGACGCGACCGCGACGGGTCAAGCGCCGCCCGGCGCCGCCGAACTCGCCCAACGCCTTGGCGATGGTTTCCGGTTCCACCCCGGCACGGAAGCACAAGGCCATCGCCGCCAAGGCGTTGGCCGCGTTATGCCGCCCGGGAATGGACAAGGCCACCTCGGTCAACGCTCGGTCGCCGCGCCAAACCTCGAAACGAAAACAACCTTGCGGGCTGTCCAGAATTTTGGCCCGCCAATCCACGTTGCCCTCGAAGCCAAAGGTCTCGACCGGGGCAAGCGATCGAGCCAGTACCCGCTGGACATTACGATCCTCGCCATTGGCCACGAGCAGCCCGTCGGCGGGAAGCAGCGCGATGAAATCCTGGAAAGCCTCCTCGATGGCGGACAGATCGGCGTAGTAATCGAGATGGTCCTCCTCGATATTCAGGATGGCGGCCAGCCGGGGCCGCAGATTGACGAATGAACGATCATATTCACAGGCCTCGACCACGAAATGTTCGCCCTCGCCGCTACCGGACCCGCCGCCGAGTTGCTCAACCTCCGCCCCGATCACAAAAGACGGATCGCAGCCGGCTTGACGCAGTACGTAGGCGGTCATGGCCGTCGTGGTGCTCTTGCCGTGCGTGCCGGCGATGGCCAGACCCGTCTGCCGGGCCATGAGCAACCCGAGCAGTTGCGAATACTTCATGATCGGATAACCCCGCCGCCGGGCCTCGGCCAGCTCGGGATTCGTTTCCTTGATAGCCGCCGAATGGACCACCAGATCGCACGGCTCGGGAAGATGGCCCGCGGATTGCGTGGTGAATATTTTCGCTCCGTGCCGGGTGAGAACCGCGGTGGCGTCGGAGGCGCTGCGATCGGAACCGCTGACCAGCGCACCGCGGCGCAGGAGCATTTCCGCCGCCCCGCGCATGCCGCACCCCCCCACGCCGATCAGGTGCACGCGTCGTCCGACGGGCAGCCAATTCTCCGTGAAATCCTTCAGGACGGGAATCGCCGGATAAAGCGGTTGCTCCGTCCTCACCTCGCTGCCCGTCAGGCTGATCGTCCGTGCGCCTCTGGACATGAAAACTTCCTTCCTGGGAAAAATCTTCCGTGAACGCCTCGGTCGCTCCGTGACGGACTCGATGGCCCGAAAGCCGAAATCCCGACCGACCTGGCGCCGCCGGCGCCGCCCCGCGCCAACGTCGAATCATTGTAATCAAAGACCAAGGGCAATGAAAGAAAAACTGGCTTTAGCTCTCGCCGTGAGTCCCCTGACGGGGGAAACGCGTCAGCGCTAAATCCAATCCATATAAGAGTATCGGGAGTCGATTTACAATTCCTTGAGGGGTATCGAGGGCTTTATGGGCCGCCAGCCAGAAAGATTCGGAATAGGGCAAATGCGCCGCTCATAAAGTCGATTCGACGCAATGGGAAAGCAATTTTTGCGCCTCGGCCAGCAGGTGTTCCGCGATGCGTTCGGCGGATTCGGGACAGGCCAAGCCTCGGGCGGCGACGGCCATCGAAGCTCGTTTGTGGTCATCACCCATGAGGTCGGCGAGGACGGGACCGAGTCGAGCGGCGTTCTGACGCCCATCGCGGGTGTCGTCGATCAGGACGGCCGCCCCGGCCTCGGTCAATACCTCCGCATTATGCCATTGGTGACGATCCCGGTGGAACGGATAAGGTAATAATATCGATGGCTTACCCACGACCTGAATCTCCGCGAGGCTGGAAGCACCCGCCCGTGAAACGATCAGGTCCGCGCCGACCATGGCCTCGGCCATCCGGTCGGAAAAAGTAAGAACTCGAAACGAAAAATCCGACGGCTTGCTGTTCTCGGCGGCCCGGGTATAGGCCTGCTCGACCCGGTCCCGGTCGGCCGCGCCACTCAAGTGCAGAACCTGCCAACCGGTCCGGGCAATCTGGTCGGCCAGATACATCAAGGCCTCATTGATCGTCCGAGCACCCTGGGAAGCGCCGGTGATCAATAATGTCTTTCGATGAGGCGCCAGGCCGAAATGCCGATCCAGTTGGGCATCAGGCAGGTTCCGAAACGCCGGCCGTACCGGACAACCGGCCACAATTACCCGTGCCGACGGTGGAAAATGCTTTTTACTCACTGGCCATTGGGCGAAAATTCCGCTTAATTCCTTTCGCCGGGCCAGCCAGCGATTGGCCCTCCCAGGCACCGCGTCCGGGTTGAGCAGAAATGTCGGTATACCCAGCTTCATGGCCGCATGGACCGGCGGACCCGACGCATAACCACCCGCCCCGACCACGACCGCCGGACGACGAACGACAAAGGCCCGATGACAGGCGGCCACCGACCGCCGCCACTGCCGCCAGAACGCGGGCCATCGCCAGGGCTTACTGGTTAAAGGAAGAACCGTCTGAGGAATCGCCTCGACCTCCGCCCGACCAAGGACTTCACCATCAATCGGCCGAGGCGTACAAAAGAAAGTCACATCGATCGGTAAGCTGCCGGAGCGCAGAGCCTCCACCACCCCCAGAGCGGGAAACAAATGCCCGCCCGTCCCTCCGCCGGCGAAAACCATCCAGGGCTTTTGCGTCATAATCCGATTCGTTCATCCTTCACGATACGGGAACCACGCGAGTGGCTCTGAGGGAGAGATAGAGCGACGGAGAGACGGAGGGAGTATACTTCCAAATATATCTCTGTCTCGCCGTCTCTCTTTCTCTCCCTCACTTGTTCCATCGCGGGTATTGATCTGTTAAGTATCAATGCTTAGGGGCTCGGTTCCGTCGCTCTTCCTCGCGATATTAGCCAGCAGACCGACCAGTATGCCCAGGAAAATCGCTCCCGAACCGCCGGCCGACACCAACGGAAGCGAAATACCCTTGGTGGGCACCGAAACGGTGACCACGGCGATATTCATGGCCGCCTGCAGCCCCACCATGAGAGTAATTCCAAAAGCCAATAGTCGACCCATCGGGTCGCCACACAGGCGTACCGTTTTCAAACCCTGCCAGAGAAGGGCAATCAACAGTGCGATGACCACCGTCGCGCCGGCGAAACCCAACTCCTCGCAAATAACCGCGAAAACAAAATCGGTGCGGGCCTCGGGCAGATAGGTTTTGATGACTCCATTGCCCAGACCTCGTCCCCACCAGCCCCCGTTGGCGATGGTGCAGAGCGATTGGATCACCTGATACCCCT
>CAZXSA010000299.1:1967-5847 GCA_964642815.1 uncultured Planctomycetales bacterium | reverse complement strand
GCACACACGAAATGCTGAGTATACTGACTGCTATGAAATGGCCGAAGTTATTCAGGTTTGATCCACGCTGCTACAAATGGTATCCCGAGCTGCGCCTCTTCGATTCGGACGAAGAACGAGAGAAAATGCTCGCGGAGTCAAAAAGCGTATGGGAGATATTCATATTCTTTTTTGTGATCCTTATCGTTACGCCTGTGATCCTAAAACTGGTCCATTATATGCAGCAGGGTGTATCGCGGCTTCTTCCAGGCCTGGGAGCTTCATATGCCAACCGTTTGTTTCTTGTCCTCATGATGAGTGCGGCATTGGGCCTTGTAATGCGCGTATTACTGATTCCCCTACGCAAGCGACAACAGCGAGTTTTGCGCGAGAAGCTGGTCGAAAAGGGCGTGCCGATCTGTATTGAATGCGGCTACGATCTGCGCGGGCAAATCGAGCCCCGGTGCCCGGAGTGCGGAACGGGATTTGATCCAAAGCTGTTGAAAAATCCACCGAGCACCGACAATAAGTTGCCTGGATAACCCCAGCCCAAAACAATTTACCCGGTGTAATCCTCCCTCTCCCAACGGAACACCCAAGTGTGTTGTTATGCAATGGGGAGCAACATCCCCTGCAGGGAGATAAGGATGGATTTCGCTCACTCAAAACAAAAAAGACCAAACGAAGCCAAACCGGGCATAATGCGATATAACGCATTGTCAGAAAAGGCTTTACGCCGCGAGCTCAATGCTTCCCGGCTGGCCGAGAATGGTCATTTACGAACAACGCCCACGCCGGCAAGGCCACCCCGAAGGCAACCGGCCTTTTTCGGTCATTCTTCAATCTCCCCATGTTTAGAATCCGGTTCGGATGTTTTTGCCTCTTTTCCCGGCGGGCGGGGCAGTTATGATACGCACATGCGATTTTTTGTGGATTTTTGTTATCTGTTGGCCGTCGTGGTCCTTTCTCCGGTGCTGCTGTATCGGATGATCGTCCACGGCAAATACCGCAATGGATGGGCCGAGCGGTTCGGGTACCTGCCCGACCTGCCCGAATCGTCCTCGATCTGGCCGCGGGTATGGATTCACGCCGTTTCCGTCGGGGAACTCAACGCCGTCCGGGGCCTGATCGAAAACTGGCATAAGGCCTCGCCGGAGACCACCTTCGTCATCTCCACCACGACGGACACCGGTTTCGCCCGGGCCAAAAATCTGTTTCCCGACCTGATCGTGGTGCGCTACCCGTTGGACCTGAGCCGGTTCGTGCGCCGAGCGTTGAATCGAATTTGCCCGCGGCTGATCGTGCTGGTGGAACTGGAGGTCTGGTATCAGTTCGTGACCCAGGCGGCCAAGCGAAAAGTCCCGGTCACGGTGATCAACGGGCGACTGAGCGCCAAGAGTATCAAATGGTTCGATCGGATCCGCCCACTCAGCCGGCGAATGTTCGGAGCCTTGCGCTGGGTAGGGGCCCAGGATGAGGAATACGCCGATCGCTTCCGGCAGGCCGGCGTGCCGGCCGATCAGGTCGAGGTGATGGGCTCGCTGAAATGGGACACGGCCGAAGTCACCGACCAGCTCGAGGGTACGGAAGAGCTGGCCAAGGCGATGGGGATCGGGCGGAATCGGCCGGTATGGGTTTGCGGCAGCACCGGGCCGGGCGAGGAAAAAGTGATCTTGCAGGCGTATCAGACGTTACATCGCCGGCACCCCACGCTGCAACTGATTATCGTCCCGCGCAAACCCGAGCGGTTTGACGAAGTGGCGGAGTTGATCCGCCAGACCGGTTATCAGGTCATTCGGCGAAGCGAATCGCCGGACGGCACGACCCGCCCGCCGGTGGTCAAATCGGTGATGCTCGGCGATACGATGGGTGAGCTGCGGAAATTCTACTTGCTGGCCAGCGTCGTTTTCGTCGGCCGATCGCTGGCCGCCATGGGCGGGTCCGACATGATGGAGGCGGCCGCTCTGGCCAAGCCGATCGTGGTCGGTCCGCACAACGAAAACTTCGCCGATATCGTGGCCAAGTTTCAGAAACACCAGGGCATTTTCGTCCTTTCGAAAGACTTGGAAAGCCCGGATGTCGTCGAGAGTCTGACCAAGGCGGTGGCCCAACTCGTGGATAACCCCACACCGGCCCGCAAGCTGGCCGAGAACGCCCGGGCGGTGGTCCAGGCCAATCGAGGCGCAACCGAACGAACCTTGAAACATTTGATGGAGATGGTCTGACGTGCCGAGTACCGCATTACGCAAGCAATTGATGGGCAACGTGCATAACCTCGTGGTCAAGGTCGGAACCGCGGTCCTGACCGGCAACGATGGACAGCTCAACCGCGGGTTGATCGCCCAGATCGCTCGGCAACTGGCCCGACTCAATGAGCGCGGCGTCAAGGTAACGTTGGTAAGCAGCGGGGCGATCGGAGCGGGGATGCGTCGCTCGGGTCTGACCTCGCGGCCACGATCCATGCCCATGCTTCAGGCGACGGCGGCGGTCGGCCAGCCGCTCCTGATGAGCCTGTACCAGCAGACCCTGGCGAAATACAACCTGAACGTCGGGCAGATTCTGGTGACGCGGGCCGACTTCGAGCAGCGCTCCCGTTATGTGAAAATCTCCAACACCATCGCCGCCCTGCACCGGCTGCACGCCATTCCGATCATCAACGAGAACGACACGGTGGCCGTCGATGAGATCGACCGTTTCGCGGACAACGATACGATCGCGGCCATGGTCACCAATCTGCTGAAAGCGGACCTGATGGTGATTCTGACGGTGGTGGACGGCCTGCTCGACGGCGAGGGCCGGCTGGTCGATCTGGTGTCCAGCGTGGATCAGCAGGTGAAAGACATGGCCCGGGCGGAGAAATCCACCCTCGGCAGCGGCGGAATGCGGAGCAAACTGGGGGCGGTGAAAATGGTCACCGACTCCGGTGAAGGGGCGGTCATCGCCTGCGGACGGGAGCAGAACGTCCTATTGCGGCTGCTTGACGGCGAACGGGTGGGGACGATTTTCGCGCCGTCAACGCGGCGGTTGTCGGCCCGTCAGCGCTGGATCGCCCAGGCGGTGAGGCCGGCCGGTCAACTGATGCTCGACGCCGGGGCCGCCGAAGCGGTCCGTAACGGCGGCAAATCGCTGCTGGCCCGGGGCATCACCGGCGTGGAAGGCAAATTCGAGCGCGGCGCGATCGTCCGGATCGCCGATCCGCAGGGCCAGACCATCGCCCACGGCGTATCCAACTACAGCCGCGCCGAACTGGACAAGATCAAAGGGCTGAAATCCTCGGAAATCGCCGCCGCCCTCGGCCAGAAACCTTTCGACGAAGTGGTCCATCGCGATAACATGGTTCTCACGGTTGGGTAAACCGATACCATAACATGTGCTTTCCTCGGCTCAACGTGTTAGAATAGATATATATGGACGTTTTGCTTCAGATCAAACGTTTGGTGTTGCAGGGCCACATTCGTTTCACGGAAAAGGCCCGTAATGAAATGGATTTAGATGATTTAAGTCCGGGGCAAGTGCGTGAATCGATTCTCAATGCACAGATGATCGACAAGACGATGCGATCCCGGAGTGTGCGCAGACGCGTTGCACGGGAGAAACTATATGTCATCAAAAGCTTCAGCTATGACGGCACCCTCATCTACACGAAAGGGGCGATCACCCGCGAGGCGAACAAAGAAGTCTTTTACATCTTCGTCTCGGCAAAAATCGCCACAGCCCAATAGCCCCGCGCATGGTTTGACCCACTGCGTGCAGTGCGGTTCCGGGGCCATACACCGCAAAACCGTTTCCGTGTCGCTACGTAATGGTCGAGTTGTACGCGGGGTGATCGCCGAGGTCTGTGACGCATGCGGGGAACGGTATTATGACCTAGCCACCATGGAACGTCTTCAGGCCGCCGCAC
>CAZXSA010000299.1:0-1867 GCA_964642815.1 uncultured Planctomycetales bacterium | reverse complement strand
TGCGGGGAACGGTATTATGACCTAGCCACCATGGAACGTCTTCAGGCCGCCGCACGCGAACGGGATTAAGCGCATGATGCGATTGAGGCGAAGGTTCTCTGTTCCGCCGGCGTTCACATTGATCGAGGTGCTGGTGGTGGTGGCGATCATCGCCTTGCTGGTGTCGATCCTGCTGCCTTCGCTGGCCAAGGCCCGGGCCCAGGCTCGGCTGGCGGTATGTGCGTCGAACCTGCACCAGTTGGGCGTGGGGGTGGCGGCCTATGCCCAGAGCTACGGAGTCATTCCGCATGGCCCGGATGTGCAGCCTTTGATTCCCTATCTCGAAGGCAACGACGGAAAGCTGGCCACCAATCAGGTCTGGACCGGACCGCAGCAACCGATGAAACAGCGAATGGGCCTGGGCCTGCTGCTGAACCGATCGGGAATCTTTCCGCAGATGTTGTTTTGTCCCGGCGACGACAGCGCCGACCCGGTGGAGGAACTGGACAAGATCGTTAACCAGAAAATCTCGCCGGCCTTCTGTTCGTATCTTTATCGCCAGCTACAGGAAACCAACGGTACCGGCCGCCTGGATCGGCTCGGTAACAACACCGCCGGACGCAAGGTCGCCGCCCTGGCCCTGGATATGAATTCCCTGCTGACTTTCGATCCGTCCTATCGGCGGACGAATCACGGCGCCGCGCGGGTCAACATTCTTTTTCTGGACGGATCGGCGCGCGGTTTCCACAATGGTGATTACGCTTTTTCGATCACCGATCCCGACCCCGCGCTGCCGCCCGACCCGGAAGACCCGATGGGCCTGACGGCCGCCCGCGCCGCGATCCTGCGTAACGCGGATGGAAAATATTGACAAGGGTTGGTATAATTCATACTGGTAAGAGTAATACTTGGAGGCCAACCATGAGAATCACCTCAAAAGGGCAGGTTACCATCCCCCAGGAACTTCGTGAAAAGGCGGGTATTATCCCCGGCAGCGAGGTGGAGTTTGTCGAGGAAAAGGGACGGCTTTATCTGCGGAAAATCAAAGGCGGCGGCCGGGGCCAAAAACTGGTCGCTCGCCTGCGGGGCCGGGGCGGGGTCGGCATGAGCACGGACGAGATTCTCGCCCTCACCAGGAGAGGCAAGTAATGGCCGTCCTGATCGACTCCTGCGTGCTGCTGGACGTATTCACCGAGGATCCGCATTGGTTTGAATGGTCGGCCGGTATCCTGGCGGAGCAGGCTGACCGGGGCATGCTGGTGATCAATCCGATCATTTACGCGGAGGTGTCGGTGCGTTTCCAAAAGATCGAGGAACTGGAATCGATCCTCACGGCGGACGTATTCGAATACCGCCCGATCCCCCGCGAGGCGGCTTTCCTGGCGGGCAAGTGTTTCCTTCGCTATCGACGCTACGGAGGTGCCAAGACCTTACCCCTGCCGGACTTTTTGATCGGTGCACATGCCGCCGTCGAACAACTGCCGGTTGTCACCCGGGATTGCCAGCGCTTTCGGAAGTACTTTCCCAGTGTTTCGTTGATTAATCCCTGAATGCAGGTTTCGTCTATTTTGTCGAAGGAGGTTGGGCCATGGATTCAGCGCAACAAACAAGGGCTCATCGGTCTTTCCTGAGCCGCCGCGAGGTGTTGGCCGGGGCGGTGTCCTGTCTGGCCATGGGGGCGGTGTCAGCCGAGACGCCGGGGTCGTCGAACGATGAACTGGACAAGATCAAGGCCCTGTTCAAGCGGCCGGAGCCGAACACCTGGGTGCTGACCGGTGATTCCATTACCCATGGTGCGCTGCACACCTGGGGGCAGCGCAGTTATGTCGAGCATTTCGCCGAGCGGGTACGGTTTGAACTCGACCGGCTGCAGGACATGGTGATCAAC
>CAZXSA010000298.1:0-5864 GCA_964642815.1 uncultured Planctomycetales bacterium | reverse complement strand
AGCCGGAACGGGTCACGCCGTAATCCACTTCCCAAACACCTTCCTCGCCGGCCTTGATAAGCCGATTGTAGTACGCCGTACGGTTGCCCTGAAGCTGGACCGTGGAACCCAGGTACTGCGTGATTCTTCCGTATTTCGCCCAGCTTCGGCCTATGTCGGGAATGCCGCTTTCAACCCAGAGCAGGCCGCCGTCGCGCACATTGAGGGCGTAGCCGGCATCATTCGCGATCCGGGAAATCTGATAAGCCCGCATCGTGCCATGCACGTCAAAAGTCGAGCCGTTGTCGTGACGCAGGGTACCGGCCGCGGCTTGCCCGCCGGCCTCGATTTTCAAATAGGCGGCGCCGGTCGATCCCAGGTTGATCTGCTGATCGGCCAAGTCGAACGACGGCCCCAAGATCAGACTCGCCCCGGGCTTGACGATCATCCGCTGATTTTTCTCCATGACGAGTTCGCCAGATATTTGCATCGTGTTATTGGCATCGACGGACAAGGTTGCGATATAGGGTGCATTCTGGAAAATAGTACCACCCCGAGTTGTAATGTCACTGGTAACATGCACATCCAAATCGCCGGTCGAGTAGCCGGGGCGATTGAGTCTCCAGGTATTGGGTCCGGGAACCATCACTTCATCCCAGTTGGCATTGTTGTTGAAATCCCAACCGTCACCCGCGCCGGTCCAGTTCGCGCCTGCGTAGGCCGCGCCGGCCACGCCCAGAACGACCAGACAACACACCAGTTTCTTCAACATCCTTTTCCTCCCTCTACATTGAGAAAACAATTCAAAAAACCTCATGGTTCCGAGTGAATACGTCACCCGGTTGATTTTTTCTATCTGGGGAACAAGAAGGCGGGCTCAAGGGGTGGCGCATCCGGTGGTTGGCCGACTGCGCATGGGAAAGATTGATATTCTCGCGGATTGCCGCTGGAAAAAAATATGCAAAAACAGCTTACAGGCATAGGCCTTAACCCTCTCCCGAATACGCTCGAATCGCCTAAAAGAAACGCAGGCGCGACTCTTCGACCTTGATATCGACTAAGTTAGCATGTAACCCAAGTCTTGTCAAGTGAGGTTCTTTTTGTTTATATTACACTTTTATGCCCGGAAGTTGTTGTTTTATGCCAAGCCTGCGAAAGTTATTATTAACTTTGTGAATTATTAAAACAATATCCGTGACAAAAAGTCGTAACTCATTACAGATTAAATAATTAAACGCATTCATCCATGAGTGCGCCAAACAAAAAACCTGGGTGGCCTGCTGCTTGGACAAGCCACCCAGGTTCGTACATCAACAATCATCAGGCCCTTCGATTACTCAGCTTCGCTGAGCCCGATATTGTCAACATAACCCGCATCCACGTTGCTGTTGAACTGGGTCTTGAACCGCAACATGACATCCGCGTTGTTGTCCGCCGCGGCGGGCAACTTGACCGTTCGAGCAAGGCCAACGCCCTGGGTTACGGTGTTGGCGTACACCTGTTCGAGGAGGATCCACGAAGTGCCTCCGTCCGTACTGCAATAGACGGCCAGCTTGTCGGCACAGTCGCCTTCCAGCTCCATTCCGGAGCATCCACCCGTACAAGGCGCACCGGTCTGGTTCGTGTTGAGATACAGATCGTAATGCAACCAGAGGTTGCTGTATCCAACGGTGGAGATGGCTTTCTCGACAATGCCACCCTCGCGGGTGCAGCGGTCGGTGTTGCTCGTTCCGCCCGCGCCGCTCGATTTAACACTACCCGGCGGGTTGCCCATGCTCGAATCCCATATACAGACACCCGGGCCATAGCCGCCGGCCACCCAGGTACTGGCGGACCAGCCATCCAAACCACCATAGAAGGTGTCCATTGTATACGGGATACCCGGCACCGGACCCGGCGTCGGCAGTTTCATCAACTCGATCTTGTCCAAATCCAATTGGGCGTTACCCACGTACCAGACCCGGAATTCCCCTCGATACCCATTACCCGGATTCGTGAAGGGAACATCGAATCGTTGATAGACGCCGGCCGCGGTCCAATCAGAGCGGGTAAGCGTAACCAAGGTCAATACGCCACCCTGCGGCGTGTAAACGTCGATATTACAAATTTCGTCGTCATCGCCGGATATGTCGTCGATAGCCAGATAGAGCCGAGCAACATAATCGCCCGCATCCATGACGACATAAGGTCCATAACTCATGAAGCAGGGTTCCAGATCGGTCGTACAGCGCCAATCGTCGGTACCCAACAGCGAGCCACACAAATGTCCGAGCGCGCCGTCGTTGGCTTCCCAGGTATTCATGATCAAGGCCGCGCAATCGCCCGCGGTAGCCACGGTCACCGGAATACCCGGCCCGGTCGCGCAAGAGGTAAACGCGGCAAAATCGTCCGCGTCGATCTTTCCGCTTTCGTCCGGATCGAAACAGATACAGTTTTCCGGAGGGGTCGTGTAGTCATAATCGCCGCTGTAGCAGGCCTGGAACTGGGCGAAATCGTCCTGATCGACGTCGCCGTCCTGATCCGCGTCCGGCCACAGGGCCTCGTTACACGTCGGCGGAGGAGGAGGCGTTACGCAACGGGAACTGGTCGGAATCAGACTACGGCCGATAACCGCCTGCTCCTCGCCCGGACCAAAGGCACCGGCATTGGTAAAGGTGATCCAGTCCCAGGAGTAATCCAATGCCATTCTCCTGTGCTGCACGCCGAACATAAACCCGTTGTAAAGCTGATAATCACTGGTCTGCTGTGCGGCTTCCTTGTTGTCCACAACCACGAACGGCAGCGAGCTAGCCCAGCCGCCTGCCTCGTCGAGCCACATCATGATCTTTCGGCCGTAGAAGTTGCCACACCCGGAGGGAATCGCCGGCGAGGCCAACCGCGTGCTGTCGTTGATGCCCGGCACCATCGCCATACGAACGACGTGATAGGTACCGACCGGACTGATTGTCGTCTTGACCGCATCGACCAGGATACCGTGATTGTTCTTGCGCAGCCCGTCCATGAGCGCGAATCCGTTATCGCTCGCCCGGCAACGAATGGTGGCCCAGGCGTCGCCGTTGTTTTCGCCGCGCGGGTTCAACCACAAGGTTTCGTTACCGGTCAACATGACACCCATTAAAGCGCCGCCATCCCAATTAGTATCCACGTCTGGTTTCACGGTCTTCATGCGGGCGACCACGGTGGCTCCGACAAGCCGGTCGATGACCGGCACACCGGCCAGCCCGTTGTCGGCGCCGCTACCGGCGTTGTCGTCACTGTGGAAGACATGGAAATAATCATCGTATGTAGTGGCGATCTGGAATGCCTTGCCGTTCTGGGCATTGGCATCGTCGACCACGGCACCCACGGTGCTTGTGTACGCGTTGTCGGCCTCGGTGTTACCCTGCGGAGTGCCGGCATTATCATAACCCCATGCGCGGAAGCGCTGGTCCGTGCCGGCCGAGTCCGCCTGAGTCGGGGGAACATCGCCACAATACTCGTATACCACCCAACTGGCCGGGTCGTTAACCGCGACGTAGATTCGCCGGGTCTCGGTCTGGGCCGGGTCGCAGTCGTTGGTAAACTTCAGATACGCCACGGTCCAACCGGCGGGTAGAGTGCTGACGCCGGAATTAAACGATACGGTCAACACTTCGCCGGTTCCCTGGGTGGCCGCCAGCGTGCCGCCGGTCTTATCCAGGTCGAGCCAGGCGTAATCGGTGGCCGCGCCGCCGCTGTCCACTTCCTCGACCGTCCAGGTCATCTCGTCTTCGCTATCGTAGCTGGTGTTAATGACCTGATATGCGATGGTGCTTGGGGTGGCTGTCACCCCATTCTTCAACACAACCGTGTTGGTGTAGTAGTGCGGATAGACCCGCCAATCGCAGGCCGTTACCCACACATTGTTATCCTGTGGGGGAACCAGTCCGTGCGGATGATTCGTGTTGCCGGCGAGATCCTCCGCTCGGGTGATGCGAATCCAGTCCACATCGAAGTCCGCCTGAGTCGTCTTGGCGTCCGTGCCGAGGATATAGAAAATCGAATCGGCATCGAGGTATCCCCAGACCGCTTCGTTCTGCAGGACGGTCGCCCACCAGCCCGAAGTACCGGTCCAGTCGATCACCGGAGTATCGGTATCGGCCACATTGTCGATAAACACTCTCATTCTGGCGGCGCCTTCGGTTCCGCCGTGAACGGCGGTCCGGTTATCCACCTGGAAACGTACAATCCGCCAGGTGGTCATATCGATGGATACGGCCGTACCCAACGGAGCACCGGTCAACAGTTGAATCTTGTTGGTGTCCACGTCGGCGGCAATCGCGCCGGTCCAGCCGGTGCCCTGAATCATGAAACCAAAGGTAAACGGATAATTCGTACTCGAGGTGCTCGGCCCGGTGGTATCCTTGTTGACTTTCATCCGCAGATAGATGCTTCCCTGATCCGTGCGCAGGGGAACCACGAAGCCGTTACGGCCATGGGCCCCGGTATCCATGAACCGGGCGGTCCCGTCCAGTTGCAGACCGGCGCCGTTGGCAAAGTCACCGGCCTTGCGGCTTCCGAACCCGTCGCCCAGCATACGCATGGGGCGCGGAGTGTCTTCCACCGGATTGGCATAACCGTCAATATCCGGGGGTACAAACATCTCATAGTAATACATTTCGCCTGAGTCCTGGGCGTATGCCCCGGCCGCGAAGAAGGCCACGAGCAGCGCCGCGATCCAACCTGTAGACCTTTTCCTCATGGTAAACCTCCTTTGAGTAACTGATGAAAACCGATAACGATTCCCAACGATGCTGACTTTCCGGGCGAATACGTCACCCGGTTTTTTTTTATGGACGTGCAAAAGAAACGATCGGCGTTGGAGAAAATGCCGATGGATAATGGCGTATCAACCCACTTCATAAGTGCGCAATGAATTACCGTGCTGTCGATATGCTGCCGCCTCGCGGACATCAGCTTTTACCCTCTCCCGAACACGCGGAATCGCACAGGAGAAAACTGGGAGAATCCCTTATTAAATAGGCATCCTGTAATGTATCCCGAATATGCCGGGGTGTCAAGAAATATCGGCTTAAAGAAATCTAAAATCCAAAAGCGGCATAACGAATAATTAAATATTCACGAAATGCATTTTGGGCAAAGGCCCAGAAATTTTCGTATTTTCAGGCCAGCAAGACGATTGGTTCGTAACCGTCTACCAACAATGGCGTTATTCCTCAGGATAAACCCCCGCCGGGCAAAAAAGAACCTGGGTGGCCTGCCGTTTGGACAAGCCACCCAGGTCGTATGGTAAACCTTCGGATTTCTGGATTACCGTCGCGATATCGCGGCCGGTCAGGGCGCCGGCGGCGTCCCTTCGCTAAGCCCGATATTGTCCACGTAACCCACGTCCTCGCTGTTATTGAACTGCGTCTTGAACCGCAACATCACGTTCGCGTTGTTGTCCAATTCGGCGGGCAGCTTGACCTGCCGCGAATGCCACAAGGCCAGGTCCAGGTCTCCGACAAGTACCTGCTCCACCAGAGTCCAACTAGTGCCGCCGTCCGTGCTGCTGTAGATGGCCAACTGGTCATCGCCGTCGCCTTCCACCAAGTTATTTTTACAGGCATCACTACCGGTAGTATTGGGATAATCGGTCCATTCTATTCGGCTCGCGAAATACACATCGTAATGCAACCACAGATTGCTCTTGCCGGTGGTGTCGATGGCCTTCTCGATGATGCCGCCCTCGCGGGTACATGCGTCCGCGCTGTGCGTATCACTGGCATTACCAGTCGACTTCACGCTGCCGCCTGGACGGCCGGCGGCGGACCACTCGCAAACACCGGGGTCGGCGGTACCGGCTACCCAGGTACTGGCGGTCCAGCCGTCCAGATCGGTGGCGAAGGCGCTGACCGTGTACGGAG
>CAZXSA010000297.1:0-5869 GCA_964642815.1 uncultured Planctomycetales bacterium | reverse complement strand
ATCGCGGGTCACGATGCCAGCTAGGGCGATCATCCCGATCATCCCCGTGGCGGTGAAGAAAATCGGATCGGCATAAGCGCCCACCTGACCCCCGGCGATCTGATTAAGAAACCAGAAGCCGGGCATGATCCCCAAAACGGCCAGCGGGATGGCCAGCATGACCACGATCGGAATCACGAACGACCGCGTCTGGGCGATCAGCAGGATGTAAATCGCGATCAGCGCGGCCGCGAAGGCCAGGCCCAGATCACGAAACACGTCCAGGGTGATTTTCCACTCGCCCTCGCCGGCAAAATCGATCTCGATTCCGGCCGGCACCGCCCAGGGTATACCGCTGCCGTTGGAGAAAAAGGTACGGTCCGCGACCGGTCGAGCCGAACCGGTGCCCACCCAACCGCCGCCGATATGCTTGGCCTCGGCGGGCGGCGAATCATCGGCCTGCACCCGGTCGGCCTGCACATCCACCACCACGTCCGCCGGTGGCCGCCCCGCCGTCTCGGCCAACACGTAAACCACCCGCCTCAGGTTCTTATGATAGATGGTCTTGTCCACGATCGACGATTCGATCCTGCCCAATTCGGCCAATACGACCAGCCCGCCGGCGCGGCCCTTGACATATAACTGAGCGAGGTCCGCGGGGCTTGAACGAACGTTGCGGGGCAGGCGAATTTCGATTTTCAACGGATGGCGTTCACTCGGCGCACGGAGCAACCCGACCGTCGCGCCGCCCAGGGCCATTTCGAGCGTCCGGGCGATATCCTCCACCGTCACGCCGTTAAGCGCCGCCTTTTCCTTGTCGGTCACGAAGGTTAGCTTCGTACTGTCGGCCTCCACCATGTCATCCAGATCGACCGCCCCCGGCTCGGCGGCCAGGCGGGCCTTGACCGTTTGCGCGGCGGCCACCAGATCCGCGTACGCATGGTCCGGCCGCCCATACACCTCGGCCACCACGCTTGACAATACCGGCGGGCCGGGCGGCGTCTCCACGATCGTCATCCGGGCGCCGTGCCGTTGAGCGATTTCCGTCAGCGGGTCGCGCAACCGCAGCGCGATGGAATGACTCTGGTCCGTCCGGTTTTTCTTGCCCACGAAATTGATGCGCATCTCCGCCACATGCGGCCCCTGCCGCAGATAGTAATGCCGGACCATGCCGTTGAAATCCATCGGCGAGGCCAGTCCCACGTAGGACGTGAAATCAGTCATCTCCGGCACCGTACGCAGATAGTCCTCCATCTCCCGCACCAGTGCGTCCGAACGCTCCAAAGTCGTGCCCTCATCTAGATTAAGTACCAGAAGTAACTCGTTCTTATTATCGAACGGCAACATCTTGAGTGGCACATGCCGGGTGGCGGCCAGAGACGCGGCCAGCACCGTGAGCAAAGCGATCACGCCCAGAAAACTCCACGCCATCGGCCGCGAGCGCATCAACGGGGCCATCAGCGGATAAAACAGCCGATACAGCGTGGACTTGCGCACCGCCTCGCTATCCACGAATTCATGGTCGGCCACCGCCGCCAAGGCCGGAGCATCGCCCGACCGACCGGCGTATCGGCGTTTCAATATCGTGTACGTAAGCCACGGGGTAATCGTGAAAGCCACCAGCATCGACATGAGCATGGCTATCGGCACGTTAAGGGCCATCGGCCGCATGTACGGCCCCATCATCCCGGTGATAAACGACATGGGCAGAAAGGAAACGATCACCGCCAGCGTGGCGGTAATCAGCGGTGGGCGAATCTCCGCCACCGCCTCCAGCACGATCGTCCGCGTCGCCCGGCGGCGCATCACGAAATGCCGGGTGATGTTCTCCACGTCCACGATCGGATCGTCCACCAGCAACCCGAGCGAAAGAATCAGGGCAAATAGCGTCACCCGGTTAATGGTCAAACCCGCCAGCAGATTCACCGTCAAGGTTAAACCGAAGACCACCGGCACGGCCAGCGCCACGATCATCGCCTCGCGCCAACCCAATCCCAGCGTCAACACCACCAACACGAAGAAAACCGCCACGGCCAGCGCTTCCACCAACTCGTTCACCTTCTCGTCCGCGGTCAGGCCGTTATTCCGGGTGATGACCACATCGATATCATTCGGGATAACCGTGCGCTTGTACTCAGTACACCTGTCCAGGACGGCCTCGGCGACGAGAACAGCGTTAGTACCCTTCTTCTTAGCGATGGCGATAGTCACCGCCGGCAGGGATTGGCCGCCGTCCGTGTTCACGGGGGAGGTCGCATCGAGGAGACTGCCCGCCGCCCGCGTGTGAAGCTCAAAATCTCGGGCCGGTCCCCAGCCGTGACGCACGTAATTGGTCACTTCCTCCGGGCCGTCCATCACCTCGGCCACGTCTTTCACGAATACCGGTCGGCCGTCAAACACCCCCACGACCAAATCGTTCAATTCCGAAGCCCGGGCGAACGCCTCGCCCACATCCACCTGAAATACTTCGTCCATCCGATCGAAATGACCGGCCGTCCGCGTAACATGGGCGGCGGCTATGGCCTGATGCAGCTCCGACAGGGAAACATGAAACGCCCGCAACCGGCCGGGGTCGGGCCGGATGTAGGCGATTCGCGACTGCCCCCCCACCACGTACGCCCGGGAAATATCCGGCACGGCCGCCAGCCGATCCACGATCTCCTCGCCCACCCGGCGGAGTGTATGCGCATCGCTGGTCGCGCTGGTCAGGGTCAGATTCACGATCGGCACATCGTCGATTTCCACCGGTTTGACCACCCAGCCGGTCATGCCGAGCGGAACGATGTCCAGGTTTTCGTTGATCTTCTTGTAGATCTTAACCAGGCTGTCCTCGCGATCCTGACCGACGAAAAATCGCACGGTGATGATCGCCTGGTTTTGACGCGACATGGAATACACATATTCCACCCCGTCGATCTGCCAGAGCAGTTTTTCCAGCGGGGTGGCCGCCAATTGCTCGACCTCCTCGGCCGAATGGCCGGGGAAATTCACGAAGACATCAGCCAAGGGCACGACGATCTGCGGATCCTCCTCGCGCGGAGTCACCAGCAAGGCCACCATCCCGACGGCGGCGGCCAGTAGGATGAGGATCAGCGACAGGTTGGAGTAGAGAAATGCCTGAACGATCGCATTTAGAAAGCCATGCGGGCCACGCGGACTCAAGGCCGGTTGCTCCGCCGTTCTTTTTGAATCACCGCCCTGCTCGGCCATTGTTACGTCCTTTCCTTCGTGGTCGTAACCGCCACCTGCTCTCCGGCGCGCAGACCGCTGAGCACCTCAACCCGTTGGTCGAAGTCGCGCCCCAGCGTCACCGTCCGCCGGACCAGCCGATCACCCTGCACAACTTCCACGACGCGGAGTTGTCCTACCTGACGAACCGCCGACTTCGGGACGACCAAAACCGCTTCCTCACGCAAGGGGATAATCAGGCGACCGAACATGCCCGGATAAACGCCCGGCGGGCAGGGACCGGTGACCTTGACCTGGAAACTGCGGCTGGCCGACTCCGCCTCGGGCACAATCTCGCTGATTAATCCTTCACAACGCAACTTCAAGGCGTCTACCTCAACGGGGATGCTTTCACCGGTCTTGAGTCCGTGGGCCAGCGATTCGCGCACACTGGCCACCAGTTGCATCCGATGAGGATCGTACAAGGATAGTAGAATCTGCCCCGGTGAAACCGTGTCGCCCGATTCGACCTTCTTGTCCACCACCGTTCCGTCAATCGGTGAGTGGATCGTGGCATAACCGAGAACGACCTGAGCTTCGGCTAGAAGTTCTCTAGCCCGCTGCAAGCCGGCTTCCGAAGCCCGGAAATCGGCCGTCACCCGATCCAGCTCGATCTGCGAGGCAGCGTTCTGGTCCCGCAACTGCCGGACCCGTTCATATTCGATTTGGGCTTGATCGTAGACAACCTTCGCGGCATCGACGGCCGCCGTCGCCTGATTAAGCCTGGCCTTCAGATCGTTGTCGTCCAACCGCACCAGCACCTGGCCTTTGGTCACCCACTGCCCGGCCCGCAAATCGATGGTCAGCACCTTGGCCAGCAGTTTGGAGGCGATATCCACCCGATGTACCGGCTGAACGGAGCCCACGGCCGTCTCCTCGACCGGCACCGTGATCGCTTCCACGGCCACCACCGTCTGTCCGGCCAGCGGCCGACTCGCCGTTACCGGCGCGGATTCTGTGTCGATCTTTCGATGAAATGTCCCCATCAGCCAAAGCATCAAAAGAACCACCAAAGCCGCGATGACCAAAATAACGATGACCCCGCGAACGAATTTCCACCATTTCGGAGCCTGGGATGCAACAACCATTGGAAGATCTCCTGTTACCGACCTACCGACCCGGCGCGCCGGTATCGTGCATGGTTATTTTTAATTCGGCCAGGGCGATGCCCATTTCGCCCGCGATGGAATAGAAGAGATAAACCTTGCCGTCCTCCTCGAATATACAGGGATCGCGGAGTTGGCATACCTCGATGGCCGCTCCACCTTGCGAGGGTTTCAGGGGATAGCGGATACCCTCATAGTCCTTCTCCGGCCGGATCACCTCGATCGGCTCGGAAGGCGTCCACTGCGACCAGTCGGGACTGAGCCGAACCGTCGATACAAGGATTCGCTCCGGCGATTCCTTGTATTTCGTGTGGAATACCAAAAGAAAACCATCCCTTTTCAAAAGGGCGGTATGCCGGATGGTGTTGGGCTCGAACAAGTATTTACCTTCTTCAAAACCCGTAAGGGGATCCTTGGAGCGCAGCAGGCGGCCCTGGCCGCCTCCGTCAAGGGCATAATAATACTCACCCTCTTGGAATACGCGGAAGTATGATTTGCCGAGAATCTCCTCGGACGGTTTGAAATGCAAACCATCCTCGGAGAGGGCTACCCCACTGCATTGCCCTTTTCCAGATCGGGTCGGACCGTGAAAATACATGCGAATCACTTTTTTTTCATCGTCCACGTGTACGTCGGGCGAGGCGATATGAGCGGTAAAGGCCGTGGCTTGTTCGAGCCTCAGCGTGCCGGGTTCATAAATCTTCCACGGCCCTTCGAGCGAATCCGCGTACGCCAGGCGGATGTACTTGCCTCCATGATGCGAGAAATACATGTAATACTTGCCGAGCGGCCGGGGCAACCAGGCGGGAACACGCATCACCGAAGGACCGTTGATATTGCTCCCCAGCGTCGGCGATGAGTCAAAGGTGATCAGCGGATTCTTCGCACTCCGCTTGACCGCGATGGATTTGACGGCATTGGCGGGCGCGGGCGAATCCGCGGATGCGACAACGGAGGAAGATGCCCCCAACAGGCCCATGAATGCCCACGCCAAAGTTCCTCGATGGAAATGCATAAGGGCGGCGTATGTGGTCAGAGCGCATTTAGTCATTCGTGAGCCTCCTTACCAGCTTGGTCAGCGTCCGGCCGATCGCGTCCTATTACTGATCCCAGTTTGCCTGTCGAGCCAGGTCGTCGGCTAGAACAGCGGCTTTTTGCCCAGCTTCCGCCGGATCGGCACGAATTGGCCCGTGTGCATGATCCAGTGGTTGCCAAGAATCGCCAACGCGGCACCGATCGTCGGGGCGTATTCGCGCATCGACTCGGGGCCGGGCTTGTCGAGATCCTCCTCCGGCGTCGCGTCGATCGCGGCCAGGATGGCCGTCTTCATTTGTTCCAACAGCGTCAGATATTCGGCCTTCGTGGCGAATCGGGCCGGATCGTCCGAGGTAGAGGTCTCGGGGGTATAGGCCTCGGCGAAGCCATCGGGCAGGGCCGGCGCCTTGCGACCCAACGCGCCGAGCATATACAGCGTATTAACGATGATATGCCCAAGCTGCCAGGCGATATGATTCGCCCCGGGCACCGAACGCACGAACAAGTCGGCGTCGGAGAGG
>CAZXSA010000296.1:1937-5871 GCA_964642815.1 uncultured Planctomycetales bacterium | reverse complement strand
CCGCTGTCAAAAAATGGAGCTGGGCGAGCCGGACGATTCCGGCCGCCGGCGCCCTGTGCCTGTCCCCGGCAGCGAATTTGAAATCCCCTGTCAGGTTTTTATCGAGGCCATCGGTACTCGGGCCAACCCCTTGCTCACCCAGACCACTCCCGAACTCAAGGTCAACAAACGCGGGTATATCGAGGTGGATGAAAAAAACATGACCAGCATCCCCGGCGTCTTCGCCGGCGGCGATATCGTTCGCGGGGCCGCTACCGTGATCCTGGCCATGGGTGACGGGAAAAATACCGCCGCCGCCATGCATGACTACCTGCTGAATAAAGGTTAGACTATCCGTTGTTGCGATTCGTGCCGGATGGAAGGCGATGGTTCCGCTCGGGAACGCACGTCCGGTCGGCATTGATCGTTTTCAAATTCAGGCGACATAACAAGAAACAGGATGGTGAAACATGGCCGCTAATCTCGTGGTTGTCGGAAGCTCGAATACGGACATGATCATGCAGATGGATCACATTCCCCGCCCGGGTGAAACCATAATCGGCGGCGAGTTTTCCATGGCCGCCGGCGGCAAGGGAGCCAACCAGGCCGTCGCCGCCGCCCGCGCCGGCGGATTGGTCACCTTCGTCGCCCGGGTCGGCAAAGACTTGTTCGGCGAGCAAGCGATCCAGGGTTTCCTTCGCGACGGGATCAACGTCGATTACATCGTCCACGACAAGAAGGCCGCCTCCGGTGTCGCCCTGATCTTCGTCGCCGCCGACGGCGAAAACAGCATCGGCGTTGCATCCGGCGCGAACGGCCGGCTTACTCCCGCGGACATCGAGGCCGCCCGTCCGGCCATCGAGGCGGCCGACGCCCTGATCATGCAACTGGAAACCCCGCTTGAAACCGTCGCCGCGGCCGCGAAAATCGCCGTCGATGCCGGCGTCCGGGTGATTCTTGATCCGGCCCCCGCCCAGCCGCTCGGAGACGACCTCCTCAAACGGGTTTCCATCCTCACGCCCAACGAGTCCGAGGCCGAAATTCTTACCGGTATCAAAGTGGACGATGAGGCCGGGGCCGCCAAGGCCGCCGATGCACTACAGGCTAAAGGTGTTGGCACTGTTTTGATAACCCTTGGCTCGCGCGGTACCTACATCGCCACCGCCGATACCCGAAAGATGGTTCCGGCGTTCAAGGTTAAGGCCGTCGACACGACCGCCGCAGGTGATGTTTTTAACGGATCGCTGGCCGTCGCCCTGGCCGAGGAGAAACCTCTGACCGAGGCCATCCGGTTCGCCAACGCCGCCGCCGCGATCTCGGTCACCCGACTAGGGGCCCAGCCGTCGGCCCCCAAACGACCGGAAATCGACAAGTTCCTGAAGGAAAACGCATAGGCGGGGTATTCACCACGGAGACACTGAGGCACGGAGTTTGAAATATAAGGCGTGGTGACCATCGCCTATTAAAGGCGGCTCGACTGCATCAATACGGCATGTTTACAACAACGATACCGGATCGACGTCGATGTGGATGTTTTTCGATTGGGGGACCAGCCCGTCGGCATGGCGGAGTTGTTCGAGGATTTTCATCAGGTGGCCGGCGTCGGCGGCGCGGAGCAGAAAGTCAAAGCGATAGTGATTACGTAGTCGAGGCAGCGGTGCCGGCTGCGGTCCGAGGATGTCGGCGGGCAAAGCCTGAGTTTCGAGATATTCGCGGATGCGCTCGGCCAATGATTCGGCCAGGGCGGCGGCCTGCGACTGCATGCGATGCGTGATCAGGAACCGAGCTAATCGACAGAACGGCGGCCAGTTCAAACGCTGGCGAATCGCCAGCTCATACCGGGCGAATGATTCGAAATCATGATTGGCCGCGAATTGCAGGGCGAGGCTTAAACCCGAGAAACTCTGCACCACCACGCCGGGTCCGCCGTTTGTTCCACTCGACTCCGCCCGACCCGCGCGTCCGGCCACCTGAGTGACCAACTGAAACGTCCGCTCGGCCGCTCGAAAATCGGGCACGGCCAGCGAGGTATCCGCATTGATCACGCCCACGAACGAGACGAATGGGAAATCCAGCCCCTTGGCGATCATCTGTGTGCCGATCAGGATGTCGATATCTCGACGCGTAAAGCGATCAATAGTCTGCTCGTAGTCGCGGACGTGTCGCATGGTATCGCTGTCCGCCCGGGCCAACCGGGCATCGGGCAGTTTGGTTCGCAACTCCTCCTCCAACCGTTGCGTGCCCATCCCGAAACGTACCAGCGTCCCGCCGCAGGTGGCGTCACCGCAGCGTTGCGGCGCGATCATGCCGGCCTGGCAATGATGGCAGATGGCCTTGCCCGTCGTCTGGTGAAAAACCATGTTTACCCGACAGTTGGGGCAGACGACCGGCGTTTTGCAGAGGCTGCAGAACAGATAGTTCGCGTATCCGCGACGGTTGAGGAACAAGACCGCTTGCTGGCCGGCGGCCAGGGTTTCGCGCAGTTGTTTTTCCATTTCCTGCGACAGCAGATGCACGCCCTTCCGCTGCCGCTGCTCGAACTGCATGTCCACGAAGCTGACCCGCGGCATGGACAGCCCGGCGATGCGGCGGGGAAGAATGATCCGCTCGAAATGACTGAACCGATCGCAGTTGTACCAAGTCTCCAGCGAAGGGGTGGCCGATCCCAATACGACCGGTACATTAGCCATCTGTCCGCGCTTGAGGGCCACATCCCGCGTGTTAAAGCGCGGTGTCTGCTGATTCTTGTAGCTGGCTTCCTGTTCCTCATCGACCACAATCAGGCCGAGTTGGGGACAGGGGGCGAAAACCGCGCTGCGCGTGCCGATGACCACTTTTTTTTCGCCGCGGGCGATGGCCGCGAAAGTCAGCGACCGTTGTACGCCGGTCAGTCCGCTATGAATGACGGCCACGTCGCGGAAACGGCTGGCCAGCCGCGTGACAATCTGCGTGGTCAAGGCGATTTCCGGTACGAGCAGAATGGCTTGTTTTCCGGCGGCCAGCACCGAGCGGATCGCCCGGATATACACCTCGGTCTTTCCGCTGCCACTGACTCCGAACAGCAATAACGCCCGGAACACTCCGTTTATTGTTGCCTGTTCGATCCGGGCGATGGCCGCCCGTTGCTCTTCGTTCAACTCGAATTCCGGTTCCGCTGCCGCCACGTCGAAATTCGGCGCCGGCATCGGCTCGCGCCGGGTGGTCACCGAAAGGATGCCGGACTTGATCATCGCCGAGACGATGGCCTTACTGACGTGGGCGTGCTCGATCAGCGTTTCGAGGTCGAGCCCCTCCGGATGCATGCGCATAACCTCGACCACGTTCTCACGTTTGATGGACCAGGAGTCTTTTTCGCTGCGCCCGCGAGCCAGGCGAACCGTTCGTACCACGCGAAACCCGCTCTGCCGCCGGATCGGCTCGGGCACCATGGCCGCCAGCGTCCGCCCCGGCGGGCAGCAATAGTAGCGGGCCATCCACTGCCCCAACTCGATCATCGCGTCGCTGAGCAATCGTTGATCGTCGATGACGCCGGCCACCGGCTTGAGTGTCGCGGTCCAGGGCTCGCGGGCGACGGCCACGCAGAAGGCCGGCGCGGGTTTGCGGTTTCGCCCGAAAGGCACCAGCAGTCGTTTGCCGGGCTCGACCTGCGCGGCCAGCTCGTCCGGCACGGTGAAGGTGTACTGTCCCTCCACCGCCGCCGCCATCGCCACCCGGGCCACCGGCCCAACGCGCAGTTGCGGCGTCTCTTTCCACAACAGAGGACTGGAATCCTTGGCCGCCATCATCGGTTACCCCACGCCGAGAAACCCATGTGCCTGAATGCAGTATCCCGCGGGAGGGACAATCGTTCAACAATTATTATATTCATTGGTAAGGATATGCGACCGGCCATTGTCCGGCTACCGCATCAACGCGACGAAACCTGCCTGCTCGAAATGCCGATCGCCGGTCAGCG
>CAZXSA010000296.1:0-1837 GCA_964642815.1 uncultured Planctomycetales bacterium | reverse complement strand
GGTGCCCCATGCAGGTAATGGTCATGGTTTCGGGCGAGGTCGGACGGCAGGTCTTTGACGACTCCCGCAAAGCGGCGCAGCCCTTCGCGCAGGTCCGCTGCTTCATCAACCGGATCGATAAAGACTTCGGCCCCTTCCGGGATTTTTGCGTCCGGGGGTAGGACCACCACGCCATTTTTCACGGTTCCACGATACGTCATGAAACACCTCCAGTCTTATTCTACTATTCTGTCCATCGACAATCCAGAGTGAAGGAGGGTCGATTTTCAATTGATGCATATCTGAATGAGCGCCTGCCCATGCCATACTACAGCGTGCCAGGGGTGGACGAGTGGATCTTGTTTATTGCTCCTCCCTCGAAACGAAATGGAGCATTCGACCGTTCAATATTGTGGTAACGGGCAGGAGCCGCCGTGCTTGAGGTGATAATCCTGGTGGTATTCCTCGGCCGGATAGAAAGGCCCGGCCGGCTCGATGACGGTGACGATGCGCCGGCCTTGGAAACGCGGCGTGTCGGCCAATTCCTTGATGTAGGCGGTGGCTTGCGCGAGTTGCTCTTCATTCGCGGTGAAGATCGCCGAGCGATATTGCGTGCCCACGTCCGGACCCTGGCGATTGAGCTGGGTCGGATCGTGCAGCCGGAAAAACCATTCCAGCAGTTGGCGGTAGGTAATGCGGTTGGGATCGAAGGCTATCCGGACGGTTTCCGCGTGGCCGGTGCGGCCGGTACACACTTGCTTGTATGTCGGGTTGCGGCTCTTACCACCCTGATAACCCGAGGTGGCATCAAGCACACCGGGAATTTGCTGGAAACGATCCTCGATGCCCCAGAAACATCCGCCGGCGAAATAGGCCATCTGCGTTTCGATCGGCCGCGATTCGGGCGGTAGCTCCGCATCATGACGATAGAACCGCAGCGCAGCGGAGTTGAGGCAATAACGCAGGCCGGTCGGCCGCGGCCCGTCGTTGAACACGTGGCCGAGATGGCTGCCGCAACGGGCGCAGTTGATTTCCGTACGCATCATGCCGTGGCTGGTATCCAGCCGTTCACGGACATGAGTGGGGTCAAACGGCTGAAAAAAGCTCGGCCAGCCCGTACCTGACTTGAACTTGGCATCCGAAGCGAAGAGCGGCAGGCCGCACAGCCGACAGGTGTATATCCCTTTTTCCTTGTTATCCAGCAGCAAACCGCAAAAGGCTCGTTCCGTACCTTTATCGAGCAGAATAGCACGTTCTTCGGTAGTGAGGTCTTTCGCAAGTTCCGCAATTCGCTCGGGACCGAGTGGGGTAAGATCGTATTTACTGGAAGAATACACGGCGACCTCCTGCTTGGGATTAAGGGTCTTGCCGGAGTCCGGCTGCGATGCCGGCCGGGACGTGCTGCCGACGCCGAATACAAAGAGACTCCCGGCGATGATTGCGACCATGCCCACGGTGAAAATCCCACACCTGCGCATCCGCCTACCTTCCGAGTACGTCAGACTTTACGACAGGCCAAGCCATCTACCTGGCGGCCATGGCCTATGCCTGTCCAATCATAGGACGCTTCGGCCGCCCTGACCATTACGACACCAAGGCCCCGGGGTCGTTGAAAGATACGACAAAACCGCCCATAATCACCCCCATGCGTACGTTGCCAATCTGAACCGTTTTGACAAGTGAGGAAGAATCATGAACAAAGCTGCTCATTTCGCCGCCGTGGACCTCGGGGCCTCCAGCGGCCGCGTGCTGCTCGGGACCATCGCCGATAACAAGCTGACCCTGGCTGAATCCAACCGTTTCTACAACGGGGCCGTCCGGATCATCGACGAGCTGCACTGGCCTATCCTGTATCTCT
>CAZXSA010000295.1:0-5893 GCA_964642815.1 uncultured Planctomycetales bacterium | reverse complement strand
CGGACGGCCGATGGTAGTCCATCAGGGCGAGAGTAGGTGATTGCCGACACTTTTTTGAACAGAAACCCGCGGGTTGACCCCAGCGGGTTTTTTTATGCGCCGGACCGAAAACCATTATGTAAGTCCGTGATAAACCGGAAGTTGACGAATTTCATCCCGCTCGCTAACCTGTTGGCCTTTTGGATAGAGGCAAACCTCGTCTGGGTGGGGAACGTAAAGACGACATGACCGGATGGGCATCATCCGGATGGTATGGGAGTATCATGGGCAGCTCTACGGGAAAAACGACCGCACCGGAAAGCAAGCGTAAAACCGTCGCGGCGAATATCCGGGAAACCCTGGAAGCCATTGTCAGCGCGTTCGTTTTGGCCTTCATTTTCAGGGCTTTCATCGTCGAGGCCTTCGTCATTCCCACCGGTTCAATGGCCGCGACGCTCTATGGCGACCATGCCACGAACACATGTTCCACCTGCGGTTATGAGTACGCCCGGGGTCTCAGCGAAGATGAAATAAGGCAAAACGAAATCTCCCTGCGCTGCCCCAACTGCAATGCCTTGGCTGATTCACTCAAGCCCCTACAACTGCGGCGTCCGGAAAGTGGAGACCGTATCCTCGTATATAAATATCCATTCGATTTTGGGGGGTTGGCCAGCCCCAAGCGTTGGGAGGTCACGGTCTTCAAGGATCCCAAGGATGGGGAAACCAATTTTATCAAGAGGCTGGTCGGGCTGCCCGGCGAAGTGTTGGTTATCATCGATGGCGATATCTACACCGCCGATATTGCGGCTATCGAAAAGGCCCGGCCGGATTTGCTCGCCCAATTGGAGACATTACGCCAGGAAGTCTATCAACATCGTTTCATCGGTGACGACAAGGCCGGGCAGGCCATCATCGAGAAATATCAAACGATTAACGAGCAACTGCTCCCTCTCCTGAGGATTCAGCGTAAATGGCCAGACGCCCCTCGGGCTCAACAATCCTTGTGGAGCATCGTTTATGACCATGATTTCCTGCCCAATCCGGATAAATCCAGAGTCTGCTGGGCCCCGGACGGGCCGCAGGCCGCTCAAGCCTGGGATACCAGCCGACGGGAAATCACCTTCAATTCCGAGAGCAACAATTACCTGGGTATCTATTTCACCGGCAAGCATATCTACGATTTCTATGCCTATAACCGGGATGACCGGCTGGACAACGAACAGATCGGCTATCGTCAGGGGCGGAATTCGGGCTACAACCAGCCCTATCAGCCGGTAGGCGATTTGCGTCTGCGTTTCACCTGGTTTCCCGAGGCGGGTACCGGCGGCATCCAACTGGCCATGAACCGTGATCGGGACAGATTTGTCGCGGAAATCGGGGCGGACGGCTCGGTCCAGTTGATCGGATATCAGCCCGAGGCCGGACTGGCCGGCGGCAAGCAGATAATCGGTCAAGAGGGCAAGGCGGTTAAACTACAGCCCTTTACCGCGAATCAAGCGGTCAAGATCGAGCTTCTGAACGTCGATTACCGAGTCAGCCTGCTGATTGACGGCGAACCGGTGATCACCTCGACCGATGAACAATACACTCCTTCCAAGGAAAAACTTCTGAGGTTCCTGCGACAGTCCCCGGGATCTCGTAACGGCGATAGTCTGGTGGAACCCACGCGCGTGACGATCTCCGCCCGAAACCTGAAATGCCGGTTTCGCCACATCATACTGGAAAGAGATATCTATTATCTGAGTAATATCCAAGGGAATATGGTTATAAGAGATAAGGATGGTAAGGAAACATCCAACCCTTACAGCGGTTGGCCCGGCTGGGGCACCGCCGGCTATCCGATCCTATTACGCAAGGAACGCGCGGACGGTGACAAGATTCTGTCCGCGGAATACTTCATGCTTGGCGACAACAGCCCAGGCAGCTTAGACTCTCGACTTTGGTGGGTCATCGGCCCCCATTTAACCTACCTGGGCAGTGAATACCAGGTCGGGACAGTCCCGGAGGATCAATTGATCGGCAGAGCCTTTTTCGTATATTGGCCGGCCGGATATCGTTCTCCATTGACCGGTGGCATTGGGTTGGTTCCTAATGTCGGGCGGATGCGATGGATCCGTTGATCGACTTAAAATAGACCAAGTTATCCACAAGTGTTTCGGATTCGGAGATTATTACAGGACTTTAATTTAGGTAAGATAGGATATCCACAAGATAGAGAATAATTCATGACGAATGAAGCTTTTTATCGTCGTAAGTCATTGTAATATAATATTTTATGATGATATTCAAAAGCATGAAAACGGGTTTCTTAACAGATTACGCTACAAAGGATTATGTGGATATTAGGCGGTTTTTCGTCGGACCGAGTAAGTTTTCAACAGGATATCCACGGATAATAGGGTAATTCCACGGTTTCTCGTAAGAGGTGTGCCCCAATGCCCAATTCCACGATACTTTTGGAAGCTCTGAATCTCGTTAAACGTTACGGAAACCGAACGGTAGTGGACCGGGTCAGCTACAAGGTCCACCATGGAGAAATCGTGGGGCTTCTTGGCCGCAACGGCGCGGGAAAGACCACCAGCTTTCGGATCACGATCGGCATGATTACGCCGAATGGCGGGCAAGTTGTTTTCAATAATGAGGATATAACCGGCCTGCCCATGTATAAGCGTGCTCAACGGGGGATCGGTTATCTTTCCCAGGAGCCGAGCGTCTTTCAGCGATTGACCGTGCGGCAAAATCTGCTGGCGATCCTGGAATCGATGCCGCTAGGACGGCGTGAGCGCAAAAACCGTGCCCAAGCCCTCATGGAGCAGTTCGGGCTGGACCATCTGGCCGGCCAGTATGCCCAGAATCTGTCAGGCGGGGAACGCCGGCGGCTGGAAATTGCCCGCGCTCTGGTGACCGAGCCGCAGCTTATCCTTCTGGACGAACCGTTCAGCGGGGTAGATCCCATCGCTGTCGAGGGTTTACAAAGGGAAATCCGCCGGCTGCGCGAAGCCCACGGAATCGCCATTCTTCTGACCGACCATAATGTACGGGAAACGCTGTCCGTCACCGACCGCAGCTATATCATCCACGAAGGGCAGGTTATCGCCGAAGGCGCCCCCCGCGACCTCATTAACGACCCCAAGGTCCGCCGAATCTACCTCGGCAGTACCTTCCGGGGCGACGAATTCGACCAGCCGGCCCAGGTCGCCGGCCAAGTGTAGTCCCCTGTTATATTCCATCTGGAAGTGCTCTTCTTCGGAATCAAGATTCGCCATCGCTCATGGTTCATCCGTCAGAAGCGGGCGTCGTCCTTGGGTTTCATGGAGACGACCACGTTGATTTCCTTGCCGATGGCGGCCAGTTCGTCCTGAACCTTGCCGCTGTCCACGAAGGTTGGGATTTCCACCTCGATCATCATGACGTACAGGGGCTGGGCGTGATGGATCACCTCCGTATGCAAGTTCGTAATATTGATCTGATAGCCGGCCAAATACTGGGTGATACGGTGCACAATACCCTTGCGATCGGCGCCGTAGACATGGATCAGGTGCTTGGGGCGATCGGAGCGGGTTTCGGCCGCCTCTTCGGGGCGTAGATCCTGCACATGCAGACGCATACCCGCTTGAGCGGCTGCCCCGGCCAACCGGTCGTGTAACTGCTGGCCGACCATCCCTTCGGGCATGCGAATCATCAACATGCAGGCGAAGCTCGGACCCAGCCGGCTCATCTGCGAATCCTCGATGTTGCAGTCACTTTCCAGGAGCACACCGGTGATGGACGCCACCAATCCCGGTCGATCCATTCCCGTACAGGTTAGTAAAGCGTAATTTGGCATGAGCGATTTCCGTTCTCTTCAAAGTCCAGATTTCATCAACGAGCGGGTCTTAGTGTAAAAACTCTCGAAACGGTTGGCAACGGGTTGGACTTTTCGAAATAACAGTTCCGGCTCATTTGGAAAGGCCAGGGCCGCACTCCGCAAACGAAAAATACGGGCAAACCCTTGTCCCGCTCTGGCGGGATAAGGGCCTGCCCAGGCCACACTGCCTTGTCTCGCAAAAACACGCCAAGGGCCGGCCCATGCGGGGGCGGCGAATATCTACGGTTTCAGACCCTTCAACTCGTCAGGGTGATAAACCGGTGGCTGCTTATACATTAAATGATAAATATCGAAGTTAAACGTCCAACTGTCCCCGGCGCCGGCCATCTCGCGCTGTAACAGGATCTCCATCTTTTTCTCCAGATCGGCGGTTTCCGGCCTGCCCACCAGATTATCCATCTGGTAGGGATCCTTGAGGTTGTCGTACAGGCACCAGGGCTTATCCTTGAAGCGGGCATAGGTGTATCGTATGGTGCGCACTCCACGCCAAGGGGCGGGCACGTCGGTCTGGGGACGCGGCTCGAAAATCTGGAGTAGAGCGGCCTGCGGTGCCTCGCCCGGTTGCCCACTCAAGAGGCCCGACAAATCCCGGCCTTGCATCGACGCGGGGACCGGTCGTCCGCAAAAACCGAGGATCGTCGGGGCGATATCCACATGCGTGAAAAGCAGGTCCATTCTACCTCCCGCCTTGATCCGGCGAGGATAGCGAACGATCCCCGGTACGCAAATAGATTCCTCGTACGGCTTGCATTTCAGACGCAGGCCCTGCGAGCCGAGCATATCGCCGTGGTCGGAGATAAATATGAACAGCGTATCGTCGGCAAGCTTGAGCCGATGTAGTTCGTCCAGAACGCGCCCCACCTGCTCGTCAATAGCGGTGATCGCGGCGTAATAACTGGCGATATCCCCCCGGCTGCCCCATTCCGTTCGCGGTTGGTAGTTGGGGCGCAATTCCAGCTTGGCCGGGTCGTACATGCGCTCATATTCCGGAGGCGCGCCGTAGGGATCATGCGGCGGGCTGCATGCCCACCAGAGGAAAAACGGCTTTTCGCGATGTTCACGAATGAAGCTGATCGCCTCGTCGGTCAACGCAATCGGCTCGAAGCGTTTCTCGACGATAGGCTGGTCGCTGTCGCCTCGGAAATAATGCCAATCAAAGTGACGATGGTCGCAGACGTTGGCCGCCCAATATTGAAATCCCTGTCGACGCTGGCCTGGCGGCACGAATCCCGGCTCGCGAGGCCCGCCGTCAAGGTGCCATTTACCCACGAACGCGGTGGTATAACCGGCCTCGGCCAGAAGCTCGGCAAGGCTGACATGATCCTCGCGCAGCCGCAGATCGTTAATCATCATGCCGTTCCTATGGGGATACATGCCGGTCAGAATCGTCGCCCGCGCCGGGCAGCAGACCGGGCAGTTGGCGATCGTGTTAGGTAGGTAAAGCCCGCCCTCGGCCAGGCGTTCGAGGCGAGGAGTATGGACCTGCTTGTTGCCGGCCACGCTCATGGCCTGCCCGCGCATCTGATCGGGCATCATGATGATGACGTTGGGTGGACGATCGGCCGCCTCGACTATCAAGGTCAGCGGCCCCGGCAGGGAAATCAACAGCAGGACCATGAAGAGATGAAATAATTGACGTTGAAAATATTCAAAGGGCTTGGTCATCCTGAATCCTCCGAGCGAGTTCGAGGTATCGTATATCGATATTTAATAGGATACCCGATCCCGAAGGCTCCGCAAGAAAAACGGGAATCAGGGCTGATAAGCGCAAGTATGCAAACGAGCGAAGCACGACGACAAGCCACAGGGAACGAACATCATAAGATATGGAAGATACTGCTTGCGGTGCGTCATCGCTCCCCCACCTTCAGAGAAGATGGGCCACCCGGGCATCCTATAGGGAGAAGTAATCGCTGGCAACTTCGGGTACGCCCAGGGCGCGGAGGCCTTGGGGGTTTTTGGCGAAACGATGAGCGGTTTCGGGAGAAATCTTGCGGGAGATGACGAGGGCGGCCAGGCTTTCGTCGAGGGTCTGCATGCCCGAGC
>CAZXSA010000294.1:0-5900 GCA_964642815.1 uncultured Planctomycetales bacterium | reverse complement strand
CCGCCACGGCGAGGCAAGCTTGGTAAACTGCTGCGGGCTGGTGTCCCTTGCTCGCCCGCCACGGCGGGTAAACTGCTGCGGGCTGGTAGGTGGTTCCTTACTTAATCTCTCCGTCGCTCTGTCCCTCTGTCCCTCAATCTCCCCCTCTCACCCTACCCCGCCGTTTATGTCGCTGACCCGGCCGGTAGGCTGAGGCGTAGACCAATTGGCGCGGCCGGTGGCGGGGACTATGATGGCTCGGACGGATAAAGGCCGGGTCAAGGACGACGGGCTTTCGCAGGATTGGAGAAAGCGGGGATAACCTATGCGCATGAATGTCCGAAAAAGCATAAGATTGTTGCTGGCGGCGTGTTGCGTAGCCGGCAGTCTGGGAGGTTGCAAATGTGGCCGCGATGTTTCGGCTCCTGATGAGGTCAGCATCGATCAGCCGACCCTCATCGAACAAAACCCGAATGTGCCTCAGCCGGAGATTTATTTCCCTCATGAACTCAAGACCGAGGATCCCTCGTTCAATCAATTTGTACTTACGATGCTGGAAATCTGCAATAAGGGGGATTATGACGGATATCGCCAGCTCTTTGGGACGGCCTACACGCCCACGCCCAAGGCAAATTTCGAGAGCGTATGGCAGCAGATTCGCACCATTCGGGTGGTTCGGATCGAAAAGCATCCGCGAAAGGATCCCCCCGAATACTATCTGCACGCACGGATTGTTTTAAGGCAGCCGGATCGCCAGAATCGTACCGAGCGGAACGCGATTATCATGATTTTCAAGGAGGAGGGTGATTGGCGTCTGGGATCTGCGCCAAAGGAGGTAAGCCGGGCCATGATGGCCGCCGAAAGCCAGCCGGCCGATAATCAATAAAACGCCGATTTCCTATAAGTTGCGTCCTGGTCGTTGGTTGTGTTGTATAAAAGGTCGAACGGAAGGAGTCGAGCTCGATCGTTGATGGATGAGCGTGTCCTAAGCGTTTGATAAATATGACCTTGTGGCGTATGTGGTGTCTGCTGATATTGTTGCACCCCTAGTCAAAGACAGGGCGAGAACCACGGCATGCGGATATTGTCGATTTTTTCAATTTTTCTCCTTATGACTGTCCGGGTATCGGCGAACGAAACCGACATGGAATCTGTTCCGCCACCGGTGGCTAGTATGCCAGCCGGGTTGGAAGCGGGCCAGACATCGCTGACCCACCAATTGCGCGTTGTGCTTCGCCCCGAGCGGACCATCGTTGTCGCGGGTGAACCCATCTGGGTCGAGTTTCTACTTATCAATACCAGCAATGAAACGTTGGTGCTTACTTTGCCGAACTGCCCGATGGTCGAGCCGGATCCGCTGGTCATGGGACTGCCGCTGGAGCATGTGTTCAGCGGGAAGATGAATCGGGCGCTGGTTATCGAGGAATCCAACAGTATTTTGTCGAGTTCCCAGTCGCAGGTTTATCAGCAGCCGAAAGGGCCGGTTCCGGTGGTTCGGTTGGCCCCGCAAGGCAGCGTCGGCCGCCTGCTCGAAATAACCCAATATTATCGTCTCCTGCGGCAAGGCGGCGAATATCGAATGATATGGCGGCCTTACAATGGGGAGGTGGAGTCCGAATCGGTCGTGCTTACGGTCCTGCCCGAACGGCAGGCGGTAATCGACACCAATTACGGTCCGATGACCATGCGTTTTTATTACCGGCAGGCCCCGGATCATGTTAAGAACTTCATAGAGCTGGTCGAACAGCGATTCTATAATTATAAAACGTTCCATCGGGTGATTCCCGGGGGCATTATTCAGGGTGGTTGCTCGCGGGGTGACGGGACCGGCATCCGTGATGATGGCAAGCGTTTGAAGGCCGAGTTCGGCGACATTCCCTTTGAAAGAGGCACGGTAGGCATGGCCCGGGCGATGAGCGATCCGGATTCGGCCAGTTGTCAATTTTTTATCTGTCTGGACCGTCAACCCGCGTTTGACGGCCAACAGACGGTTTTCGGATACCTGGTGGGCAAGGAATCCTTTGAGACGCTGCAAAAAATAGCGGACGTACCCACCAGCGGTCCCCCACGTTTTCGTCCCATCGAGGATAAGAAGGTTTACATCCGGACCATTTCCCTGGAAAATGTCCCCGCAGAGCGTTCGCCAGGCTCGCCGAGTACCGAGAGTGGGACGACCACGCGGCCAAGCCCGGTAGAGCAGGAGTTGCTTCCGGGTCGGGCGGCTTGGCCGACCTCCCCGGCTTCGGGACCGGCCGGCTTGCGAGTGCTGCGACGATCGATCCCGGCCACCGCGCCGGCGCCGGCCGGTAAGTGATGGCGGATGTGGGTAAAGGAACGAGTATGTGGACAAGCCGATCACATTGAGAGCCGGGTTCCATGCAATGGGACCGCCGGCCAACGGGTCAGGACCGAGAGGTAGCAGCCCAGTCGACGTGTTCCAGGTGCCGTGGCTCACCTGGCTCTCAATGTGGTTGGCTTTTTGTATTCGACGCGGCCGAGGCGCGGGGCCCGAGGCCTGACCTTGAGCCGGTCGAGTTCGATTTTTTCCGGAGGCGGTCGGAATGGCCTACACCGTTTTAGCCAGAAAATATCGCGGCTGGGTTTTTGATGATCTGGTTGGTCAGGAGGCGGTCGCCGCTACCCTGAAAAACGCGATCGCCAGCCGGAGGATTCACCACGGTTATCTGTTCTGCGGCACGCGCGGGGTGGGCAAGACCTCGGCGGCGCGGATTCTCGCCCGGTCGCTTAACTGCCTGTCCGTCGAGGAGCCGACGGTTACACCTTGCCGGAAATGCGAATCCTGCACGGCCATCGCCGAAGGGCAGGATGTGGATGTTATCGAGATCGACGCGGCCAGCAATACCGGCGTGGACAACATCCGCGAGCTGCGGAGTAATGCCAACTATCGCCCCGCACGAGCGCGCTTCAAGATTTACATCATCGACGAAGTACACATGCTCAGCACCGGAGCCTTCAATGCCCTGCTTAAGACCCTGGAGGAGCCGCCCGGACACGTGAAGTTCATTCTGGCCACCACGGAATCGCAAAAAGTGCCGGCTACGATTCAAAGCCGTTGCCTGCGTTTTGATTTTCGCAGCCTCAGCGTGGATGAGATCGCCAAGCATTTCACCTGGATATGCGAACAGGAGAAGGTCCAGGCGGAGCCGGCGGCGATCAGGCGGGTGGCCCGCTTGGCCAACGGTTCGATGCGCGACGGCCTGTCGCTGTTGGATCAGTTGCTTTCGATGGGCTCCGAACGCTTGACCGTCGAGATGCTCGATGACCTGCTGCCGATGGCCTACGATGAGGTATTAAGCGTCTTGATCGGCCAGTTGGCGGATCGGGATGCGGCCGGGGCCTTGTTGTCGTTGGACAAATGTCTCTCGACCGGTTACAGCCTGGAACGGTTCTGCGAAGCGCTGACCGAGCAATTGCGGGCATTGATGTTACTTAAGGTGTGCGGCCCGGAGACGAATCTGGTCGAATTACCGGCGGCGGTGGCCGAATCGATGCGCGGCCTGGCCGGGCGATTCGAGGCCGAGGCTTATGTATACATGATCGCCCTGATGGAAGAGCTGCGGCGTAATGTACGCTACAGCGCTTTGGGACGGGCTTTGGTCGAGGCGGTCATCGTGCGACTGGCGGGGGCGGTCAGTTATACATCGATCCAGCGTCTTCTGGACGAGCTGGGCGGCACGGGTGGTCCGACCGCGGAAAGCAAGCCGATCGCTCAACCTCCGACCGCAAACGCGACGGCCCGCGAGCAAGCGGCGCCGACCGTCAAGCCGGACGCCTCGGCACAGCGCAAAACGCCGGCCCCGGCCGCGGGTCGGCGGGCGCCGAGCGGAGGCGGTACGAATATGCCGGCCAAGCCGCCGAGCGGAGAAGATCTGAAGGCGGCCACTTCCGAGCCGATGGTTCGTGAGGCCCTCGATTTGTTCAACGGCTCGTTGATCAACGTGGAACGGACCCGTTGAGCGGCCGGGACAGGTAACGCGGTTATTGACAACAAAGGAGTAGAGCCTGATGTTCGGTGGGTTGGGTAATCTGGCCGGGATCATGAAACAGGCCAAGGCCATGCAGGAGAACCTGCAGAAAGTACAGGAATCGTTGGCGGCCAGTCGTTACGAGGCCGACGCCGGCGCGGGTATGGTACGGGTAGTGGTGAACGGTAAGTCGGAATTGGTGGATATCAAGATCGATCCCAAGGCGGCGGAGGATGTCGAGCTGTTGGAGGATTTGATCAAGGCGGCGGTGGCCGCGGCCTCGAAAAAGGCGCAGGAGGCGGCCAAGTCGGAGATGGCCCAACTGACCGGCGGCCTGAATATCCCGGGGTTGTCCGAGCTTATGGGTGGAGGGTCGTGATTGGCCGACGAACGAACGAGCGGGATGCCGGAGCCGCTGAACCGGCTGATGGCCGAACTCACCCGACTACCGGGGATCGGCCCGCGCAGCGCGGAACGCATTGCGTTTCACTTGTTACGGACACCCGGCGAGGAGGTCATGCGCCTGGCCGACGCCCTGCGGGAAGTCAAGCAGAATCTGCGGCCTTGTTCCCATTGTTTTAATCTGACCGACGCGGATCCCTGCGCGATCTGTGGCGACGAGCGGCGTGATCACGGGCTGATCGTGGTGGTGGAGCAGCCGAAAGATGTCATGCTCCTGGAGCAGACCGGGCTAATCCGCGGGGTCTATCACGTGTTGATGGGCCACCTGGCTCCGCTGGACGGGGTGGAGCCGACCGACTTGACGATCGACGCGTTGATCCAGCGCGTACGCGGCGGCGCGGTGGGCGAGGTATTGCTCGCGACCAATCCGACGGTCGAGGGCGACGCGACGGCGTTGTACATTCAGGGCGTATTGAAACCGTTCGGAACGGCCGTCACCCGCCTGGCGCGCGGGCTGGCGGTCGGTTCGGAAGTAGAATACGCTTCCAAGGCGATGCTCGAGGCGGCCATTACCGGACGCGTTCCTCTATAGAATATCGGTTAAACATTTCAACGGGGAAATGCTTTCACCCGCCGGCGGGAATCTCCGAAGAATATTCTGGAAAACCTTACGGACTGCTTTCGGTACCGGCCGATGGTTTGCTCTCGGCCTGCCGGAAAAGTCGCGGCCAGGGCTGCGTTTCGCGGCTTGATCGGTTATAATGAAGACATGTCGCAGTTTATGTCACAACAGTTGAGCCTGGGTCTTCGGCAGGAGCAGCGGCTGACGCCGCAACTGATCCAGTCGATGAACATTCTCCAGTTGCCGCTGCTGGCCTTGGAGGCCAAGATCCGCGAAGAGCTGGAGCGCAACCCGGCGTTGGAGGAGGAAAGCCAGGCCGCGATGGCGCCGGAGGAGATTGCTCCGCCGACCAAGGACGACTTCTTCCCCGCGGCCGATCCGGATGCCCAGGCGGAACAGCGGCATGAAGCCGAGGGATTTACCCGGCTGGAGCGGATCACTCGGGAATACGATTTTGACGATAGTGACCAGACTTTCGGCCGAACCAGCCGGCGGGCTACCGACGAGCGCGATCCGAAAATGGACGCGATGGCCAACACCGCCTGCCGGCCCGAATCGCTCAATGAATATTTGCTTCAACAATGGGTTTTCGTGGAGATCGATTCCCGACTTCGCCGGGCGGGCGAACTAATTATCAACCATATCGAGGATGATGGATACTTGCGTACGCCGTTGGAGGATATCGGGCAACAAAATATAGCTCCCTTTACTGTTGGGGAAATGGAGGAAGCCCTAAGTTGGGTACAGACCTTGGACCCGCCGGGGATCGGGGCCCGCGACCTGCGGGAGTGCCTGCTGATCCAGTTGGAGAACCAGGACGGTAATCACGAGATCGAGCGTCTGCTGGTTGAGCATCACCTGTCGGATATCGAAAAGAACCGGTACCCGGCCATCGCCAAGGCGACCGGCCG
>CAZXSA010000293.1:0-5903 GCA_964642815.1 uncultured Planctomycetales bacterium | reverse complement strand
TACATCGACGGCCGGCAGGTCGCGGTTTCCTCAACCTTCGACCCCGCCGACTACGATCTTTCCAATACGCGAAATATGCGAATCGGCATGGGCACCCACGATTATTTCAAAGGCAAGATCAGCGAGGTCCGCCTCTACAAACGCGCCTTGAATGAACAGGAAATCCGCGAATTGTACGAGAAATAGCCAACCCTCAATTGATCGAAAAACAAAGAATGACGCGCCGTGGCCAGTCGCACGATCCGGTTATCCCCCATACGGCTCTTTGATTACGTGCCTGAATTACTTCTGGCCTTGCGCCTCAATCTTCGCCCAAGAATCCTTCAACGTCACCGTGCGGTTGAAGACCGGCTTTTCGGGCGTGGAGTCGGGATCGACGCAGAAGTAGCCTAGACGCTCGAACTGGTAGCGGCTCAGCGGGGGCGCTGCTTTCACGCTTGGTTCGATCCAGGCTTGCGGAACAACCTCCAGCGAGTTAGGGTTCAGATTGCTCTTGTAGTCCACACCAGGGGGCACATCGTCCGGATCAGGTACGGAAAACAGGTTATCGTACAGGCGCACCTCGGCGGGAACGGCCTGATCGGCCGCTACCCAGTGCAGCGTGGCCTTGACCTTCCGACCGTCCGGCGAATCGCCCCCGCGCGTGGCCGGGTCGTAGGTACAATGCAGCTCGGTCACGTTCCCCGCCGCATCTTTCACCACGCTCGTACACGTGATGTAGTACGCATAGCGCAGGCGCACTTCGCGCCCGGGGGCCAGCCGGAAGAACTTCTTCGGCGGATCCTCGCGGAAATCGTCCTGCTCGATATACAGCACGCGCGAAAACGGCACTTGCCGCGTTCCGGCCGACGGATCCTCCGGGTTGTTGATCGCCTCCAACATCTCCACTTGGCCTTCGGGATAGTTGTCGATTACCACCTTGAGCGGGCTCAGGACGGCCATCACCCGCGGGCTGGTCCGGTTCAGGTTCTCGCGCAGGCAATGCTCAAGCAAGGCGATGTCGATCGTGCTTTCGTACTTGTTCACGCCAATGACCTTACAGAAATTGCGGATGGCCTCGGGCGAATACCCCCGCCGCCGCAGTCCGCAGATGGTCGGCATGCGCGGGTCATCCCAGCCGCGAACGTATCCGCCCTTGACCAGCTCAAGCAGCTTGCGCTTGCTCATGACCGTGTAGGTCAGGTTCAGCCGGGCAAATTCGATCTGTTGCGGGTGATAAATGCCTAACGCGTCACAGAACCAGTCGTACAAAGGCCGGTGGTTCTCGAACTCCAGCGTGCAGATCGAATGGGTGATCCGCTCGATCGAATCCGACTGCCCGTGCGTCCAGTCGTAAGTCGGATAAATGCACCACTTGTCACCGACATGCGGATGGACCGCCCGCATGATGCGGTACATCACCGGGTCGCGCATATTCAAATTCGGCGAGGCCATGTCGATTTTCGCCCGCAACGTACGCGAACCGTCGGGAAATTCGCCGGCCCGCATCCGCTCGAACAGGTCGAGGTTTTCCTTCACCGACCGGTTGCGATACGGGCTGTCCTTGCCCGGCTTGGTCAGGGTGCCGCGATGCTCGCGCACCTGTTCGCCGTCCAAATCGCACACATAAGCCTTGCCCGCCTTGATGAGCTGCACGGCCCATTCATAAAGCTGATCGAAATATTCGGAAGCGTAATACTCGTGCTCGCCCCAGTCGAAACCCAGCCAGCGCACATCGGCCTTGATCGAGTCGATGTACTCCTGCTCTTCCTTGGTCGGATTGGTGTCGTCGTAACGAAGATGGCAACACGCCCCGCCGGGGGCTTTGTCCTTAAACTCCTCGGCGATCCCAAAATTGAGGCAGATGCTCTTGGCGTGCCCGATGTGCAGATACCCGTTCGGCTCGGGCGGGAAACGGGTAATCACTCGCCCGTCCCACTTGTTCGTCCGCAGATCCTCGGCCACGATGTCCCGTACAAAATCGCTCGCTTGTTTGTTGTCGTCACTCATATACAGCGTCCCGCCAAAACCAGAGCATCCAAACCCTATTTGAAAAAGAAGCCGGCATCATATCACAACACGGCCCGTATAAGAACAGCTAAATTCATCCGATATGTTTACCCAACAGGCTGGCGACCTCGACGCAGTCCTTGTCGCCACGGCCGGAAAGGTTGATCACGATCACGCAATCCTTCGGCAAAGCAGGGGCGATCTTGATCGCGTGGGCAACCGCATGAGCGCTTTCCAAGGCGGGGATGATCCCCTCCATTTCACTCAGGGCGGTAAACGCGGCCAAGGCTTCGCTGTCGGTGACGGAGGTATACTCAGCGCGGCCGCTGTCCTTCCAACTCGAATGTTCGGGTCCGACGCCTGGATAGTCAAGGCCGGCGGACACCGAATGTACCGGAAGCGTTTGCCCGTCTTCGTCCTGGAGGACGTAGGTAAACATTCCATGCAACACGCCCGGTTGCCCCTTGGCCAGGGTAGCCGCGTGTCGAGGGGTATTCACGCCCTCGCCGCCGGCCTCCACCCCCACCAGCTTGACCGACGAATCGCCGATGAATGGATAGAATATCCCCGCCGCGTTGCTGCCCCCACCCACGCAGGCCACGATCATATCCGGCAGCCGGCCGATCTGCTCCCGACATTGCTCGCGCGTCTCCCGTCCCACCACCGCCTGAAGATCGCGCACGATCTGGGGGAACGGGTGCGGTCCCATCACGCTGCCAATCACGTAATGTGTATATTGCACGCTGCCCATCCAGTCGCGCATGGCCTCGTTGATCGCGTCCTTCAGCGTCTTCTGCCCGCTGTGTACCGAAACCACCCGCGTGCCTAGCAACTCCATGCGGAAGACGTTCAGCTTCTGGCGACGCACATCCTCCGCTCCCATGTAAACGACGCACTCCATGCCGAACATGGCCGCCGCAGTCGCCGTCGCCACGCCATGCTGGCCCGCCCCGGTCTCGGCGATGATCCGATTCTTGCCCATCCGCCGGGTGAGCAAGGCTTGCCCCAGTGTATTATTGATCTTGTGCGCGCCGGTATGGTTCAGGTCTTCACGTTTGAGGTAAATCTTCGCCCCGCCCAGTTTCTCACTCAGGCGACGGGCGAAGTACAACGGGCTCGGCCGCCCCACGTAATGCTTCAAATAACCGTTCAGTTCTTCCCAGAACGCTTTATCCGCCCGGGCCTTGGCATATTCCGCCTCAAGCTGATGAATCGCCTCCATCAACGTTTCCGGCACATATTGCCCGCCATAGGGACCGAATCGGCCATGCGTATCCGGGGCCTTGGTCAAATCGATTTTCGCGCTGGTCATGGACACTCCTAGGTTCGCCATTGGATCGAAAACCGGATTATACCCCGAAAGCGGCCTGGCACGAAATAATCAACAGCGGCTATTCATCGACAAATAACGAAAGAACTATTCGATAACCCGCACAAGTTTCATTCCCTCCCGCCACCAGGCTTCCAGTAATGGGCATTTCAGACTCTTGCGGGCCAAAAGGCGGCTGGCTTGGCCGATGTCGAGGGTGGCGGTCACCGTTTCTTCCTTGAAAAACGAGGCTTCCTGCACAATACGGCCATTCGGCGTGATGATGCGGCTTTGGCCGTGCGACCCGGCCCCCTCGTCGGCGTTCGGGGCGACATCCGGATTGGCCGGCGGGTTGGCGTGTACCACCCAAACCGTGTTCTCCATCGCCCGGGCCTGAATCTGGGCGCGGTACGGATCGATCTTCGATTCGCTGACAATGCCGGACTCGGCTGAAATGTAAAACACGACCTGGGCCCCGACCAGAACCGGCAGGCGAACGAGTTCCGGATAACGTTCGTCATGACAAATGATGATCGTACACATCACCCCGTCGATCTTGAAGACCGACATGTGATCGCCGGCGTCGGTGAAATTGTCGGAAAGCTGGATCTTATGATAGCGCTCGATCACCCGTCCGTCCGGTGCGAAAACGACCGCCGAGTTGAACAAGCGATTCTCCTGGCGACTGGGCATGCCCACGATGGCGTAGACGTTGTTGGCCTTGCAGGCCTCGCCGATCCGCTGCTCGGCGGCGTTCAACTCTTCCGTGGAGCGTTTGACCGACTCGCGGGTATACCCGCTGGCCGCGAACTCGGGGAAGACCACGACGCGCACGCCGTCCTTGGTGCATCGGCCGATGGATTCGACAATCTTTTTAAGATTGGCTTCCATATCGGTGTCCGAACGCATCTGCACCGCCGCGACTTTGAGCTTACGGGCCGGTTCGGGCGAACCCGTTGATTCCGCGACCACCGAAGAATAACAGACCAGCAAACTCAAAAACCCAACCGCCACCAGGCATCGTTTCCGCAACATCATGGATTCCTCCCAAATCAGGCCATCGTTTCAATATCTGTATTCCATACCCGTTCCGCCGCTCTGATTGTTCAGTACCGCATCGACGGCCGCGATGACCGCCGCGTGCAGCCGACCGTTAGTGGCAATGATACCCCGATTCCTACGCAACGTCCGCCCCAGCGAGAAATCCAGCGGGGCGCCGGTTACATCGCTCACTTGGCCGCCGGCCTCGGTGATGACCATCCAGCCGGCCGCGTGGTCCCAGATCTTTTCCTCGTAATCCGCCCGGGTCGGCAGGCGAAGGTAGATGGACGCGTCGCCACGGGCGACGGCCGCATACTTGCATTGGCTGTCCATCCGCACCGGTGTCGCCGTCACCCCCAGCCGCCGGGCGATTTCCGCCGCCCTGCCGTGCGAGCTATGACCCGCCTCCACCGACTCGCAGAAATTCGCCCGCGTCGGGTCGGCCACCTCGCTGACCCGGATCGGCCGCTCCCGACCACCCTCCAGAGGCCGTATCACCGCACCCTCGCCGCGAACCGCGACGAACAGGCAACCGCATTCGCCTGACGGCTCCCGCGCGTCAACCGGTAGATTCGGGCAACCCAGCACGCCCAATACCGGCCGGCCTTCCTCGATCAACGCCAGGGCTACCACGTACTGCTCGCCCCGCAGGAACCCTTTCGTGCCATCGACCGGATCCAGTGTCCAGAACCGGCTCGACGCCCCGCCGGTATAATCGCCGTGGTCGATGGCCGATAGGATGGCTTGCTCGTCGAGATCCGGCAGGATCGACCGCACGTGCGCCACGACTTTATCGCGGATAACCGACGCCTCCGGACCGCGCAGGTCGGCGGACTCCTCCTCGCCGACCAGCGGGTCGTCGGGGAAAGCCTGCCGCAACAGTCGGCTCACCACCGCCTGGGCCCCGAAGTCCGCCACCGTCACCGGCGATTTGTCCTTCTTGGCCAGCGTCTCGGCCGAAACCAGTTCCCGCCGCACCGCCTGGCACAACCGACTTGCCTGTACCACCGCGGCCACCGCGATCTGCCGCTCTCGTTCGTAAGCCATCGTATCCTCCTACGGTTATCTGATACCCGACACGCCCATCCTGCTGCGGGTGGCATGGGCAGATCCTTGTCACGCCTCGGCGGGACAAGGGTCTGCCCTTGCTTCTAGGGCTACGGCAGGATGGCCTGGTCCGGCGACTACCGTTCTCGTCACAACCGTACTTCAGTACCGACCGGTTCCGTTCATTTACATAACGCTCTCTTAACATGAATTTCTCATCCGGGCAAAACTTCTGCTGGTTCGAAATTCCCTTCTCGCACCCGTACTCTGTGTTGCTGGTGCGAGAATCCCTTCTCGCACCCATGCCTTGGGGAATCCTTTCCCCCACGACGCGGGATAGGAATCCCGATCCCGCTCTGTCGAGATGGGAATCTCGTATGTGTTTAGCGACACACAAACCCGAGGGCGTGACCCATCTGAACCCCGAACAGTTTACCCGCCGTGGCGGGGGAGTGAGGGGTGGGTGGCGAGTGATTCATTCCTATCAGGCATGCCCCTTCCACATCGTAAATTGTTG
>CAZXSA010000292.1:0-5927 GCA_964642815.1 uncultured Planctomycetales bacterium | reverse complement strand
CCGTTGCTTAATCCGAAAAACAAAATGTCTCATTGACGAGTGAAACAAATCAGTAAGAGTGAACCCTTGCTGACGCCGCGGGCTGGTAAGAGTGAACCCTTGCTGGCGCCGCGGGCTGGTTGGGGATTACACCCAATCTCTCTGTCCCACTGTCCCACTGTCCCTACGTCCCGTCATCCCCACGTAACTACGTCCCTCCGTCTCGCCGCCTCCCCAAATGGTGTTTGTAAAACAGGTACGGGCAGGTTCCGGATGAGTGGAACCTGCCCATGCCATACACGAGGGCGTTCGATGTTACTGGGCGGGGCATACCACCCGCCGTGGTTCATGAAAGGCTTGGCACGGCCAGGGGGTGCCGGCCGCCTTTCAGGCGGTGATCGGTCGGCGACGTAAAAGGGCCAGGCCACCCAGTGTCAGCAGGCCCAGCGAGGCCGGTTCGGGTGTCGGATACTGGGCGATGTCGATACTGGGGATCGCGATACCCGCCGTGGTACCGGTGTAAATCAACTCCTTGCGGATGTCGATCTGCGTACCCGGGGGCAGCGCGTTAAAGTAGAAGGACAGAATACCGCCTTGGTTGACGTTTCCCGGCGTGTTCACCACGAGCAGACCCGGGGGTGGCCCGCCGCCGTTGACCATGATCTGAAGTTGCGGCGACCAATCCCAGCCGGGAGTCAGAATTTCCTCGTGCCAGTCCGACCACGGCAGCGTCGGGGCGATCACCAGCGACTCATGCACGGCGAAAGCCTGGCCGGGGAATACGGGGATCAGCCCGTTGGCATCGGAAAAATGTTTGATCCATTTTGGGCCGTTCGGATCACGCACCACGGGAACCGGGGCGAGCGGCGTACCCACGACCCAGCCGCCGCCTGGTGTGGAAAAATTCACGGGAAGCGATTGCAGATTGCCCACTCCCTGAGCGAAGGCGAATGCTGGTACAACCAGACTTGCCGAAGCAATCATCAGCCATCTCATCATATGAGGCGATTTCATGTCACGACTCCTTAAATGAGTTCTCATTCCGTTTTCAATCACATTTCATAAAACCACCGTCACGCGACGGTGGAGTGCTTACGAACGAATAACAGCAGGCCGCCCAGACCCAGCAGGACGATGCTTACCGGCTCGGGGGTCACGGTCAGACGGGTCGCATCGACGTAGCCGGGGTGGTTCTGCAACGAAACATTGCTGTAGGCCACTTGGGTAATCAGCCAGCGCGTGCTGACCGGAATGGCCCCGCTGACCGACGCGAGCTCCCAAGTGCCGGGGAGATTGTCGAGGGTGATGTTGCCGATCAGCGGCGAGCCGATCTGCGATCCCCAGTTGGAGGCCGAAAAGAACAGGACGGTCACCCCGCCGCTGGCGGCTGGTACATTCGCGTCGGCGTTGAGCAGGGCACCCAGATTGACTATCGCCCCGCCGCTGTCGATGAGGGCGGCGTAGGAGGTCACATCGGTGGCTTGGAACGCCTGGGTCGCGGTGAGACCATCGTCGGTCATGCGGAGCATCTTGGTACCCTGTGCGGGCGTAACTCCGCCATCGACACCGCTGATGGTGGCCGATTCAACACCCCAGATGCCCTGATATCCCGGAAAATTGTTCAGCACATTGACGTAACTGGTCAGCGGGTTGACTTCGAAGCCCGGATCGACCAGCAGGTTCGCGTTCGCCGAAGACGTTAAGACGGCCAGGATCATGAGCGAACCGGTTGCGGTAATCATCATGTTCATACGCGATTTCATGCTCGTGTTCCTCCTTGTTTGGAATTTGCGACACGTCGGCCAACCCGGGCCCAAACCCGAGAGGTGTTTCCGTCGTCGCGATTCAGTTCGATAACCTTCTTTTACGTACCAGCAGAAGCAGGCCGCTCAGACCGACGAGTCCGAGCGTGGCCGGCTCGGGTGTCGGATATTCCGCGATCACGACCTTGCCCTCGAAGGGCGTGCCGGTGGGATCGTTGTACTGAAGGGCCTTGCGTATGCTGACCGTGGTGCCGGGCAGCAGCTCGTCGAAATAGAAATCAATCGTGCCGCCGGTCGCCGAGTTTCCCGGGGTGTGTACCGTTACCAGGCCGGGCGCGGGAGAACCGTTGGCATAGAACATGGGCGGAACGGGGTTCGGCAACACCCAGTCCCATCCGGGGCTGAGGATATGCTCATGCCAGTCGGTCCATCCCAGATCGGGTCCGACAACCAGCGTTTCGAGCAAGTAGAAGGTTTGGCCGGGCTGGGCGACCGTCGGCAGGCCATTGGGGCCGGTCAGCGTCTTGATCCACGCAGGTCCGTTGGGATCGCGCACGACGGTATACACGCCGATGGTCCACCCGCCGTCTCCCACGTCAATCGGAAACACCGACGGTAGCGAGTTGGCATTCCCGACGCCTTGCGCGTAAGCAAGTCCCCCGCTTAACAGAATGAGGGACATCATCCAACCAACCACTGTTTTCGTTTTGTTTGTCTTCATCTGTATTCTCCTTCGTAAATTGACCCGAATTCACAAACGCTCACTCTCTGTGAGCATCTGGTATGCCAGATCGCCTCGCGACGGATGGGACGAGCGTAAGTTGCTTAAAACGTGGGAGTTAAAGGCCATCGCCGCATGGAGTACGAGTCACCGCTGGTAGCAAGCGGGTTGGACCATAATGGTACAGACGATTAGGCGGAGTGATTTAACGCGTTTTAAGTTATCGACTTATATAACCCATAGCCGTTTTGTGTCCGAGTACCATTTTGGTACAGGCGTCGGCCGGACGTAGTCGTCTGCGCTTGACGGTCGGTTTTGGTTTTATGATCTCAAGCATGATATTGGAAATGATGAAGCGGCAACTATCCCACGCACGGAGCGGACGGTAGGAATGATCGCGCGCGATTCGCGGAATAAGCGTAAAGCGCCGTCATTGCACAAGCGCTGCCAGGCCGTAATGACGCACCTTGCGATATAACCGGCGGCGGTCGATCTGTAACATTTGCGCGGCGCGGCTTTGATTGCCGGCGGCCGCGTTCAGGGCTCGCGTGATAAGGGCTCGCTCGACGGTGGCCAGAGGCAGGATCGCCGATTCCGTTTCCGGCTCGCGACGAACTATGGTCGATCGAATTTCCTCGGGGAGATCGGCGCAGGTCACCAACCCGTCTTTCGTGAGGATGTGGGCCTGCTCCATGACATTGGCGAGTTCACGGACGTTGCCCGGCCAGGCATAGGCCTGGAGCACCTGGATCGCGTCAGGCGACAAGCGTTTAGGCATCTCGCCATCCAAAAGAGCAAATTGCTCCAGAAAATGCTCGGCGAGCATCAGAATATCGGGGCCTCGTTCCCGGAGCGGGGGAACGAAGATGGACATGACGTTGAGGCGGAAGAAGAGATCCTGCCTAAACTTGCCTTGTCGGACCATGTCCTTGAGATCTCGATGGGTGGCCGTAATGATCCGGACATCCACCGGGATCGGTTGAACGCTTCCCACGGGCACCACCGCCCGCTCCTGGATGCACCGCAAGAGCTTGGCCTGGACGGACAGGTTCAACTCGCCGATCTCATCGAGAAACAAAGTCCCGCCGTCGGCGGCCCGGAAAAAACCGGGCGTGGATTTCTCCGCGCCGGTGAAAGCGCCTTTGGTATGCCCGAAAAGCTGGGACTCAAAGAGCGTATCGCACAGGGCGGTGCAATCGACGGGAACGAATGGCTTGAGTCGACGCGGGCTCATGCCATGGATATGCCGGGCCAGAAGTTCCTTTCCGGTGCCGGATTCGCCCTGCAGCAGAATCGTGCAGTTTCTCTGGCTTAGCGCCTCGATCAGCGGGTGCAAGCGCTTCATGCATGGACTTTCGCCGAGCGGGCGAGTAGGTTGCCTGGCGAGGCAACGATCACATGCCGCCCCGAATCCTAGAGTTTTCATGGATTTTTTCCGCCTGGTCGCGCGCCCATTAAGGTCGGTGAGCACGTTTGGCACCAACCCGGCCCGAACGCTTCCACTCGTGTATGGACGACACCCGTAACGGTTACGATTGGCTGCTGGCAAATGGGGCTTTTCATCGAGTCCGCCAATCTCGATCTACTATAGGTCTGTCCAAGACGAGCGACCAGCAAATTTGCCTTCCGGATGAGGATTCAGGTTTTGGATATCAAGTGTTGGCGAAGAATTTCGTCGCAAGGCCGGTTGGAAGCATGATTGCATGATGGTGCCATCGGGCGAATGGAGAACATCGGCAACAAGGGAATAGAGTCATTTTGTCCCCATCGCCGGGTGGTCCGTGCCGCCCGGCTCAGGAACCTTTCCCTTGGGTTGTTGTTTGCATTAAAATGCCCGCTTTCTATTGATGGGCAGGCGTATATGGCCGTCACTTGCCGATAAAGAATGTGTTTTATAAGTTGAGCGGACCATGCGTTTTCTGGAAAGATTCTGGACCGGTTGCGGGCATTGTCGTGGTGGGGAATCCTGCCCGATCGCCGAGGCGGCCGAGCAGGGTGGCTTGCCCTTGGGCGGTGGCCGTCGACTGGTGCTCACGGTCTTCGTGGTTTTCGTTTTGCCGTTGTTGTCGGCTCTTTTAGTCGCATTCGCGGCCGGCGAATGGTTTGCCGGGGAGACGGCCTCCTCGCTCGCCCGCTGGCAGACCGGCGGATTGCTTGTCGGGATGGCGGCCGGCATCGGGCTGGCGAAGCTGCTTATCCATATCGCGACCCGGAAGCGGGCGCCGCGGGAATCAAGGAGTTAGTTCATGATCGCCGCTATTCGGGATCGATTGAGCGGGTTGAAGAGTTTCCACCGCGGGGTCCACCCGCCGCATCGTAAAAAATCCTCGGAGCATGAACCGGTTCGCATGTTCATGCCCCAGAAACCGCTGTTGATCCCCATGACCCAGCATATCGGGGCGGCCTGCGAACCGCTGGTCAAGCCGAAGCAGGAAGTGCGATTCTGCGAGAAGATCGCGGACGCCACCCAGCCGGTGGCCGCGCCGATCCACGCCAGCGTGAACGGGACGGCCGGGGCGGGGACTATCGCGCTTTTGCCGAGCGGCAAGCGGGTGCCGGCCATCCCTTTGACGCCCGCGGGTGACGGCCAGGCGTTGCCGGCCGATTTCCTCGGACAATTCATGGACCGTCAGTGGGACGGCGTTGAGCCGAATAGCTACGACCCGGAGGCGATCGTTCAGTCGATCCGCGATGGCGGCGTGGTCGGGCTTGGCGGGGCGACATTTCCGACCCATTTCAAGCTGAAACGCGACCCGAAGCGACCAGTGGATACGGTGATCCTCAACGGCTGTGAGTGCGAGCCGTATCTGACTTCCGATCATCGGCTGATGGTTGAGTGTCCGGAGGCGATTATCGTCGGGCTGCAATTGGCGATGCGGGCTTGCGGGGCCGAGCGGGCGATTATCGCTATCGAAAGCAACAAGCCGGACGCCGTGGAGATCATGGATCGGGCCGCCAAGGGTCGCCTCGGTTTGGAGATGGCCGTCTGCGCGAGCAAATATCCAATGGGCGGCGAGCGGCAGTTGATCCCCGCCGTACTCGGCCGATGCGTGCCCAGCGCGCCGCGCGGCCTGCCCCTCGATGTCGGCGTGGTGGTCATCAATGTTTCGACGGCCCACAGCATCGCCCGGGCGGTGGTCCGCGGCCAGCCGCTGACCCATCGCGTGGTGACGATCACCGGCGGAGGTGTCGAGCGGCCCGCTAATCTGCTTGTACCGGTAGGCACCAGTTTCGCCGATCTGATGGAAGCCTGTGGCGGATTGACGGACGACGCGGTCAAGGTATTGGCCGGCGGCCCGATGATGGGCCCGACCGTGCCCAGCCTCGACGTGCCGGTCATCAAGGGCGTCGGCGGCATAACGGTCATGAGCGCCCGCGAAAGTGCTTTGTGGCGAGAATCACCCTGTATCCGCTGTTCCAAATGCGTCGACAATTGCCCGCTGCACCTGTCGCCGACCAAGATC
>CAZXSA010000291.1:0-6038 GCA_964642815.1 uncultured Planctomycetales bacterium | reverse complement strand
ACGCCTATCGCCTGATGATCCTTGCGGAAGATGGCAAGCTCCGGGTTGTTGAAGAAACGACCGACTCGATGTTGACCGCGCCGGCCTACAGTACGAACGGCAAGTATATCTGTTACGTGCGCATACCCTTGCTTTCGGCTGAGAAATCCGCGGAGTTGGAAGCGTATCTTGGGAAAAAGAAGGAGCAGAAACCGACCGTGGAGGAATTTGTTTGGCCGGCGCCGTTTGAGCCACGGGAGGATACCAAGGATATTGGTCTACCCTCCATCGAGGAAAATGCCGAATGGTTGAAGAAACGCGACACGGAAGGAGTCCCCATTCCCGCTGTTCTGGTCATTCGTGAGGCCGGTTCAGATCTTATCTGGTCGGAGATTCCCTTTATTATCTATGGAACCAAGGAGCTGCAGGCGACTTATGTGATGATCCGACCTCAATATAGTCCGGATGGGCAATGGATTTACTTTTGTGCGGGCGACGTTGTCAGAGCGGTGAATCCTATGACCCGCGAACAACGCATTCTGGCCTGTCCAGTAACGCTGGCCTCCCTCAGTCCCAACGGGAAAGTGATTGCCTTCGTAGGGGAAGGGAAACTTGGATTTATTCAAACGGACGGGCAAAAAGCCGTATACCGTCGATTAGATGTCGAAAATATATCCCTGGGTGGATTGCCTTGGATCGACAACGAGACCGTAGCCATCTTGTGTCTTCGTGAAAAAACGGGACCGTTTTGCCTGCGCCATTACCAAATGGACGGTACGATGGCGAGCGAGATCACCCTGTCGGCGGTTACCGAGGAAATTAATGACAAAGATGCGATACTGACCGCGCAACTGGCCTTGGCGGGGAATGGCCGATATGGGGTTATGAGTACCCCGGAACAGGTGTTCTTCATGCATGCAAACGGCAATATAGTCAAACGTCTCGATAGCGAAAAAAAGAATGACAGTTTGGTTCAACCGGTATTTGCGCCGGATTCCAAAAGAGTAGCCTTTAAGCATCTCGCCCAGGAGCCGGATGGTTATCCGCGGGTGGATGCCATCGTTTTCTTTACACCGGAAGGCAAGGAACTGAACCGCGTGGCCGTGCCGAAAATCGACCCGAGCACGACCCGGCCCGCGCCGGTGAGTAAGCAAAACGAATAGGTGTGTTGCCGGAGTATGGGTGAATCATTCGATAGCGCATGCCAGCCCGAAGCAGTTTACCTTGCTCGCCACGGCCCGGCTCCGCTAGGCTCCGCCTTGGCGAGCGGAGCCCAGCGGAGCCGGGCCGTGGCGGGCTAGCGAGGGACGAATGCCGAGGGAGTGACGGAGAGAGGGAGAGACTGAGAGCCGGAGTAAGCCCGTCTATGCTCTTCTCCTGTCTTCTGCCTCCTGCCTTCGTCCCTCGCTGACACTTCGGGCTGGTAATTGTGGGGAGATCTTGCCGGGGAGTTCATGGATATCGTAACCCAATTCTTTTCGTATCTCTGCGGGCAAGGCCGATGTTTTATCGTTGACGGCCAGGCCCTGCCGATCTGCCAACGCTGTTTCGGTTTGTATGTGGGCGCGGCCCTGACCGGCGGGTGGCTGTTGGTCACCGGACTTTGGAAGCGCGGACTACCTGGCCGCAAAGTCATCATTCTGAACCTCATCGTATTATTGACGGCCATGCTCGGTGGGATCCATTTGATCGACCTCGGCCCGCGCTGGCGGCTGCTTTGCGGCCTGTGGACCGGGCACGTGGCCATACTCTGGCTGGCCGGCGGAGCATCCCAACTGTATTTCAGCCTGCGCCGAACAAAACCCGGATGGCACCGAAAACACCACATCCAGGCGTTCATTATCCTTGCAGCCCTGACCACCCTGGGCATGATCTTCCCATGGCTGACCTGGCCCGGCGCGATTTTTTGGATCGTAACGGTCATAATCGGGGTGTTGATATTATGCACCACGTTTGTGGCGGCTATCACGGCCGCGATTCGCTGGGGTGTGCTACGGTGGGATTTGATCTTTCGCTAAGCCATTGCTAGCACCCGCCGAATGCGCTTGAGGGTTTTTTCCTTGCCGAGCATGACCAGCGTATCGTAGATGGCCGGGCTGACCGTCGTGCCGGCGACGGCCACGCGGATCGGCTGGGCCACCTTGTTCATGCCCGCGTTTTGGGATTGACATACGCTTGTAATCAGGGCTTCCAGCGTTTCATGCGTCCAGGGAGTGGTTGCTTCGAGTTGTGGCAGGAGTGTCCGCAGCATGGCGAAGCCTTCTCCGTCGTTCTTGGCCAGGATCTTTTTCACCGCCTGCGGATCGTATTCGATGGCCTCATCGGGCACATAGAGAAAGCCGCTTTTTTTCTCAATATCCGGGAATAAACGAAATCCCTTGTTGACTTGCAACAGCATACGCCTGCCCGGTTCATCGAGGTTCGCTTTGGCCAGTGGCGATTCGGGATTGATCGATAACCAGTCGTTGAATGCTTCCAGCAGCCGATCCTCGCCGAGCGAGGTGCAATAGTCGGTATTGAAGGCCAACAACTTATCCCGATCGAATTTGGCGTTCGCCCGGTTGATCCGGGCCGTATCGAATACCTCGACGATTTCCGACAAGGCGAATTTTTCACGCTGCTCGCCCGGCGACCAGCCGAGCAGGGCGATGAAATTGACCAGGGTTTCCGGCAGATAGCCGGCCTGACGAAACGAGAATACCTCGACGTCCCCGTCGCGTTTGCTGAGCTTGCGACCTTTCATGTCCATGATCAACGGCAGGTGGGCATAACGCGGTGTCGGATATCCCAAAGCTCGTTGCAGGGCGATATGTCGCGGCGTCTGGGCGAGAAACTCCTGGCCGCGGACCACGAAATTGATTTTCATCTCGCCGTCGTCGGTTACGTTGGCCAGGTGGTAGGTGGGCATCCCATCGGCCTTCATGATGATGAAATCGTCCAGTTCGTCAGCCTTGATAGTCACGTCGCCCATCACCTCGTCATGCACGGTGATGTCCTCACCGGGCATCCGAAAGCGGACGACCACGGGTTTGCCTTCCACCCGGGCCTGTTGTACGTCGTTCTCGTCAGGGAAACGCTCCGGACGTGGGTAGCGAAAATTGCGTTTTTCGGCCATTGCCTTTTCGCGCATGACCTCCAGTTCGGCGGACGTATCGAAGGCATAATACGCTTGGCCGGAATCGAGCAGCTTTTTCACCGCCGCGCGATAGATTTCCATGCGTTGCGACTGCAGATACGGGGCGTGCGGGCCGCCGACCTCGATTCCCTCGTCCCAGTTCAGGCCAAGCCAACGCAAGTCCTCGACAATTTTCGGGATGGCCCCCTCGACGTTGCGGTCGGTGTCCGTGTCCTCGATACGGACGATGAACCGCCCGCCCGCCTTTCGGGCCAGCAACCAGTTAAACAAGGCCGTGCGGGCCCCGCCGACATGCAGATACCCCGTGGGCGACGGGGCGAACCGAACGCGTAACGCTTGAGTTTCGTTCATGTAGCTTGTCTCTTGGGTAAAGCCTCGGGGGTTTGCTCCGGGTGAGTTTCCTGGCCCTCAACTTCCGTCGTTGGCCCCTTGATTTTGCTGAAGACATAGGCGACCGGCCCACTCAGTACGAAGGTCCAGGCGACAACGAAGGTCATCAGTTCCGTGAACATCAGCAACAGGACAAAGACCAGAAGGATGGCCACCACGTGCCAGAAGGGGCGACGGCGCAGCAGTAGATGAGCTGCATGAATATACCGGATACGACTGACCATCAGCAGCCCCAGGGCCAATGTCAGGATCGGCATAAGGGTGGTCAACGTGTTTGCTGTCCATGTCCAATTGCTGATAGGTTCGAGATGTTCGTGCAGAAGGACGGTGGTTATCAGGGCGGCGGCCGCTCCGGGCGAAGGCAGGCCTCGAAAACCCTCATGCGATGCCTCATCCAGCGTGGTTTCCACGTTGAAGCGGGCTAGGCGAAGGGCGGTGCAACAGACATAAACAAACGCCAGGAATACCGTCGCTTTGCCAAAAGGGTTAAACCCGAAAGGGGCCGCTTGCCACTGGAGTAACTCGCGGTGAATCAGGGTGATGGCCAAAATGGCCGGAGCCACGCCGAAGCTTACAATGTCCGCCAGCGAGTCGAGTTGTACGCCGAAACTCGATGATTGCCCGGTTTTCCGAGCGACCCGTCCATCAAGCGTGTCCATAATCATGCCGCCAAAAATCATCCACACGGCGATCGACAAAAAGGTTGGGGCCAACGAGGGCGGGAAAATTCGCGGTAGTAAAAGGACATCCGCGTAGCTCTTGCCGGCCTCGAGATGTTGCATTTCGCGACCGCAATAATAGATGGCCGCCACTCCGAAGATCAAATTACCCAGGGTCAGCAGGGTGGGCAACATGGAGATGGTGCGTAACGGCCGGCGGGTTTTCAAGCGTTTGCCCGGTTCGTGGGTTGCGGTTGCATGTTGTACGGCTTTGAGCATGTCAGCCTACCTCCGCGGTTTGCCGATTAGCGTGGGTTGGTTCGGTCGCCGGTTGCCGCCGGGCCATGATGGTTAAGGCCCCGCGAACCTGTTTGCCCATCGGAGCCACGATTTGGAATTGATCGTGTCCGGGGACAATCAGCTCGGTACGCGAGCCGAACTTGATCAACCCGATCCGCTGGCCGATCTCCACCCGATCGCCGACTCGGAGTGTACAAATAACCCGCCGGGCGATCAGGCCGGCGATCTGCCGAACGACCACCGGACCGCCCAGCGGTTCATCGGGCTCGATGATGACCGTGTTGGCTTCGTTTTTGGCCCCTGATCGCGGATCACGGGCGTCGAGGAACATCCCCGGTTCGTAACGGATGGCCCGTATCACCCCCGCGCACGGGCTGCGGTTCACATGCACGTTAAAAACGCTTAAGAAGATACCGATGCGTGTGGCCGGTCCACCGATATCGGGGTGGTGATCGAGAGGTGTGTGTTCCACGAGTTTTCCATCGGCCGGGGCCAGGAGAATACCCCGCTCAACCGGGATTTTTCGCTCCGGATCCCGAAAAAACGCCACGCCGGCCGTCCCAAGCAGGATACCCAGTACGCCGACGGGCCAACACCATAAAACGCCCGCGAACGCAAAACCGAAGCCGACGGCGGACAAACCGCCGAAAAGCAGGCCGATCAAGGCTATTTCCCGGCCGCCGGCCGGGTGTAATGGAACGCGCATGCCGGAGTTCTCCTAAACGCTTATACGCTATCATCCTAACGCGGTTTGCCAGGAAAAAAAAGCCAGCGGCCGATTCGCGGGAGACGATTGATAAAATCGAGCTATTTTCCCTCGGGAGAATCGTAGCTTGGAATGATATTCCGGATCGGTAAAAGCGAATCCGATCACTTCGTGACCACCGTCCCACAAGTCACGAAGTGATCGGAATATGCGCTTTCATGGGCGTTAACGAGATCGTGCCGGCCACCGGATGCATCCTCGGGCTTACGGAGCCGAAGCAGGACGGTGTGCGAGCAATCATCCAAAAACCGCCCACGTCCAACGCGCGAATCACGTCTTTCGACGGTCTAAAGACCCCGCTTGACGCGGCGAGCTTTCCCTGGAGTAAGCAAACATAACGAACTGAAGGCCAACAGAGCCATCGTCATCGGTTCCGGGACAATGGTTCCTTCGACGCGGACATTATCGAACCGGTTGTAGCCGGTGTCTCCGCTGGCGCCGGACACAGTAACCCTAATCAGGTTTTTTTCCGATCCGCTGGTTTTCGCGAACACATCGCCGAGCGAAACGGAAACCGTGTTCCAGCCCGTGTCGGACAAGGCTGATCCAGTCCCCGCGTTTGTCCAGGTTACGCCGTTGTCCGTGGACCAGGCAATCGTTTGGTTCGTAAAGTAATTTGACGAACCGCGCCGGGTCGCATAACTCAGAACGCAACCCGCGATGGCGTCATCCAGTTCGATGATAAAGGACCGGTTATTGTTATTGCTGCCCACGATCTGCAGGGAATAGCCGGCTACCGGATTAGGCACCACCGACGGCCAGTTGGACGTTTCGCCGGAGCCGTTCGCTCCGAAATTCTGATTCGAGG
>CAZXSA010000290.1:0-6039 GCA_964642815.1 uncultured Planctomycetales bacterium | reverse complement strand
GGATTCTCGCACCAGCGTGAATTGGTACACTTGCGAGAAAGGATTCTCGCACCAGCGAGTCACCCCAACGGGGTGCAGGTCTGTAGCCACGGGTGGAACGGCGGAACCGCGCAGCGGGCCGCCGTGGAACCCGTGGAAAAAGTTCGTCGCGTATATTCCGCCCCGGCGGGGCGGAGGAAACGCTTCTTGATCCTTATCCAAAAAAACCTTTGCCCTTCCAGGGCAAAAAAGAATACGCAACCCCTGTCCACGGGTTCCGCTTCGCCCGCCAATGGCGGGCCGCGCTTCACCCGTGGCTACACTCCATCGCCCCATTCGGGGCAAATCCCTCGCTCGCCCGCCACGGCCCGCCCAGGCGAGGCAAGCTTGGTAAACTGCTGCGGGCTGGTAGACGAGACCCTCGCTGGCGCGTCGGGCTGGTGGGCTGGTATTACAACTGGGCGATCTGTTCGAACCAGCCGACCTTGGGTAGATCGCCGACGAGGGGCGAGACATATTCGCGGAAACTGTTGAGCACGTTGTTGCCGGCCGCGTTGATGTATTCGTCGGGCAACTGCTTGGTGGTCGGCGGTTTGTCGGGCGCGACTTCCTTGAGGCCGATCAGCTTGGTGCCCACCGTATAGGTTGTGCTCGGCAGGCGGACGAGGGCGACGCTGCCGTCGGCTCCCTCCTCGAGTGAATAGATCATCGCCATCTGGCCCACGAGACGGGCCTCCCAGGCATCGATCTCGCTGTAGCAGCCGGGGAAGCTGCGCTGCAGATAGCCGTAGGTGTCCGCCCGAACGCGCTTGACCTTCTTGCAGCGGTTCCGCAGCGTGCCGGCGAGATAGTCGGCCAGCGAGCCGGCACCGGCCGATAGCTGGATGTTCCCGAACGCATCCTCCACAAGGTTCTCCTGTTTAAGCACGGAGACCTTTTCGGTCCAGAGGGTGCCCTCGGAATCGACGATCCCCTCGGAGACGGCCACCACGGCCCGGCCGAAACGATCGAAGACTTCCTCCACGTCGCGTACAAAATGGTCGATCTCGAACGGCCGCTCGGGCAGGTACACCAGGTGCGGCCCGTCGTCGGGACGCTGCCGGGCGAGGATGCTGGCCGCGGTCAGGAAACCGGCGTTGCGGCCCATGAGGATGTTGATCTTCACACCGGGCAAGGCCCGGTTGTCCAGGTTGTCGCCGATGAACGCCGAGGCGACGAACTTGGCCGCGCTGCCGTAACCCGGGCAGTGGTCGGTGACCAGCAGGTCGTTGTCAATGGTCTTGGGTATGTGGAAGACGCGCAGCTCGTACTTGGCGTCCTCGGCGATGGTGTTGACGATGTTGGCCGTCTCCGCCGAATCGTTTCCGCCGATATAAAAGAAATAGCGGACGTTGTGCTTGCGGAAGACGTTGAAAATGCGCTCGCAGTACTCGCGGTCGGGTCGATCGCGGGTGGCCCCCAGGGCCGCCGCCGGGGTCTGGGCGACCAGGTCGAGCATGTTCGCCGGTTGGCGGTAGAGGTCGTAAAACTGTTCGTTGATGATGCCGCGCACGCCGTGCAGCGCGCCCAGCAGCTTGCCGATATGGGCGTGCTTCTGGGCCTCCTGGATCACGCCGAAAAGGCTCTGGTTGATGACCACCGTCGGGCCGCCGGCCTGGCCGACCACCGCGTTTACCGTTCCATGCAGCATAACTCCACCTCGCTTGTTTGTCCGGAAGTTCCAGGAAATCCAACTCCGCCCCGCGGCGCATGTTTCGCCGGGGGTGCGGATTTTACCATGTACGCTCGATGAATCCAGTATCGTATGCGCCCTTGATGAAATCGGTATGCTCGAATATTTCCCGGTGCAGCGGGATGGTCGTCTTGATCGGGGTGATGACGAATTCCTCAAGACAGCGGCGCATGCAATGGATGGCCTCGCCCCGCGTGGGTCGATGCACGATCAACTTGGCGATCATCGAATCGTAACGCGCGCTGACCCGCATTCCCGCGTGCGCATGGGTGTCCACCCGCACGCCCATCCCGCCCGGCGGACGGAAATCCTCGATCGGGCCGGGGCATGGCCGAAAGCCGGCCGCCGGGTCTTCCGCGTTGATCCGACATTCGATGGCCGCCCCCCGCTGCCGGATGTCCCGCTGCTTGAATGGCAGGGGCTCTCCGGCGGCCACCCGGATCTGCCATTGCATCAGATCCTTGTTGGTCACCATTTCGGTCACCGGGTGCTCGACCTGAATCCGCGTATTCATTTCGAGAAGATAGAATTTGCCCTTGTGGTCCACGAGGAATTCGACGGTCCCCGCGCTGAAATAGTTGGCCGCCCGGGCCAGCCGGACCGCCGCCTTGCAAAGCTCCTCGCGCGTCCGATCGTTGATCCCCGGACTGGGTGATTCCTCGACCAGCTTCTGGTGGCGGCGTTGCAGGCTGCAATCGCGCTCGAAAAAGTGCAGCACGTTGCCCGCCCGGTCGCCCATGATCTGCACCTCGACGTGCCGGGCGTTTTCCACCGCCTTTTCCAGGTAGATCGACGGATCCTTGAACGCCGCCTGAGCCTCGGCGCGGGCCGCGGGCAGGTTGTGTCGCAGGTTGGCCTCGTTGTGCACCAGTCGTATGCCGCGTCCGCCGCCGCCGCCGGCCGCCTTGATCATGACCGGATATCCGACCTGCGCCGCCCAGCGGACGGCCTCGGCGTCGTCCTCGATCGGCCCCTCGGTCCAGGGGATATTGGGTACCTTGGCTTTTTTCGCCAACTTTTTCGCCTCGATCTTGTTGCCCAGCAGGCGCATGGATTCGGCGCTCGGGCCGATGAATTCGATTTTCGAGTCGCGACAGGCCTCGGCGAACTGGGCGTTTTCCGCGAGGAACCCGTAGCCGGGGTGAATAGCGTCGACGTTGGCCACCTCGGCCGCGGCGATGATCCGGTCGGCCTTGAGGTAGCTTTCCGCCGCCGTCGCCGGCCCGATGCAAAAAGTCTGCTCGGCCAGCCGTAGATACGGCGCGTCCCGGTCCTCCTCGGAATAGACGCACACCGTCTGGACGCCCAGTTCCTTGCAGGCCCGGATGATCCGCAGGGCGATCTCGCCCCGATTGGCTATCAAAATACGTGAAAACATATTGGTTTCCGTTGCCAGGATTAAGACGAGCCGATCAGCTTCGCGGCCGGACCAGCATCAGGGGTTGACCATATTCGACGGCCTGCTCGTTCTTGACCAGGACGCGCTCGACGAGACCGGCGATCTCGGCCTTGATCTCGTTGAACACCTTCATGGCCTCGATAATGCACACCGGGCTGTCCGGAGTGACTTCCGCGCCGACGGTAATGAACGGTGGCGATTGCGGGTCCGGACCGGCGTAGAAAGTACCCACCATGGGTGACTTGATGGCCACCAAACCCTCATCCTCGGCCGGCTTGGCCGGCTCGGCGACCGGGGCCGCCGCCGGCATCATGCTGCCCATGGGCATCATCGGCATCTGCTGCGGATACATCATCACTTCGCCCGTCGGCCCGCGGCGAAGGGTGATACTGCTCTCCGCCTGACGGATGCGGATCTCCCCCAGGCCGTGCTCCACCATCAACTCAATCAATTCGCGTACTTGGGCAACGTCGATCACGCCATTCTCCTGGGCAAGAGTCCTCTAGACGACAAACGCCTCGGGCGTCCGTTCCAGGGTGCTCAACACCTCGACTCCCGTCTCGGCCACCCGCACATCGTCCTCGATGCGGACGCCGCCGATTCCGGGAACGTACACCCCCGGCTCCACCGTCACCAGCATACCCGTTTTCAGCGTTTCCCGACAGCGGGGGCCCAGCCGCGGCTCCTCATGCACATCCAGCCCCAGCCCATGCCCCAACCCGTGGGTAAACCGCTTTTCCAGGCCCGCCCGCCGCAAACTTCGCCGGGCGCGGGCGTCGACCTCGCACATCCGGACGCCGGGTCCGATGACGGCCATCGCCGCCTGTTGGGCGGCCAATACCTGCTCATGCATCCGCCGAAAACGCGGCGGGATTCTACGAACGTAGATCATACGGGTCAAGTCGCTGCGGTAGTGGTCCACCAACGCGCCCCAATCGATCAATACCGCGCTGCCCCGGCCGATTTTCCGGTCCCCCGGCCGGGCGTGTGGCAGCGAGGAATTGGCCCCCTCGGCCACGATGGTCGGAAACGCCGCGCCGTCGGCCCCGCGTCGCAGCATTTCATGCAGCAGGAGGGCGGCCAGTTGCCGTTCGGTCATCCCCGGCCGCAGCCGCTTGGCCGTCGCCCGAAAAGCCGACTCCGCCACGGCGATGGCCTTCCGCGTCGCGGCGATCTCTCTTTCGTCCTTGATTAGCCGCTGCTCCCGCGTCAGCGGCGGTGCCGGGCGAAGCTTCGTCGCCCCCAGCGCCCGCCGGATGGCCGTATGCCCGCGTACGGTAAGCGCCTCACTCTGAAACCCCAGCCGCTTGATCCGATGCTTGCGGGCTAGCTTGCCGATCACCTCGGCCAGGCTTGCCCGGCGGATGATCGCCCGAGCCCACGGCGCGACGACGGCTGCCTCTTCCTCGAATCGCCCATCGGTCAGCAGATACACCGTTTTAGGAAGGAGCAACGCCGCCCCGTCCTCGCCGTCGAAGCCGGTCAGGTAGTATTGGTCCGGCCGAGCAGTCACGAGGTAGCCGTCGAGCGACTTGGCCTCCATCCCCGCCCGACAGGCCTTGAGCCGTTCGGCCAGATCATCCGGTATCGGTTTAACTCGACGCCTCGCCAACAACCTTATTCCTCTGAAGACATAGAACCCCCACCAATCTACGAACCGGCCCGTAGACTGTCAAAAATCCGCATCGTCCCGGAAATCTTTATCTCTCTCCCGATTCCTTACCACTCAGGCAATCTTATCTTTCTCAATAGGTCGCCTGGTGGACGAGAACACTTAAATTGAGTAAAAGTAGGTTTTTGTAACCGTGAGAGGCAGGACATGCGAATCGTCGTTCGACAGGGTATCAACAAGATCGCGGATATCTCCTTCGAGGATGAGGACATTTACCTCGGCTCGCTATCCACCTGCGATATCCACCTGCCCAGCCCGCAGATCAGCCAGCGCCAGCTACGCATATTCCTGGCCGAAAATAAACAATGGTGCGCCGAAAACCTCGATCCCGGCGTATCGGTCCTCCTGAACAATGAGCCGATGCGGCCAACCACCATCCTGAAAAACAAAGACGAATTCAACATACAGACCTACCTGGTCACCGTGTTTACCACCGAGGAAGACGAGGTGATCGAGGAGCCGAGCCTCGGACCGGAGGAACTGGCCAAGATCAAGAAATATCCGCTGCCGCCCGGCTCGGCGGTCAAGCGGCATTTCGACCTGACCCAGCTTAAGACGGCCCAACTGGACACCCTGGCCCGGGCCGGGGCCCGGATCGCGGCCGGCAGGGATCTGCATGAACTGGTCGATATCACCCTCGACGTGCTGATGGAAACGTATTCCGCCCGGTGCGCCTGGATCGGCATCCGTCGCAAACCCAAGGGCGAGTTGGACGTGGTCGGCGGCCGCCTGTCTTCCGGCCAGGTCTTCGAGAGCAATCCGCTTGTCAGTTATCTGGAGTATCGCTGCATCGAGCGATTTCAGCATATCTGCATCCGCAAGGTGCGCGATGAGGGCGATATCGGCAGCGCTTTGGCCGTCCCTCTTGCGGTCGGGACCACCGCCTATGGCATGATCTATGTTGACCGTCGGGAGAAGGTCCGACGTTTTCAGTTCCCCGACCTGGAGCTGCTCAGCGCCTTGGGCGCGCAGGTGGCCGCCAAGATTGAATTCCTGCTGACTTCCGCCGCCCGGCGGACCGAGGCGATGTCCACGGCCGAGCAGGAACTGGTGCGGGTGATCCAGACGCAGTTGGACCCGCTCAATCTGCCCGTTTGGCCGAACCTGCAAGTGGCCGCCTACATGCGCAGCGGCCAGCAGAACTGCGGCGACGTTTACGACACGATGAAGCACCCGGACACCGGGCTGGCCGCCTTTCTTATCGCCCATGTGCATACCGACGGCGGCTCGCTCTCGTTGTCGATGGCCCGGCTGCAG
>CAZXSA010000289.1:0-6077 GCA_964642815.1 uncultured Planctomycetales bacterium | reverse complement strand
TTGATCGGCCGAACAATCGAAGGTAGGAATAGACGATGGTATTGACATATAAACCGAATCCGAGCACCCATTGCTCGTCGCGCCAGTCGGTGGTCGGCTGCTGAGCGACCATGATCATGTCGTCGGGGCTCTGGTAACGCATCCATTGCAGGGCTTTTTTCGCGGCGGCGGATAGAAAACGGCTTTTGCCGGCGAAGTGGCGATAAAGACCCAGTCCAAACAAAAACAGAGGCGTGGTATCCGACGCCCCCACATCCGTGGGATCGTGGGCCAGAGAGGGGATATGTCCCGATGCCGTCTGATTTTCCGCCAGATACACCAATACCCGGCGGTGGGCGTCGACCAATTCTTTATTTCCACTTACCAGAAAGCCTAACGAGGAAATCATCAGATCGCGGGTGTACGGCTCGGGATAACCCCAGCCGGCCGCCCGCGGCAGGGAACGACACGGCCCGTGCAGATTGTGCAGCAAAACCTCGATGGCCGCCTGCCGGGCTTTTTCCACGTCATCGTTTAGGGGCGTTTTCATCTCAGGAAATCCCCAGATTTTCGTGGACGTATTGGACGAACTGCTTGGCCACCACGCGGTAATCGTACCGTTCCTTGACTCGCACCCGGCCGGCCTCACCCATCCGCCGTCGCAAGTCGGAGTCCTCCATCAGCTTACGCAGGTGATCGGCGATATCGTACACGCTGGCCCGGTAGTCGGCCGTGCGGAAATTCTGGAATACCACGCGGTGGCCATCCTCGAAGCCGGACTCGCGGCCGAGGATGGTCTCTCCGATTCGCACTTCCGTGGCCACGTCGGCCAGGAAGGCGGTTTCGCCATGCACCAGCGTGTCCAGCATGGCCATGGCCTTGATGCCTATGACCGGTTTTCCGCAGGCGTTGGCTTCCACTTGCGGCATGCCAAAACCTTCCAAACGCGACGGCGCCGCATAGATATCGCAGGCATTCAATAGATAGGGAATGAAATTGCGCGAGACCACGTTGGACGTGAATACCACGTGTTTTTCGATACCCAGTTGAGTGGCGAGTTTCATGTCCATCAACGTCTGGGCCTCCGTTCGCGGTTGCGGCCAGACCTTGCAGACATATTTCCAAGGTGATATATCCCGTCCGAGTAGGGCCAGGGCTTGCATGACCTCCTGAGCGCCTTTCGAGGCCGCGTCTCCGCCGACGGTGAGGATCATTAACTCATCCTTCCCGACACCCAACGCCTCGCGAACGACCGCGACCTTGGGATCGCTCGGATCGCGTGGGAGAAAACTGTCGGTGTCGCAACCGACGGGCAATACATGGATGTTATCGCCTTTGATCCCGTCACGGATGTAAACATCTTTCACCCAGTTCGAGGTGACCAGGATCAACGGCAAAGCGTTAAGAACTTCATGATAGTTGGCGATATAACCGTCGGCCACCAGCCAGGGGACGGCCTGAACGCCGTAACGCTGGGGGTGTAGAACTAAATGCGGGGTGTGCCCCCAGTAGCCGATTCCGACGACTACGTCCGGCTTGAACCACCGGTAATACCATTCCTTCTCCTGCGCCGACTCAAAGTGTACCGCCTGGGCTTCAACGCCAAGCTGCAGCAGCCCCTTGTAAAGCAGATCGCCCTGAGTGGCCAGCCCGCCGGGCGAAGGCGGGTAATCATACAGAACGAGCACTTTCATTTGTGGTTCCTTTCCGCTTTATCCATTGTTCACAAGCGGCCGGCGAATCAAAACGCCAGAAAGCCTCTTCGCGGGGAACGGTTTTTGCCTCCCAACTGGCCGGACTAAATCCGTAAACATTAACCATAATATCGTACTTTCGTTGCCATAAGGAATCGGGTAATTTTTGATAAATATGCGCGGAGGCGATGGCCCGCGGATAATAACTTCGTTGTCCATCCTCGTAGGCGAACATCAGGACTTCTTCGGCGCTGATTTGCCCTTCGGACCATAATTCGCCGACGGCCCGGCTGACTTCCTCATGTCGTCGGTGACGGGTGTATTCACCCTGTGGGCCATGAGTATAAATGGTATTGAAATGTCGCTCGGGAAGCCGCGACAGGATGGTTTCTCGGATAAGTTCGGGGGGTAGGGGATACTGTTCCGGGCCGTCGTCCAGGTCGGCCATACAGCCGGTGGCGTGTAATTGCTCCAAGGCTCGTCGAAACCGGCCCGAGCGATCCACGTCGGAGGCCCGGCAAAGACTGAGCACGTACCAATCGCGATCCGGATGAGCCAGGATCTCGCCGCCCGCCCAGAGGGTCTCGTCGTCGGGATGGGCGACGATGACGACCGCCGAGAACGAACCTGTATTCGATGCATGCATCTATGTCATGACCTTCGCGTTCCTCCTGAATCCTCCGCGGATTTTCTTCAAACGAACCGCGCTCTCCAGGTTTCAGGATGCTCGCGCAAAATCAAATATCTACTCCACCCGCAGTGTCACCGGCCCAAGCAGGCCGGCGGGCAGCAGCGGCGAATTCGAGCCTAAATGGGGATGGACCGTCCAGGTCAATCGTTTCTCTTGAGGTAACTTGCTGTCTCCAATGATCCGGTTGGCCCAGGTGTTTACCACGTTAATTTCAAGCCTGTTATCTTTTTCCTTCGCGGCGGCCGTAATGTCGATGCGCCACGGTGCGCACCAAACGAGTCCCAGATCGGTGCCGTTAATCCGTACACGAGCCATATTCTTGACCACGCCCAGATCGAGGTAAACCCGTTTCCGTAAGGCCCCATCAGGCAGGTCGAAGGTTTTCCGATAGGTGGCCGTCCCGCTGAAATACTTGATTCCCTCCTCGGCCCGTTGGCTCCAGTCTTCAAGCTTATCGAATGTGACGGATTCAGGGCCACCCCAACGCGTGTCGAATTTTACCGTCCAAGCGCCGGTCAATTCGCCGACTTGCGTGAGTGCGGGGAAATTTTTCCCTGCGGTCGGGGTACCCGCCGCCGGTTTGCGGAATACGATGAACAGCGACTGGCGGGGCACGAATTCCAACGGTACGACGGTACGGTTGTTCTCCTGGCCGAACTCCGGAAGCTCGCGATACTGCCCGGTCACGGCATCCCATAGCTCGGGTTGGCGACCAGTTACCCGAAAAGAGGGGTGAATGCTCGTCGGTTCATCTCCCTGATAGGAAATGAAATAGATCTCACCTTCTTTAATTGTCCGGTGGGTCCAGGGGAACAATTTCGTGTCAATCCCGGACACATCCGGCGGTACCTTAAGTTCATCAAGGGCCTTCTTCGTACATACGCACCGAAAAACGAGGCCCTTACCGAAACGGGTCATCGTGACGTTCGCACCGTCGCAGCCGGCCCAAATCTCGGCGGCCAGCGTGCGCACCTCATCGTCACAAATCGGGTAGTTCTCCAGGCTGGGTGAGTTTTGCGGTGGAGTTCCAAGCACGGCCCCTCCGGCCTTGATCAGATCACGCAGCTTTCGCAGTAAGGCCGGCCGCATCGATGCGCCTTCGGGCAGTACCAGCAGGCGGTAAGACATGCCGTCCGGCAGGACGAATCTTCCGTCCTCAACCTGCATGCGCTGCTCAATAACCTCGGCGTTGATCCAGTCGAAAGAATAGCCGGGAGGCAGTTCCGGTTTAAGAATCCCGGTCATCTTGGGCGTATCCTCGCCGATGAAGTAAGCAACGTCGGCCGTGTATTGCCCCTGTTGTAGCATGAAATGCATGCGCCGCAGGTATTTGATCCACTCGCCGGTCTGGCCGAACCATGTGTTGTGTCGGTTAAATTCCGTGCCGAACCATCCATTGATGCCCGGAATTCGATCGTTGTACGGCTGGTGGATGTAAACGTGGAGCACGAAATGGTTGATACCTTCGGTTCCAGCCCCGTCGCCGCGGCGCTTGATCGCCCACGGATCCATAATCCAATGCGGGCCGGCGGATGTGAACGCCTCGGCGGATACGACCGGCTTTCCATAGAGATGGGCCGCGGAGCTAGCCGCCCGTAGTTCAATACTTCCCAGGTCGCTTCCGGTCCAGAATTCACCGCCGATGTCGTTCGACTGGCCTCCATATTGAAGGAACTCGGCGGGGAAGCCCCAGTGACCATAATTTTCGAGCCACAGGCGCAGACCATTCTTTTCGCATTGCTCGCGCAGGCCGCCTACGTAGTCGTAAGCGATGCGATCGGCGACCAGTCGGCGCAGATCCCACAAAAAACGGTTGGACTGCTCCGCGCTGCCGACCAGCCGACCGGTGAGAACGGGCAGCCAACGGAGGGGGTCATACCCGTAGCGTTGACGAAAGGCCTCGGCCAACCCGTCCGTCCAGTTCTGCGAGCCCATCTCGTAGCTGTCGGCCACGACCCGCTGAAAGGCCTTGCGCTCGGTGGCGGGCATGCGCTTGAGCACTTGCCCGATATAGGCGTCGAAGTGCATCGCGATCAGCTCGCGATTCATCTTGTCGATCTCGTAGCCGGTTGCTTCCGGCGATGCGGGAGCGTTTTGCACGCCCGTGGGGGCCATGCCCGTCCGCAGGATGATCCATTCGCCTTCCGGTGCCTCCCAGTAGAATGTGCCGTCGGCCGCGAGATGTTTGGAAAGGTCGAGTACCCGGTCGGCCGGTACCGTGAGGTACGCATCATCCGGCTCCGCTTGTGACGGCCACAGATAGCTGTCCCATTGCGGCAGTGGGGTTTGGAACATCTTGCCAAGCTGTTTCTCGACGAAGCGTTCAAGGCGGGCCGCGCCGGTCAGTTCGATCTCCACCATGGCCCCCCGGTTCTTCAATCCGGTGAATACCAACCGGAAATGTCGCGAGGTTGTCGCGGGGAAGGCCACCGCGACCGGACCGTAGGGCAAAAAGCCGACATGCTCCTTGGGATTGGATCGATCAATGCACACCGTATGCAGGGTTTTGAAATGGCCGCTCTCGTCGCTCGCTTGAAGTTCGCAATTGACGATAAAAGGTATTTGGGCCGTATAAAGTACCACGCTACGGGCGGTAAACGGTTCATCCGTCATGATATCCACGACAAAAGGTTCTTTGTTCGCCGCATCGCCGGGAAAGGCGCAGATGCTGTCGAGATCACCGTCCAGTAGCTTCACGGCGTCAGCGGTTTCCGGTTTTGCGGTCACCTGCGGCTTTCGTGTGACCAGAGTGTCGGTATCGGCGGCCGGCGCGGGGAAAGCGAGAACGGCGATATCCTGAAATTCCTTGGTCGGTGCGGGCAGTTTACCCTCGAATTTGATCGGCCCGCGTATTCGTGTCTCGGAGATGGCGACATAACGCATGGTCTGATCGGCCTTGACCCAAGGGCCGCCGGACTGGCTCCAACCGGGACAGTTGAACAGCCCAACCTTGACACCCAACCTTCCACCCTCGCGGATGGCGTGCTCGACCATGCCCCACCATTGCTCGGAAAGGACTTTGACCTCACCGCGAGCGTTCTCGTTCACGTCCACGTTCCCGATAAGGGCCTCGCCAATACCGGCCTTGGCCATCGCCTCGAGGTCGCGGGTAATACCCTCTTTCGAAATCTGATCACTGATCCAGTACCAATAGACCCATGGTTTGGTACTCTCCGGCGGTTCGCGGAACCCTTTTTCCAGGGTCGAACCCGGACTCGTACATCCTTGCATCGCGAACGCGATCAATAACAATGCAGCCAAGGTTATGTCCGAAACGGTCTTGTTGAAGCGGTTACGCATGGCGGTGTCCTTACGAAAGGGGCCTTATAGGGATTATGTGGGTCCGCGCCCGCACACGAACTTGTATGGTAAAATATCTGATAGTTCGGTCTTTGTACACTAAAATTCCATTAGTCGCCAACAAGAACATGTCGAACTGAGCAATACCGAGTTCGTGACGGAAACAACGGGGTAGGATAGTGTGGTTTTCACTCTGAAGAAGCGCTGGTCTGTAGCCAGGTGGAGCGGCGAGGCCACGCAGCCGCCCAACACGGAACCCGTGGACTATCGGTAAACGATGGCCCTGGTAATTATGAGAAAGGCGATGAAAAGAATACGCGCGGTGGAGTAATGAGTAAAAAAATTGCCCGCACCCTTGCGGGTGCGGGCCGCCTCAGTTCTCTCAGAAGGAGGCAAGAGCATAAGGCCGATAG
>CAZXSA010000288.1:0-6115 GCA_964642815.1 uncultured Planctomycetales bacterium | reverse complement strand
TGGACTGGGCGGGCTCGCCGACGGCGGAACAGACGATCCGGGCCAACTCCGAGGTCCGCCAGATTCGTCCCTCGTGCCGAACCTTGCAGATCCGCCGGGCGATCCGCCGACTGAAACGCTCCTGGCTGAGGTTATAAAACAGGTCGGCCAGCTCGTTTTCACCCAAGGCGTTGACCAGATCGGCGGCGGTGGTACTCAAACGGCGGTCCAGCCGCATGTCCAATGGGCCGTCCTCGTTGAAACTCAAACCCAACTCCGAGTCCAGAAGTTGATCGGTACTCGGCCCCAGGTCCGCCAAGATAACATCTACCTGGGATAGCCCCAGGAGATCAAGTTGTTCGCCGAGTTCGCGGAAATTGGCCCGCAAGAGGCTGATAGTCGGTTGTTTGCCCGGCGGCATCATCTGTTCCAGACGCCGACGCGCCCGTTCAAGATTCCGCTCATCCACGTCCAAGCCGATCAGTCGACCGGTTGGTCCAATGGATTCGGCCATCAGCCAGGCATGCCCCCCGTGTCCAAGAGTGGCATCCACCACGGTTTCACCCGGCCGGGGAGCCAGCAACGACAATACCTCCCCGCATAACACGGGCTCGTGTTCAATCCCGTCACGTTGCACATTAACCCCGGGCTATTAACGGCCCAACCGCCCCCAACCCTTGGGATGGACGCTCTTCATTAGCCATAACCATTTGTAAATAATAACATTAAGCGAACAAGACCAGGGAATTCCCTGGCAAAAAAATGGGGCTCGTCCAGCCTCCCTGCCGACGTTAGCCCCGATCCTCCTGGCTTTTTGATCAGAATATGCGTACGATACTATTACCTCGACCATCGCATCGGCGAGCGAAAGCCGCCTCTCCCGCCGATGCCAGCACTGCTATCAGCCCCACTGGCGATTCGACCACGCCGTCGAACCGCGCGTCGGCTGCCTCGGTCGCGGTAACGTCGTGTCGGTGTGTAGACCGACATCTCGTAACACGCATCCGCGATCACCAAGAGGTGATCAGCCCGGCGACTCCTTTCGCTTCTTGCGCTGAATTCGCCTAAGGCTTTGGCCACCTCACCCGCCGACCACGACGCCGACTGATGAGGCCTCTCGGATCGTCTTTCCTATTGTCTCCACTCGCTACGGCACACCGGAATCAACCCGTTTGTGCCTATGGTTTACTCCTGAATCCGGACCTTAATACCCCGTACGGCCTTGTCTTCAGGTGGCAAACCCTTTCGCGTACCTCCGGGCTCCCATTCACGGCCGCTAAGCCGATCCTCGTTCTCCGTTCCCTTTGGATAATTCCGTTCTTAATTGCGCCTGGCGTAACAAATCAGGATAACGACTCCAGTTACGTTCCATAAACGAGGCGTAATCTTCCCGATTCCATAACACCAAATGGTCCCTGGCCCCACTCATCGTCACGCGTTTGCCAAGCCCGACATGATCCAGGGCACGTTGGGGTAAAACCACCCGCCCTTGTCGATCAATATCCAACACGGTGGCCATCGAATAGAAAACAGCCTCGAAGTCCTCCTTCTCCTCGCCTTCCTGAAGGGAACTGTGATATTGCTCCGCGTAACGCTCGAAGTATTTATCCGCGTAGAGACTTAAAGTGCCCCTCCGCTTGCCCGGCACCAGATAAAAACGACTGCCGTCTTTTTCCATATCCATATCTGCGCGAATACCCGCAGGTATTGACAACCGGTTCTTGGGGTCGATAGCCAGATCATAAGTACCGGTATACAGCATGAATCTGAAAACCCGAAACCGATCGCCGATTTGCGTTATCCCACAATAGGGCCTTACATGGGATTATTTACCACATTAACCCACTTTATACAAGGGTTTTTTTTAAAGAAAATGCCCCATTCCGAAAATTTTTTTATAGGACCAGATCATGCATCAAGATGTTGTGGTCAACAATGCCTTAATACCTAATAAAACGGGCTTGCGGGCATGCGAAACACAAAGGGTATGATCAAGCAAGACGAAGAGCCGTCAGGGCATTTGTGATTGAATCAGTGAAGTTGGGTTTCGAGCGACATGAGTCAGCTCAAATATACCGAACAAGGTAGAGCATACCCAAATTTTACCCGAACAATCGGTTATCGTTGACTGGTGCGATTACGACTCGGGGGCAGGGCCGGGACCGGGGCCGGCTACCAGATGCATAACGTACAAGCGTCGCTCCATGAGTAACTCATCGTTAGCCAGTAATTGGATGCGATATTCGCCAGGCATCTCGAAAGAGAGATTGGTCAGGACAAAATTTAGCTCCGCCACCATCCGCGGATCGCGGAAATCGAGGGCGGCCTCTCTTGAAAACAGCGGTGGCCGATTTTCATCGTTGCCTACCAGGCTCAAACGTATCCGCGTTTTTCCATGCCCATTCGTCATGGCCACGTGAATGGCCAACTGGCGATGAACCACCGGGAATTTCCGGGCGTTGATAGTCGAAAACGTGCCCAGAATGGTGCATTTGTGCGTGGCCGGATCCTGATAAATCGCGTCACACAAAATCATGGCCAACACCACCGGCGCCGGCGGTCCCAGACGTTCCTCGGACATAAGGTTCTCCTTCAATGCGATTGTAGCATAAAAGGGATCCGTTATCAGCTACCAGCTATCAGTGGTCAGTGGTCAGTGGTCAACGCATGTGACGGAGGTCGAATTCGATGCCGCCCTCAATGCTGATAACGATTATTCCCCATACCCCTCGCCTCGGGAGGAGGACGAGCACGAGCATCGCGATGGTGCATCCGGTTATAATTGACGATATGTAGGCGATTCGATGATTACCATCGGCAACCTGTAGTCCCGATGGCTTTCGAAAACCTCCTGCATCGCGGGAAACCCCAACATCGTCATTCCCGCCGGCCTCGACAAAGACCATCAACCCGGATTATTCACGGGTGGCGACGCGTTCGACTTCCTCGAGACTGGTTAGACCTTCGAGGACTTTTTGATAGCCGCTTTCGAGGAGGGTCTGGAACGACCACTCGCCGGCAGCGTCGCGGATGTCCTTGATCGTGGTGGTGGTGATGAGGGCGTCCCGCAGTTTATCGTTGAAACTCAGCAGCTCGAAGATGGCCGCCCGACCCCAGAAGCCGACACCCATGCAGCGTTGGCAGCCGGTCGGAGCATAGAGAGTCGGCAGGGAGCGGGCATCGACGCGCATCCGGGCGATTTGGCTGGGTTTGGGTTTGTAGGCTTTTTTACATTCACCGCACAGCAAGCGAATCAGTCGCTGGGCAAGGCACATGGAGACGGCGTTGGCGATCATGTAATTTTCAACGCCGAGGTCCAGGAGCCGATAAATCGAGCCGATGGTGTCGCGGGCGTGGAGCGTGGAAAAGACCAGGTGCCCGGTCATGGCCGCCTGCAACGCGGTCTGGGCGGTGTCGCGATCGCGCATCTCGCCGACCAGAATCACATCGGGATCCTGGCGCAACACGGATTTCAGGATGGGGGCGAAATCGAGGCCTTTTTTCGCGTTGACCTGAATCTGCGTAATGCCCGCCAAGTGGTATTCGATGGGATCCTCGATGGTAACCACGTTGCGCGAGCGGGAATCGATGGTTCGCAGGGCGGTGTAGAGCGTGGTGGTTTTTCCGCTGCCGGTGGGCCCGCTCACGATAATCATCCCCGCATCCATTTTACACAGCGAGGTGACGGATTTAAGCATATTGCGGGGCATACCGAGCTTGTCCAGCCGGGTGGGCAGGGTGGCCGAATCCAGAACCCGGATAACCAGTTTCTCGCCGTGCATCGAGGGGGTAAGAGACACACGGTTATCGACGCGGCGGTTGCAACTCACGACGAAGCTGCCGTCCTGGATACCCTGCCGTCCGGCGATGTCCAGTTCGGAAAGGATCTTGACCACGCCGAGCAGGGCTCGCCCGAGTTGCTCGGGCAGCAGGACGACGGAAATCATTTTGCCATCCACGCGGAATCGGACCTGGCAGCCCTCCTCGACCGGGTCGAAGTGCAGGTCGGTGGCCCGGGTGCGGAAGGCACCATAGTAGAGCAGGCGCAGGGTGCGGACCGCCTCGGATGAGCTATCGTCCTTGTCGCTGGTGTGTACCGGCTTGCCCTGATGGTCGAAAAGGGCAACCTGTTCAAGACCGAACCCGGGATCCTCGCCGGCGGACCGAAGGCCGTTCAAGTCGCGCCGGGCCTTGGCCAGGATTTCCTCCTGGGATACGTTAACCTGTTCGACGAGGGGCTCCTCTTCCTCCTCGACCTCGGCCACCAAAGCCTCAAGGGCCTCGACCTCCTCGTCCTCGCTTATTTCCTCGACGATGGTGTCCGCCGAATCGAGAATCTCGATGTTTGGCGCGGTATGCTCGAAAACGCGGAGGACGGTCTTGCCGATGGTGAAGGTTTCCCCGAATTTTAGCTGGGCTTCCTTGACGGGTTTGCCCTGGATACCCGTGCCGTTACGCGAGCCGAGATCACGAAGAATGAACCCCCCGTTGACCGGCTCGAGCGAGCAATGTTTTCGGCTCGCGAGCTTGTCGTCCAAGACCACGTCATTGTCGCCCGAACGGCCGATGATCGCCGGCCCATTCGGCAGCGTGACGACCTTCGCCCCCTGTTCGTTAAGAATCTGAATCACCGCCATGATGAAAACCTCGGCTGTTGCCTCCCTGAAAAAGCCGGTCATGGTCCAGTCCGCGTGGTCTCCTTTGGCACGGAGGTGAAACTCAGGTTGATTCCGATGTTCTTCACCTCCAACCGGGCCTTGGCTTCCTGCCCAGCCGCGCTCTTGGCCTCGACTCTTCCGGTCAAAACGATATCGTAACGCATTTGTGGTTCGAGAGAAACGGAAAACTTACGGTGGTCATGCAGTTCGGCCGACGCCCGGGCCTGATCGCTGTCGGTTTTCAACACTTGAATGGTGGCCAGTGTCTTGCCCTTGGCGTTTAAAACCAAAATGGCCAGTTCGGCACGGGCCAGCGTGTCGGCTTTCGGGTCGGCCGACGTATGCAGGGATTGCGTCCATTGGAAATCGAGGTCAATGGCCAAATCCTGGTGATCTTCGGTCTGGTTGGCGATGCGATGTCCGACAGTGAAATCCGCCGAGGCGAATCCACCGTTGTCAACCTCCGCGGAACCAAGGGCCCGGCCGGCGGCGTCGGCGTCCGATCTGCCTTCCGCCCGACCGTCGGCTCCCGGATTCTGGCTGCTTTGCTTGGTATGGATATTAAACGGCTGATCGCCCGGCAAGCTCACCTTTATAGGACGCTCCGAATTCTCGCCGAGGACATACTGGCGGTCGGCGGGAACGCGAATCTGAAGCGAGGATTGATTGCCCTGACAGCCGCAAAACATGAACAGGACCACGGCAGTTAGTTTCTGATGGACGGGAACCATAACAGCACTCCTTCCATAGCTATAAAGCAAGACCGGAAATGCCCTCTGTCATGGACCAATAACTTAACATCATCGCGGTGGAATGCAAATCGGACGAAAGGCTCTGAACGAACAGTCTTCAGGTAAGGCTGATCGTCGGATGTGCACATGACGAGACATATATACGATCAGAAATATTCTTTGACCAAAACACGCCACGGAACTTAACCCTTTGTCCCCAACATCTGTCAGCGAAAGGTTATTCACGTGTAAATCAATATAAATTTAGTCAACACGGCCTTTTCGATGGTCGATTTCAAACCAAGCGTGTTCCGCGGAAATCTGTATGCAGTCGAGGATGCCGCCTTGAACATCGAGCAAAATAAACAGTTATTGGATGCTATCCTGAACGAGCTGGATGAATGGGCGGAAAGACAAACTACCGGCCTACCGGTCACCAAAACCGAGGAAAGGCGCTGCCGGCGGCAACCATTCCGCGTTACCTGCAAGATTCGATTCCTCGCGCCCGGCCAGCATCAGGTTCTGGATATTACCGGCCGAACAAGAAACCTCTCGCGCGGCGGCTTCTCCTTCATGTCCAAAAGGATGTTTTCAGCTCGTGAGCCGGTCGAGTTAGAGGTCGAGCTGCCGGGTCGGCCGATCACCTATATTACCGGGGCCGTCTGCTTCTGCCGTTACGTAGCGAAAGGATACTACGAGACCGGCGCGGAAATGAAAGTCATGGCCAACCGATCGCATCTGGCCGGA
>CAZXSA010000287.1:0-6117 GCA_964642815.1 uncultured Planctomycetales bacterium | reverse complement strand
TGTCAACGTATCGTGGAAATGACCTGCCAGAGATAATGGCGGACAGGAAACCGGATCGGCCGCGCGGGTCGATTTCGATGGGAGCCGGTGAGTGAGTCGACGACGGCGAAAGAAAAAAGCGATCCCTGAACAGGGTCATGATGGGCCGGAAGAGAGCGGCTGCGGGCTTGTCGATTGGAAAACGACGACGGCGGCCTTTGGCGTGTTGGCATTGTTGGTGGGCAGCGTGGTGGGATTGGAACGTCTGCGCCAACACGTGATGACCCGCCCCGATTTCGATCCACCGATCAAGCTGGACCTGGCCGCCGAGCAGGAAACCCAATGGATCGATGAGGAAGGTTGGCGGCCGCGGATTCTGGCGGCCATCGATATGCCCACGTCGGCCCATTGGCGAGATACGGACCTGCTTGCGGAGGTCGCCCGGCGCATGGAGGCCACCGGTTGGGTGGCCCAGGTCCGTCAGGTGACCAAGGAAATGAACGGGACGGTGCGGGTTGCCTGCGATTACCGTCGCCCGATCGCGATGATCTACACTCGCCAGGGTTTGCGTAATCGCGAGTGGAGCGAGGGTTTTATCCCGATCGATGCCGAGGGCGTGCGTCTGCCGGAGGAATACGGTTGCGTGGCCGCCGATGCCGGCTGGATTCGTATTTTCGGCGTACGCACCCCGCCGCCGGAAGTGGGTCGGCCTTATGGCGACCAAACCGACGCGGAGGCCGCGGTGCGTCTGGCCCGGTTGATTTTTCAGCAGCCCTTTGCCATGCAGATCAGCGCCATTGACATGGCCAACTATCGCGGCCGGAGGGATCGGAACCAGGAGCATATCGTCCTGCGCACGCGGCGTGGTGGAGAGATTATCTGGGGGTCGGCCATCGGCGAGGAATGCGAGGAACTCGACCCGACCGCCAAGATTCGGAATATCGCCCTGTTTCTCGAGCGCGGCGCTCCTCAGGCCCAGGTGATTGTCCACCTCGACCGCAACGGGTGGCGGGAAATCCAACGGCCGGTGGTCCAGACCGCCGACAGCCGTTCTCCTTGAAAACCTTCGGCGCGACGTATTCGCACGAAGCGTAGAGGTGCGCCGTGGTCGGTATGCAAGAGATCGTCGCTGCTCTGAAAGATGCCCTGGCTCTGCTGCATCATCACCTGCCCTGGGATCGATTCCCCGTTACCCAGAATGTGCTCGTGGCGATTGTTGCCCTGGTCGGGCTTATTTTGTGTTTTTGGGGCGCGCGTTTGCTTCGGGCCATTTTTGTCGCGGCGTTTCTGGCCGGTGGAATCAGCGTCGGGATTCGCGTGGCGCGGATAATACCGGTGGATGATCTGGTCGGCCTGGTGGCGGGGGGGGCGATCGCGGCGATCATCGGCCATCTGCTGTATCGGTGGTGGGTGGGGTTGCTTGCCGGATTCTGCGCGGTGGTTCTGGTCCTGGCCATCGGGGGGCCGAGGGTGCTGCCTCAAGTGATTAAGGATTTTCAGGATCATTTATACGCCGGTGGTGGGGAGGTTTACGAGCTTCCTGATCCATCATCCGCGGACGAGGGTTCCAGCGGGGATGCCGGCTACTATTGGGCGCAGTTCTGGGATTATTTCTGGAACCAGCGGCGCGATTTTACCACCCGCATGGGTCTGGCCCTGGGGCTGGCCTGGGTGCTGGGTTTTGTTGTCGGAGTCACTCTCACCCGGATGGCCGCCATCGTCGGCACTTCCCTGCTCGGCGTGCTGGTTGTCGGTTTGGCCGGCGGTTCGTTGCTATCCATGCACTGGCCGACCTTGTGGGGCCAAGCGCAATCACAACCGGGCTGGCTACTGGGCGGGCTGGGTTTGTTATTGATTATATCGTTGTCCCTGCAAGCCCGAGGCGGGCGCCCCGTCCAGATGGTCGCGGCGGGGCCGGCCCCTCAAAATAAATAAACCGGACCTGCGTTTGTTTCGACGAACGGAAGGTCTCCACGGATGTAGGCAACATGAATATCAACTGGTCGGCCATAGTGACTGAGTTTTCTCGCCAGGAATTTATCCTGGGTCTGTTTTTTCTGGCCGTCGGGCTGGTATTTTTGTTCTGGGGATTGCGCATCTACCGTGTTCTGGTGGTCGTCAGCCTGGTGGCTATCGGGGTGCTTATTGCCCTACAATTGCCTCTGTCGATGCTGGTTCGTGTTCTGCTGGCCGTGCCGATCGGTCTGATATTGTCGGTGGTAGGCTGGCGGCTGGCGAAAGTTTCCGTGGCTATTCTGGCCTCCGTTTGGGCGGCTTTTGTGGTTTTTACGGTCTTTGATGCATTTGGCGTCCGCCCCGAAATCAGTCTGGTGCTTAGCCTGGTCGCCGTTGGAGTCGTCATCTCTCTGATATTCATACTTTTCGAGCAGATCATCGCCCTGGTGACCAGTTTTGAAGGTGCGTTGATCTGCGTGGTCGGCCTGGTCAATCTGGCCGGGCAAAGCCCGCGCTTGTGGGAATTATTGCAGCCGATGCTGCTGGAAAACTTTTTTTTCACGCCGTTCCTGGTGGTAGCCGTCACGTTTAGCGGGTTCTATTTCCAGATGGCCGAACTGACCCGCAAAAAAACCGGCATGACCGGCTGAGCGATCCGGCCCCATCGCTACAGAGACCCCGAGAAACGAAAAAGAAAATAATTAGTCACTATGCTTACGCTCACGGGGCGGGGGCAGGGGGAGGGTGACGTTACGGTTCATGGCGGGGATTGGGAGGGTCACGGCATCGCGGGTGCGCGGCTTGGCCTTCAGATAACGATAGGTGACCAAAGACACATCTTTCCAATCCGGATCGTTGCCGGCCAGTGACTGGCGGTGGACCTCGGCGAACAAATCCTGCTTGCGGACCAGTTCGCGAAGCATTTGCCGCGGCGGTGGATCCCAGGAGAGGTCGGACGTGGCCGGTAGACGGTCCTCCACGACGATGTAACCGACGCCGAATTCGTCGAGCCAGGCAAGTAGCTCTACCTGAGTGGCGATATGCTCGGCGTAGGCGTAGCGGGTACGGGCGGCGCGCGAATAGAGAATCTTGCTCGCCCTTAGAGGTATCAGTCGCCCCCGGGCTGAAGACGTCGTCCGCGCGTCGAAGACGAATTGCCCGTCGCGAACCGCGTCGATCAGGATCAGGTCGGCGTCGTCCTGGGCGGCCAGAAAACGTACCGTTGCTTTCATGTCCGGTACGCGGAGCGGCGGCGAGAGCATGGCGACAGCCAGTTGCCCGACACAGAGTAACGCCAGAACCCAAGTACCAAGCGGGCGGGAATGCTTCTCGTCGAGCCAATCGAGCAATTGCAGGCCGGCGGCGACGATCAACGCCAAGGCCGGCACCGCGTAAAAGAAATACCGCTCCTCCTTGGCGGCCATCATGGTGCAAATAATCCACCAGATCAGCAGCCAGAGCAACGGCGGCATGAAAGGGCGAAACCACAGGCGGTATTGGGCGAAGGCCTCGGCGTCGGCGACCGCTGCTTCCTCGTCGCCGTTGGTTGCCGGTGGTTGATGGGGGTGGACGGCCACGATCGCGCCGATGGCCAGAACCAGCCCGACCAGCATGGGCCAGCCGATGATCTCGGGCAACCGCAAATCATACCAGAACCAGTTGCGCCAACCGCTCAGGTGGTCGAGGGGCGGGTCGCCCCAAAGCAGTTTCGGAGCCAGAGAGTTGTAGCCCGCGGTGGCGAAGGCATAAGCGACGATCATGATGACCGCGCCAAGCAGGGGAAGCCAGAACGTCCTTCGACGCATCAGAAAAAGCTTTCCATCCAACCATGCGTGCAGGAGAATAACCGGCAGAACGAAGACGGCTGTCTGCTTGGTGAAGTATGCCCCCGCGACGGCCAGGGCGATCAGCAGACCGTGATGTAGAGTCGAGGTGTGCAGATATCGCCACCAGGCCCACAGGGCGAGTACGATGAAGAAGGCGGCCGGCCATTCGAGCATGACCTGTCGTGACCAGATTATCCCATGAGGTGTGGTCAGCGCCAGAATGGCGGCGGCGAATCCGACACGCGCGGAAAACAATCCGCGCCCGATTTCGAAAATCATCCAGAGCGTGGCGACGACAAAAAGCAGTACGGCCGCCCGGGCGACAAGTACGGATATGCCAAAAAGCAAAAAAAACGCTGCTTCGACGGCGGCAAAAAGCGGCGGGTAATAAACGATGATCCCGAGACAGGGGTAACGCAGAAAATACTCCTCGGCCCAGGTTCTGGGAGAACTGATCGGTAGCTGGGTAAGCAGGTCGTGAAGAAATACGCCGTCCATCGCGTGCAATGGGGCGTCCGACCAGGAAAACCCTCCGACGGAAATATCCCGTCCGCCGACCAGCAGCGCAAGGCCCGCCAGCAGCAACCAGATGATCGCCCGCCGGCGTCGTTCGAGCGGTCGGTGTTCATCGGCAAGGCCAAGAGCTTTTCCTTCCGACGAGTTGAGCGTTGGCGGAGGGCTCATGATTCGGGGAAGACCATATCGAGAACCTGTAACTCCACGGTTGTTCGGCCGTTGTAGGTGTTAAGCGTCGGGACAAAAGCCAGACGGCAACGCCGATGATCCATGAGCGGTTGATAGCTGTCTTTACGCTTAAAAGCGACGGCCCGCAACCGGTTTTGTCCATCGGTGACATTGAAAGCCATGTGCTCGCTGTTACGCCCCATCAGACGGGGTTCGCCGTCGAGCGTGAGCGGGCCGCTGGCGAAGCAAGGCTTGGGGTTGCTGACGCCGAAGGGCCCGAGTTGCTCGATCTGACGGACCAGCGGTTCGCTGAGCAGGCCGAGGGAAATCTCCGCGTCGAGCTTGAGAGTAGGTTGCAGATCTTTGCCGGTCAGGGTTTGGTTGGCCCGACGGATAAAAGCCTCGCGGAAGGCGTCGATCTGGTCCGCGCGGATGCGCAAACCGGCGGCCATCGCGTGTCCGCCGAAAGTCAGCAAATGGTCGGAACAGTCGGCCAGGGCTTTGTGCAATTCAAAATGACGCACACTGCGGCCGGAACCCTGCCCCTCGCCGTTATTTAGGGCGATCATGATGGCCGGGCGACAATAACGGTCCACGATCCGCGAAGCGACGATGCCAATCACGCCGGCGTGCCATTCGGGGGCGGCCAACACGATGGCCCGCGCCGCGTCGGATGCCAGGTTTTGCGTTTCGATTTGCTCGCAGGCTTCCTTGAAGATTTGTTTTTCGAGCGTCTGGCGACGGCGGTTCTGATCCTCGAGATAGAGGGCGATTTCGCGAGCTCGATTTTCGTCGGCGCTGGTGAAGAGTTCAACGGCCAACTGGGCGTGACCCATCCGTCCGGCGGCGTTGAGTCGGGGGGCGAGCCAGAAGCCCGCGTGCTCGCTGTTCAGGCGGCAGTCGGTCAGACGGGCCGATTCGAGCAAGGCCCGCAGGCCGATGAGTTTGGACTCGGACAAGCCGAGCAGGCCGAAGCGGGCGAGGATCCGGTTTTCGCCGATCAAGGGTGAAACGTCGGCGATGGTGCCGAGGGCGGCCAGGCCGGTGGCCGAGAGAAGAAATTCGCGGAATTCAGGGGTCACCCGCTCGGAGTTGCTAAGGTTTTGGGCGACGGCCCAGGCCAGCTTGAACGCGACGCCCGCTCCGCAAAGGTCCGAGTTGGGGTAATCGTTTAAGCCGGGGTGGACGATGGCCTCGGCGCAGGGCAACTCGTCGCCGGGGGCGTGATGATCGGTGATGATAAGAGTCAGTCCAAGCTCGCGGGCCAGCCGGGCTTCCGCGCAGGCCGTCGCCCCGCAATCGACGGTGACGATCGTATCGACCCCGCCGGCGTGCAGTTGCCGCAAGGCGTCGGTATTGAGGCCGTAGCCTTCCTCCAGGCGATGGGGGATGTAATACGACACCTCGGCGCCGGCCAGCTTGAGCAGGTGCCAGAGGATGGCGGTCGCGGTGATGCCATCCACGTCGTAGTCGCCGTAGATGGCGATGGCTTTTTTCTGGCGCACCTTTTCGGCGAGCAGGGCGGCAGCCTCGGTGATGCCGGCGAGTTGCTCGGGTGGATGAAGCTTGATTAATTCGGGATTGAGAAAATCGCGGGCGGACGAGGTATCGGTGACCCCGCGGTTATGCAGAATCTGGGCGATCAAGGGATGGACGTTGAGTCGGCGGGCGA
>CAZXSA010000286.1:0-6157 GCA_964642815.1 uncultured Planctomycetales bacterium | reverse complement strand
CATCATGCCACGCCACCCCTGCGGCGCATAGATGGGGTTCGTTAAGCGGACACGATCTCCCGAGCCCGCCGTGCGACAACGCGATCATGTCGTGCATCGTACCCAGCGCACTCGTCGTCCTGTTATAGCAACTGTTCACCCCGCTGTCCGTGATCGTGGACGCGATGTTGATGAGCTGTTTGTGCTCCTCCTCCTCTTTCTTCTTGTCCCCCGCCTTGATCGCGTCGTCCAACCGTCCTGCGTGGTATGGCATGTCCACGGTGAGCTGGTCGTACCAACCGAGAGGCGCGGCGTAAATGTTGATCTGCGTCGTGATCAGGTCCAGCTTGATGTCCTGCCCAAGGTCGTTGATCTCCTGCTCCAGGGTTTGTCCGACGTCGATGACTGATATCTTGATATCGTCGAGTTTTCCCGAGATCTCTTCGAGTTTATCCATGTATTTGTCCGGCTGTTCGCCGAAAACGAGCCGGGAAATCCACCCGATACCGGCATCAGCTATGCTGGAGCCGATTCCGTCGGTGATCTTGTCCAAAATCCACTTGCCGACGGTGCTACCGATGTCGGAGACGTTCTCATCGCTGAATTCAAGTGTCGTCTCGCCGTCCTGTACGCATTCGGCGAGCTGTTTCAGGTAGTCCTCAAGCGAAAGTCCGGAAGTTATCCACTTCGCACGCAAGGCATTAAAGGAGAATCGGTAGATCTTCAGGTCCTCGGAAGAGAGAGGGGCGAGTCTCGAGGGAGAGTGAACGGGCCAGATCATGAGAGAGTTGCCCACCGCTCTGTCGGATTCCTCCAGCGAGGTACCGGTGAGCATGGCGTAATTCGCCACAAGAGAGGTAAGCGGCGTGACGTTGGTCCGCATCGCCTGTGAGTATTCCACCACCGCCCTGAGGGGGGGTGGGTCGATGAAGCGGAAGCTTCCGCTCCCCAAGGTTCGATGTCCGTAACAAGAACCAGAAAACGTTCGGGAAGATTTTCGCCGAAGATACTGAAGCAGCCGTTCGAGTCGATCTCGACCGGTTCCGAGAGAGGATTTCCCGACATGTCGCACAGGCGGGCGACGCCACCCTTAGCCCGTTCAGCGAAAGTATAGACGGTCCCGTTCAGCTCGCCGCTCCTGTAGATGGTGTCATCACACCCGCCGCAACCGCCGAATATCATTCCCGACCCGACCAGAAACAACAGTGGCAAGCCGCCACCCATCGTGAAAGATTTTCCTCTCTGGAATATTGCTCGAATAAATCGAACTTGTCCTTTGAATGTGGCCATATTCCTATTCCTCCCGAGTTTCAACGCTTCGCGTGCCGTCAACTTTTTTAATGTATCCGCCTACGGTTTTCATCTACCTTGATGTTTAACCATTGATACTCGATGATCTCGACCGGTCGTTCCAGGATTTCAACCTGCTGGACGACGCGATCCTCCAAACGACTCGACTTCACCTTGCCGCCGCGGTCCGGGCAGCAATCCAGTCGGTACGGACGCGTGTCGTCGAGCTCCTCCGGGCCAAAAGGTTCACGCACGTGCAGGGGATGCCCCGGTTGGCCGCCGATATGCCACTTCTTGCCGGGAGCTACCGGGGGCTTGGGTGGTTTGACCAGGTCGCTGGACGGCGGCTTGGACGAGTTCTCGCGGAGTCGGGAGACTTGGGCCTCCAACTCCGCGTTACGTTTCCGCAGCGCCGCGACTTCCACTTCGAGTTCGTGCAAGCGCCGCTCGATCCGCAGGATAATGGCGATGAGTTCCGCCTTGGAGAGTTGCTCGAATTCACAAGCCGTCATGCCCGTATATATCGGATCAGCACGACCCGAACCACATAAAATCATTGAAAAAGCATGAACGGCTACGCATGTTTCTTATCAGTCGTGGATAATCTTTTTTGTCCAGTCCGTGCTCGCCCGCCACGGCCCGGCCAGGCGATCGAGGTAAACGATATCGGACCTATGTTTCCTCGCTGGCCCGCCACGGCGAGGCAGGCGGGTAAACTGCTTCGGGCTGGTAGAAATGTCCCTTGCTTGCGCTTCGGGCTGGTAGAAATTGTCCCTTGCTTGCGTTTTCGGCCGTATCCTTGAAATTTCCATGCCTCGGTAGTATGTTTCTGGCTCATTGGAATACCGACGAGAGAATATAAGGAGTGATGAGTGATGGCCAAGGTCCAACTTCCGAGGAAGTTTATCAGCAAGTATCCGCACAAGTTCAGCAAGGGCAAGCAGCGTTTTCTATGCGGCCAGCGAATCCTGCCGCAGCCGATCACGGGTAAGGAAAACCTTCCCGAATTGATGGATCGGACGTTTCTGGCCTACAACGCCGGGCGATTGCAGGAGGCGTGCCGGCTCTTTACCGAGCGGATGCTCCAGCCGGACGTGACCGTGGGTATGAGCCTGGCGGGAGCTCTGACGCCGGCCGGACTCGGCGGGGCCGCGGTTATCCCGTTGATCAAGGCCGGTTATGTGGATTGGATCGTGGCGACCGGGGCCAATCTGTATCATGACATGCACCATGCGATGAACCTTCCACTGTTCCGCGGGTCGCCTTTCCTTCGCGATCCGGAGCTGCGTAAGGCCGGCGTGGTTCGCATCTATGATATTTTGCTCGACTACAATGATGTTTTGATGCAGACGGACCATGTTCTCCGGCAGATCCTCCTGCAGCCCGAGTTTCAACACGAGATGGGCACTTCCGAGCTGCATTGGCTGCTCGGCAAGTACTGCGCGGAATTCGAGAAACAGACCGGGCGGAAGGATGTGTCGGTCCTGGCGGCCGCCTATCGGGCCGGCGTACCGTGCTTCTGTCCGTCGCCCGGAGACTCGACGATCGGCATGAACGTGGCCGGTCTGGAGCTGCGCGGTTGCCAGTTACGGGTCAATCCGTCACGCGACGTGAACGAAACCACCGCGATTGTCCTCGATGCCAAGCGAGGCAAGCGGCGGACCGGCGTGGTTTTGGTGGGCGGCGGCTCGCCCAAGAACTTCACCCTCCAGACCGAGCCGCAGATTCAGGAAGTGCTCCGGGTCAAGGAGGAAGGGCACGATTTCTTCATTCAATTCACCGACGCCCGGCCGGACACTGGCGGCCTTTCGGGAGCGACCCCGCATGAGGCGGTGAGCTGGGGCAAGGTCGATCCGACCAAGTTGCCGGACGCCGTGGTCTGCTACCTTGATTCGACGGTGGCCCTGCCCATGCTGACGCATTACGCGCTGGCCCGGCACAAGCCGCGCAAGCCCAAACGGCTCTACGATCGGCTTCCCGAGATGGTCAAGCACTTGACCGATGTATATTGGAAGCACAACAAGAAACTGTAGGAGGCCCATGCATTCAAGGCCGCGGTAATAGCGTGGAGCCTTTCCCATTCAGCCGGGCAAGATGCGGGTTCTCATAACGAATCGGGACTGTTCGTGTCGCGGCGTAGTAACTCCCCGATCAAACGGATCATGACTTCCCGCGAAACAGGCTTGGGCAATTGGGACGTGTAACCATCCAGCTCGGATGGGTTGACCGGTTCGGCGGGATCGGTCAGGAGGATGGTCGGCGTGTGGTCGCCGGTTTCGCGAATACGGCGCAGCACGTCGAGCCCGCCGCTTTCCGGCAGATCGGCGTCCAAAATCAGCAGATTCACTTTGCCCCGATACTGACGGGCCTCCTCCAGCAACGAATCCACATCCTCCGCGCGGATGACGCGTTGTCCCGTGTAGCGCACGAGAGAGGCGATTTCGTTACCCAGGTACCAGTTATCCTCGGCTAACAGGATAATCCCGCTCTGTTCCGTCGAAGGCATCCCGGCCGGGGGTTGTTCGGCGGGTATCTCCTCGCTCTCCATTTGGGGCAGGTAGACGGTGACGGTGGTTCCGTGCCCGACTTGCGAATCGAGGTGAATGCTTCCCTGGTGATCCTCGACAATCCCATCGACGACGGCCAACCCCAGTCCGGTTCCCTTGTCCCGGGGCTTGGTGCTGAAAAACGGTTCGAATATTCGGGGGATTATTTCAGGGGAGATACCCTGGCCGGTATCACTGATCGCGATGCCGACCCACGATGAAGCCTCCGTGGAGGTGGTCGGACGGTTGCGCACTTCTTCCGCCGTTACCGCGGAAACCGCGATACGCAGAGTACCGCCTTGGGGCATGGCGTCCCGAGCGTTGAGGGCCAGGTTCATGAGGATCTGCTGAATGCCGGACAGGTCGGCGCTGATCCATAACGGGCTGTCCGGGTTGAGATCGGCCACCAGATCGATGGTAGCCGGCAGCATGGTCCGCAATATCGTGGTGAATTTACGAATCGCGCTCGTCAACTCGATCGGTTTTTTCTCCACCGGCACCGCCCGACTCAGCATCAGCAGGGACTGAACCATGCCCTTGGCCTGATCGGCGACCTGGTTGATGACCTGGAGTAATTCGATGGCCTTATCCTGACCGGCCATCGCCCGGCCGAGCAGTTCGGTGTGAATTTTGATCACCGCCAGCAGATTCTGAAAATCATGGGCGATGCCGCTGGCCAACTGGCCGACAGCCTCCAGTTTGCGAGCGTGGTGCAGTTGTTCCCGCAGTCGGGCTCGATCTTCCTCCACCTGCCGTAACTCGGTTACGTCGTGAATACTGCTGCGGCAGCCGAGAAAACGGCCTTGTCGGTCGTGGATCGGTTGCCAGGAAACCAGCGTATGCACGATGGAACCATCCTTTCGGCGAATGCGCAGAGGGCAATTGTTACCCGTGGAACCCGCCAGGGCCTCCCGAAAATGCTGTTCAGCTCGCTGGCGATCCTCCTCGTGAATGAGGGCGATAGGGTAACCCGGCATGGCCAGGCATTCCTCGCGCGTGTATCCGGTCAACTTCTCGCCTCCCGGGTTGATCCACAGTGGCCGCCCGTCGGGTCCGATCCACTCCTCCCAGTCGTAGGTGTAGTCGGCGATGGCCCGGAACCGCTCCTCGCTTTCCAGGAGCGCTTCCTCCAGATATTTGCGATGCGTGATATCCAGGACTACGCCCAGCATACGGATAGCTCGGCCTTTCTCGTCTCGGGTGACATCCCCTCTTTCTTGTACCCAGCGAATGGTTCCATCCGGCCAGATGATGCGATGTTCGACATTGTATTCCTCCTCCCGCTCGCAGGTTGCCTGCACCGCATCCTCCAGGTGCTTCCGGTCGTCGGGGTGAACGCACTCGAAAAAGGCGTTGATGGTTCCCGGGAATTCGCCGGGCTTGAAGCCGAACATCGGCTCAATCAATTCCGTCCACTGCAGTTCGCCGGTTAAAATATTCCAGTCCCATACGCCTATCTTGGCGGCCTTTTCGGCCAGGGCATAGCGCTCCTGACTTTCCTGTAGTTGCTTCTCGGCCAGCTTGCGCTTGGTGATGTCGCGCGAAATGCCGAGGATGGCTACCGGCTTACCTTCCACGTTCTTCAGGGGCACGATCCGCGTGTCGAACCAATGGTTGCCGTCGGGCAGCGATACCCAACCCTCCTCGCTGACCGGTTCCCCCGTGTCGAGGATGTGTTGCACCGATGTCGTATGCTTTTGCGCCTGATCGGGCGGAAAGATGTCCTCCTGTCGCAGGCCGATCATTTCCTCGGGCTTTCGGCCGACCATGCGGGCGCCCGGCCCGTTGACGAACCGGAAAACCCCTGATGAATCGAACAGGTAAATCGAATCGGGTGACGCCTCAGTCAGGGTACGGTAACGCTCCACGCTTTCCCGGAGGGCTTCCTCCAGGTACTTGCGTTGGGTGACGTCCAAGACTACGCCGAGCATGCGCGTGGGACGGCCTTGCTCGTCCCGATAGACGTCCCCCTTTTCCTGTACCCAGCGAATGGTTCCGTCCGGCCAGATAATGCGGTGTTCCAGGTTGTACTCGGCCTTATGCTCGAGGGTTGCCCGCACCGCGTCCCGCACGCGATTACGATCATCGGGGTGAACACACTCAAAAAAGGCGTCATTGGTTCCCGGGAATGCGCCCGGTTGGAAGCCGAACATCGGCTCGATCGAATCCGACCAGCGTAGACTATCGGCCAGTATGTCCCAGTCCCACACGCCGACTTTGGCGGCTTTCTCGGCTAGGGTATAGCGTTCCTGATTTTCGCGCAATTGCTGCTCGGCTTGCTCGCGCTCGCGGATCTCCACTTGCAGCCGATCGTTCGCGGATTTCAGGTTACGGGCCTGTTG
>CAZXSA010000285.1:0-6165 GCA_964642815.1 uncultured Planctomycetales bacterium | reverse complement strand
GCGGGTCTTTGCCTTCGACCGTCACTTCCGGGAACAAGGATTCAACACGTAAAGCCACGCCCGCCGGGAGCAAGAATTATTCGAAAGATAACACGACCTTGGTAATGGCCTAACATACATAAGGATAATGACTGGTCGACACGGGCATCCCGCCCAGCGGTCGATTCAACATTTCAGCCTCCATGCCAGGGACGCGGAGGGGAGAGATGTCCTCAGGGATAAGGGCCACCCCCAAGCCTTTATCCCATTTTTATGTGGGCTACGGACATACTCGCGAATCAATTGACGACTCGGTGGCATGGGAAGGTTCGATCCCGTTTTAGCTGAACGGGATTGAACCTGCCCACGCCTCGCTCCGATACCGAAATGTTTCATCGAGTGCTGTTTTCTCCCAAAATTAACAAGATGGCTCACTCCATCCTGCCATCGAAAGAAAAGCGGCGTCATGGCCGCCGCACTCCATAAAGACAATAGCCACGGCGCCGCCATCAACAGTATGCTCCGACGGAACCAACACATGATCGAGGCATTATTCCGACTCCACCTTGCGGCCGGCGCCCTCCCGGACCATAATTCCTTTTCGCCGGACCACGGCGTATTTTAAGGACGGTTTCATGAGCGAAAACCCCGTCGCCCTGAGCATCTGCACCCACCCCGACGACACCGAATTCATGTGCGCCGGCACGCTGGCCTTGCTGCATGAAAAAGGATGGGACATCCACAGCGCGACCCTGACCGCGGGCGATCTTGGGTCGGCGGAATACACCCAGGAGCAAATCGCCAGAATCCGCCCCGCCGAGTCGGCCCGAAGTGTCGCCCTGCTGAACGGCACGTATCATTGCCTGCACTGTCCGGATATCTGGATCGCCTATGATCGCCCCACGCTGACCAAGGCGGTCGAGTTGATCCGCAAGGTTCGCCCGCGAATCGTCTTCGCTCCCAGCCCGCGGGATTACATGATCGACCATGAGACGGGCAGCCGCATTGTGCAGATGGCCACCTTCGCGGCCGGCGTACCCCTGCTCGAAACGCCGGGATTCGCGGCCATCGACTATCTTCCCCACGTGTATTACACCGACGCCGTCGAGGGCAAGGACATTTTCGGCGACCCGATCGAGCCGCGCGTCCTGGTGGACATCTCCGGCGTCATCGAGGTCAAGGAAAAAATGCTCTGCTGCCACGAGAGCCAGCGGAACTGGTTGCTCAAGCATCACGGCATCGACGAATACGTCATGACCATGAAAACACTGGCCGCCGATCGCGGCAAACGCATCGGCCGGCCTTACGCCGAGGGCTTTCGGCAGCATCTCGGCCACGCGTATCCGCAGGATAATATTCTGAAAACCGTACTGGGCGATCTGGTTCACGAAAGGAAATGACTTATGGCTCGCAAACTCAGCCTGCTGGCGGAGGAATGGTGGGATTACACCACGGTGGACGATGCGATCCTCAAGGACGCGGCCAAACTGACGGTCAAGGACATGCAGGGCATGGCCCGCGAGGGGTTCAAGATCGTTTTCTACGATACGCTGGAGGATTTTTATCTGGCCGAGGCCCTGGAATACATCACCGCCTGGAAACAGGCAACGGCGGACAATCCGGTGGGAATCTGCGGGCCGATCGGCCCGACCGAACAATTACCGCTGGCCGCCCGGATGGTCAACGAACTGGAACTGAACCTCAAGCACGCCCATTTCTGGGGCATGGATGAATGGTACGCCGACGGGCGGGAGGTACCGGTCACCCACCCGCTGTCTTTCGAGCAGACCGACCGGGAACTCTGCTTCAATCGTATCCAAAAAAAGTTGCGGATGCCGGAAGCCAACCTGCACTTCCCCAAGGCCGACACGAAACCCTACATCAAGAGTTGGGAAGGCGTGCGCTGCGCGGTCATGCAGGGCGGCCAGGGCGACGTCAAGCACTGGGCGTTCAACGACCCGCTGCCCCGCAAGGGTAAATACAAGAATCAGCCGCCCAGCCCGGCGGAATATCGCAAGCTATCCACCCGCGTCGTGGACTTGCACCCGGGCACCGTCCTGCAGAACGCCCGGACCAGCGCCGCGGGCATGATCGGCATGGTTCCTACTCAGGCCTTGACCGTCGGGCCGGTGCAGACCTGGCAGGCGGAAAAAGTTTCGATCTGGCATCCGGGCGTGCATGACAATCCCTTCGGAATGCGGCTGACCACCTTGATGATCGGCAAAAAAATCGCCGACAGCGCCGTGCCCATGTCTCTGCTGGCGGACCATCCCAATGTGCAGTTTAACTTCTACCGTCCGGCGATCCGGCCATGCGGCGTGGAGATGCACTGAAGGCGGATTATGTTTGAATCGTGGGAGCGCGGGGTCGTTCGGCTTGCGTTTGTTGATGCGGCGCAGCTTTTTTTCGGTTCACGACGATATGCTCCCGCACCACGTAAAGCGGGCGGTGTTTGACTTCCTCGAAAATACAGCCGATGTACTCGGCGATGACCCCCAGGCAAAGTAATTGCACGCCACCGAGGATCAACACAGTCAAAATCAAGGCGGTCCAACCGGGCTCGATAGGCCAGCCGGCCAGACGGGCGTAGAGGATATAAACGGCATAAGCCAGACCCGCCAGCAGCGTCAGCAACCCCAATACGGACGCCAGCCGCAACGGCACGCTTGAAAACGCCAGCACCGCGTTCAAGGCCATACGCCCCGTCTGTCGAACCGTGTACGCCCGATGCCCGGCGAAACGCTCGGCCTGGCTGTACGGGATGCCCGTCTGCCGAAACCCCAGCCAACTGAGCATGCCCCGGATAAAACGGGCCCGCTCCGGCATCTTGCGGAAGGCCTCGACTACCCGCCGATCCATCAGCCGAAAGTCCGCCGCCTCCGAAGGCACGCGAACCTTCATCAGCGCGTTAATGAACCGATATCCGAACCGCGTTCGGGCCCCCTCGCGATAGGCATAAACGATATCGAAGCCGGCCCGCCACTGGGCAACGAACTGCGGGATCATCTCCGGCGGATGCTGCAAATCGGCGTCCATGACCACCACCGCGTCACCGTTGGCGTAGTCGATCCCCGCCGAGAGCGCCGCCTGGTGCCCGAAATTACGGGACAAGGCCACCACCTGTACCCTTGCGTCCTTTCCCACCAGTTGCTGCAAATGCTCAAGGGTACCGTCCGTGCTGCCGTCATCCACGAAAACGAACTCGGCATTGTCGATGCTCAGATGGTGATCAACCACGATGCCTTGGACAACCTCATCGAGCCGGCGATAGAGCTCGCCTATGTTCTCCACTTCGTTGCGACAGGGAATGACAATGGATAAAAGCATCAGGATACTCGACCGGCGGAAACGAGTTTTTCGTATTCGCCGGGATTCATGTGAATGGCCTCGGCTTCGGTCGGGAATCGCCCGGTGTGGATGTCCTCGACGTAGGCCGCGAACGCCGACCGCATCACCTCCGCAAGGTTTGTATAAACTTTGACCCGGCGGGGAGGATGCCCGCCACCCCAGCCGATCATATCGTGTAAAACCACCACCGTCCCGTCGCAGTGCGGGCCGGCCACGCATCCGATCACCGGCAGGAACGTTTGAGTGGCAATCTCCCGGGCCGCCTCGCCGGCCACCGCTTCCAAGAGGAGCATGATCGCCCCAGCCTGCTCCAGAATCCGGGCGTCTTCAAGAAGCTGCCGGGCCTGCTCGGCCGTCTTGCCCCGCGCCCGATACCCGGTCGTGGGATCAACGTGTTGCGGGAGCAACCCGAGATGCGCGACTACCGGCACACCCGCATCACGAAACGAGGTTACCAGCGCGGCGTCCTGGCCGGTGACTTCCACCTTGAGGGCGTCACAGCCGGCGTCGTGGATGAAATGCCGCGCCCAGTTCAGTCGTGCTTGCGGATTCATCCCCATGCATTCGAACGGGAAATCCCCCAGCACAAAGGCATTCGGCGCCCCCCGCCGGACGGCCGCCGTCAGATGCAACAGCAGGTTCGGCGGCGTCCCCTTCGTATTCGGTAGCCCCAGCACCACCTCGCCGGCGCTGTCGCCGACCAGCAGTACTTCCACGCCGGCCTGCTCCATGATCCGGGCGGTGGCGAAATCGTAACAGGTCAAAACGCTGAATTTCCCACCGGCCCGCTTGCGTTCCCGGAGACCGTCAATAGTGATTTTGCTCGTTACCGACATGCCATCAGGATACGCTTGCTCCCACCGGTTGACAAGAATCCCCCCGCCCCGCCGTTTCTTACACCCCCTTTTGCAGCGTAAAACCCTCGCTTTGTGGCTTAAGCCGGAAAGGTTATAATCAACGATGTAGGTGTTCGCATGACCTACGGTATGTGTTTAGCGACCATGCAAAATCCGTCGGCGCGGCCAATCAGAACCCCGAACGGGAGTGAGGGGCCGGAGGTGGATGGTTTTCCGATGCCGGATGCATTATTCCACACCGGCCCGTCACTTCCGCTCCGGGTTCTGATAGCATGGTCGCTAAACACATACGATCTGCGAACACTCGTTGCGCCCGTAGCTCAGCAGGATAGAGCACCGGTTTCCTAAACCGGGGGTCACAGGTTCGAATCCTGTCGGGCGCGTTACACTCTTTCCCCACGCTACCACGAGCCGCGCAAAGGGTTATTTGCTCTTACGTTTCGACTCCACGGCTTTTTCGGCCTTTTCCAGGGCTTTGAGGATTTTCTTCATGGTCTTTTCGTCGGGATTGACCTTGCCGCGTTCCACACGGTTCAGAGTCTCGATTCGGATACCTGCCTGGCGGGCCAAATCGGCTTGTGAAAATCCCACCGCTTCTCTTTTTCGTATAATTTTGCGAGCGAGAAGCATTTGCCCGTATTCCACCGCCGGAGTCAGCCCATGCTCATCAGGCTCCGGCAAAGCAGGCAGGTCCGCTTCGGTTTCGGCCATGATCCGCTCGAATTCCCGCTTTTCCATCAGAACGTATTCTTTGCCTGCCAGGATAATGCTTTGCACCATAAATCACCTCTCATAGAATTTTGCCCGGTGCCCTACCCGCTCCACGATCACCTGCCGGCCAGCCATATAAAACTGTACCCGATAATCGCCCGTCCGTATTCGGTAGCGCCCGGCCAGCTTGCCGGTCAGGGGTTTGGCTCCGCTTACTTCCGGCCAGCGTTGCAACCTCTCCAGAACATGGTTCACCCGCCGCAAAATAGTCACCGGCAGGTCGTTCATGTCCTCCCGGGCCGCACCGGTTAAAAACACGTCCATAGCCATAATATACAACCCCTTTATTATTGAGTCAAGACTGAGTCAATATTTTTATTCCTCGCCCAGATAAAGGTAGCGCATCGCCTTGCGTGTTGTCCCCTTTTTGGCCATCTGCAATACGCCATCGGTTTCCAGCATTTTCAGCCGCCGCCAGGTTGTATCCCGATCCACCCCGGTTATCCCCTCGGCCGTCCGAACGGACAGGAAAAAAACGACGCGCGGGGGTTTGAATCCCGCGCGTCGTTTAATTCATCTTCACCGTAAAGTCGGATCAGGCCATCATGATCTTCAGGGTGGCGATTTCCTTCTGACGCAGGGGGATATCCCAGCCCTTGCCCGTGCCGGTGAGTTTGGCCAGGGTCTGCGACTCATCCATCCGCACCTTCTCGACGGTCTTGATCTTGAGCGTCGAGCTCAAAGTGGCGGTCACCGGTGCATCCGAGCTGTTCCACAACCGCAGCGTGTAGCCCTTGCCGTCCTCGCTCTGATAGAAGGCGGCCAGATGCACATGCTCGGTCGGCGTGATCGAAATCAGCGACTGGCTGACCGGCAGCTCGCCCGGCTTGGGCAATCCCTGAATGATCCGCCAGGGTGTGTTGAACTCGTTGGCCTCGTTGAGCACGTTGGCCTTACGCCAGTCGCCGGCGTGCGGCATGATCGCGTATTCCATCTCGTGCTCGCCGACGGAGTGCTGGCCGTCGTTACGGGCCAGCTCCTCGGGGGTCATCGGATCCTTGCGGGCCAGCATGTACGCCCGATGGCAGCGCATCAGGGTGATGGCCAGCGTCCGCCGCGGGTCATCGACGACCTCGTATTCGCGCAGCCCCTTGCTCATGAAGGCAAAGCCGGTCTTGCCGTCGGAAAGGTCCACGAAATTGTACATGGGCTGATAGGGGTAATGGCCTTCAAAATTGTCCGCCGTCTGGATCCACTGGAAGCAGCGGGT
>CAZXSA010000284.1:0-6173 GCA_964642815.1 uncultured Planctomycetales bacterium | reverse complement strand
GGCATAGCAACTGTTCAAACTCGGTTATTTTCGGACCCAAGGCCAGTTGGTATGTCTGCATAACGGCGTTGACCGCGTCACGTTCGGCCTGGGTGATATCCGGACAGGATAGGGCGATCTTCATACGAACCTCCAAACATTGTGTTTCAATCGGCTTTTCCCAAAGAAGGCCATTATAGCTTGACCGGCATTCCGCCGACATACCTTATCGAGCGAGGAGGCAAGATCCTTTACGCTCTATCTTGTCGATAGTCGTTGGGAATGTACAATGACCGCCTCGTTATTTCCCGGCCGATCGTGCCGTGGTTTGAAATCCGTTGCAGGAGTGAGTCTCTGATGAAAAACAAGATGCTGAACAAGATCAAGGCAAAAAAAGCCCGGGTGGGTATTCTGGGCATGGGGTATGTCGGTTTACCGTTGGCCCGGACATTCTGTGCGGCCGGGTTCTCGACCCTGGGTTTCGATGTCGATCAACGCAAGATCCGCATGCTCAATGCCGGCAAGAGCTACATCAAGCATATCCCCGATTCGATGATTCGCAAAGTCCTCGATCAGGGGCTGTTCAAGGCCTCCGGCGACCCTCGCGACCTTCGGGCGTGTGATGCCTTGATTATTTGCGTGCCGACACCTTTGTCGAAAATGCGCGACCCGGATATGACCTTCGTGGAAAACACCTGCCGGACGGTGGCGAAAATCCTGCGTCAAGGGCAACTGGTCACCTTGGAAAGCACGACCTACCCCGGTACGACCCGTGAGTTGATGAAACCTATCCTGGAAAGCAGCGGGCTGAAGGCGGGCAAGGATTTCTTCCTAGCCTTTTCGCCGGAGCGCGAGGATCCCGGTCGCAAGGACTATACCACGGAGACCACCCCCAAGCTGGTCGGCGGATACGATGCCGCGAGTCTCAAGGTGGCCGTCGCTTTATACAGTCAGGCCATCAATCCGATCATCCCGGTGGCCAGCTGCGAGGTGGCCGAGGCCGCCAAGATTTTGGAAAACGTTTACCGCTGCGTGAATATCGCGATGGTCAACGAGCTCAAGATGCTTTTTGATCGTATGGGCATCGACGTCTGGAACGTGATCAACGCGGCCAAGACCAAACCTTTCGGGTTCCAGGCCTTTTATCCCGGCCCGGGGTTGGGTGGGCACTGTATCCCGATCGACCCCTTCTACCTGAGTTGGAAAGCAAGACAGTTCGGCATGAGCACGCGCTTTATCGAGTTGGCCGGCGAGATCAACACCGCGATGCCCGAATACGTGATTGAGCATGTGGCCCATGCCTTGAATACGGTGAAGAAGCCGCTCAAGGGTTCGAGGGTACTGGTCCTGGGTCTGGCCTACAAGAAGGATATCGACGATATCCGCGAATCGCCCTCCATCGAACTGATCGAGCTGCTGAAGAAATACGGGGCGAAGGTGGATTACAACGATCCGTATATTCCCAACACGCACAAGCAACGCGAGCATGACTTGGGGATGAAATCGGTGCCTCTAACCACCGCGAGCCTGAAACGCTACGACTGCGTGGTCATCGCTACCGAACACAGTGCCTATGACTACAAGATGATCGTGAAAAACGCCCGCTTGGTGGTTGATACGCGCAACGCCTGCGCAAGTGTCCGCGGCGCCAAGAAGAATGTTTTCAAGGCGTAAGGCAAAGGGCTTGGGCTGGGCTAGGGGCCTGATTGGCGACCGGCGAGCAAGGGCGGAACGCCGCTTCCTTGACGGCCTGCGGTGAAATATAAGAAATATCACGTTATTCCGCGTGATTCCGGTCGAGAAGAAGCGAACGCGGGACAATCTAAAAAATGTTCCCGCGGAACGGTTGCAAGTATCCGCCGGTCGGTTATTATGGTTGTCCGCGAATGCGGGTGTAGCTCAGTGGTAGAGCGTCACGTTGCCAACGTGAATGTCGTGGGTTCAAGTCCCATCACCCGCTTTTGACATGACGGTGCGGTGGCCGTGGGATATCGGCCGGAACGCAGGGTCTGTGGTGTTCCGGTCAGGCGTTGGCTACGGTCGCTCGGGCATGGCCAAACGTGACCACGCCAGCCGGGTTTCCAACGTCTGGCCGGTGGATCGCGATTGGCGTTTTCTTTTTTACGGATAAACGCCGCGAGGTCCAGGTAATCAGCCGGCTACGATCATGAACCGATGGATGCGGCAAACCCATTCTTTATGAACAGGAGCAATGCTCATGGCGGACGAAGACCTTCAGAATCCGCGAGTGGATGAGGACGAGGAAGTTGTGGACGAGGCACCGGACACCGAGGAAGCCGGGAAAGAGGGAGAGGAAAAATCCCTGGAAGAACAGATCAAGGATGCGGTGGACGTGCAGGTCGAGGATATCGGCTCTTTACGTAAGAAGCTGACCATCACCGTTCCCCGCGACAGTCTCGATGAGCAGATCAACAAGCAATACGATGAGTTGCGTCGTGAAGCTCAGGTGCCGGGTTTTCGTCGCGGCCGCGCTCCGCGCCGTTTGCTGGAAAAGCGTTTTGGCGGCGAGGTGAGCGACACGCTCGTGCAGCAGCTCGTCAGCGCGGGTTATAGCGCCGCCTTGGACAAGGCCAGCCTGAAAGCGATCGGCGATCCGCTGGTCTGGGCCCGGGAAAAAGGGGCGAAGACCGATTCGTTGATGTCGGCGGAGAAGGCCATTGCCTTGATCGAGTTGCCTGATGACGCGCCTCTGGTTTTTTCCTGCGAAGTGGAAATCCGTCCGGAATTTGAATTACCCGACCTGAAGGCGATGACCCTGAAAAAGCCAATCATTACGATTTCCGATCAGGATGTCGAGCAATATGTGGAGCGGGTCCGGGCCATGCGGGGCAGTTGGCAACCGGTGCTTGATGGAACGGTCCAGGTGGACGACGTGATTCACGCCGATGTGAAAATGACCTCGGGCGAAACGGTGCTGAAAGAGCAGGACAACGTGCGGATACCGGTCCGGCCGCAGACCGTCGACGGCGTGGTGATCGAAAACCTCGGCGAGATACTGGCCGGAGCCAAGGTTGGTGACGTTCGCACGACCTCGGGCACTATCTCGGACGATTATTATAAGGTTGAGTTCCGCGGCCAGCCGGTGAATTTCGAGTTCACCATTCATCGTATCGAACGACTCAATCTGCCCGAGTTGAACGACGAGTTCGTGCAGGGGCTGGGCTTCGATTCGGTCGCGGAGCTCCGCGAATGGTCGCGGAAGGATCTCGAAAGCCGGCTGCATGAACAAATCCAGCGGGCCCTGGCCGGCCAAGTCTGCCAATATCTGCTGGATCACACCTCTTTCGATCTACCCCAGCGGTTGTCCGAGCGTCAGGCGGATCGAGTGGCCATGCGGCGAATGATTGATTTGTACCAGCAGGGGATTCCGCCGGCGGAGGTTGAGAAATTGATGGATGAAGTCCGAACCTCCGCCAAGACGGATGTCGCTCGCGATCTTAAACTCAGTCTGATCATGGAAAAACTCGACGAGGAGTTCAAGGTCGAGGTGGGCGAGAACGAGATCAACGGCCGGATCGCCGCGATCGCCCGGATGCAGAACCAGCGTTTTGACCGGGTACGGGATGAGTTGGTGAAAGGCCCCGGGCTGGCGAATCTATTTGTCCAGATTCGCGACGAGAAGATTATCTCCAGGCTGATTGACCAGGCGAACATTGTGGAAGAGGACAAGACTCAGATTGCCGATAAAGAGACTAAGAACGAAAAGGCGAAGTGAACGGCCGGACGCCGGGGACGCTGATTCCCTCCGTCCAATATTTGGGCTAGGCTCTGACGCGAATTGGGAAGGATCCTATGAACAATCCCGAGGATATGCTGCGAAGCTTCAACCAGCAGATGCCGCCGTATCAACGTTATCGTGAAATGTCCATCGAGGACATGCTGCTGGAGAACCGGATTATTTTCCTGGCCGGCCCCATCACCGAGCGGACCGCCAGTCTGGTCATCATGCGGTTGCTCTATTTGCAGTCGATCAAGAAAGACCAGACGATCAATCTTTACATCAACTCACCCGGCGGCCTGGTGGATCAGACCTTGGCTATCTACGACACCATGCAATTTCTCGGTTGTGAGGTAGCCACCTATTGTATCGGGCAGGCGGCCAGCGGGGCGGCGATCGTTCTGGCGGCGGGGACACATGGCCAGCGCTATGCCCTGCCCAACGCCAAAATCATGTTGCATCAGCCCTACGGGGGGATCACCGGCCAGGCCGAGGATATTCGCATTCAGGCCGAGGAGGTTCTCAAGGATAAAAAACTGCTCAACAGCATCCTGGCCAAGCATACCGGACAGGATTCCGAAAAGATCGCCCGGGAAATCGAGCGGGACCGCTACATGAGCGCAACCGAGGCCCTGGCCTACGGATTGGTGGACGAAATTCTCAGCGAGTCCGAGGAAGACCGGAAAAAGAAGAAAAAATCCTGACCGGACGCCATGACGGACGATGGGACAGGATCTTGCACGGGAACAAGACATGTTTTCAAACCAATTGATTCCGATGGTGATCGAAAAGAGCGGACGCGGCGAGCGGGCCTACGACATTTATTCCCGCCTGCTCAAGGACCGTATCATATTTCTGGGCGGGGGCATCGATGATTCGACGGCTAATGTGATCGTCGCCCAAATGCTCTTTCTGTCCAACGAGGACAGCCGCTCACCGATCAGCTTCTACATCAATTCGCCGGGCGGGTCGGTGTCGGCCGGCTTGGCGGTTTATGACACCATGCGTTTTCTCCGCTGCGAGGTACACACCTTCTGCGTCGGGCTGGCCGCGAGCATGGCCGCCGTACTCATGTGCAGCGGATGCCCGGGCAAGCGTTATCTGTTACCCAATGCCCGCATGTTGTTGCACCAACCGCTGATCGGCGGCGTGCTGGAAGGCGCGGCCACCGATCTTTCCATCGAGGCGGCGGAAATCATCCGGTTACGCACCCGCATTTACCAAATTCTCGCTCAGCATACCGGCAAGCCGGTGGAAGTCATCGAGGCCGACTGCGATCGCAATAAATGGCTGGACTGCGAGGAGGCCATCGCGTATGGTTTGGCGGATCAGCGGCTGGAACGTGCTCCCGAGCCGCCCCCGCGTCCCGCCGAGCCGAGGACGGAAGCCGATTCCTGATCGGAGAGCCGAAAACATGAGACGACGTCTGGCGAAATGCTGGAGGCCCGCGGGCCTGAGTGTTCTCGTCGTGGTGACGGCCTCCTCGGGTTGTATTCAGAACACCGTGCCGGCCGAGAAATTCCAGAAAGTCCAGCGCGAACTGCAGGTTTGTCAGGAGAAAATTCCCCGCCTGGAGGAGCGGATCGCCGCTCAGCAGCAAACGATCGAAAACCAGCAGAACCAGATCGCCGAATTACGGGGCATTGGGTCGCATACTTGGGCGGGGCTGGTCTACCCTGAAAAAATCGAGCTGGCCCGATGGTCCGGCGCCTACGATGAAGACGACCGCACCGGCGACGATGGCTTGGTGTTATATATTCAACCCATCGATCGCGACGGGCATGTAATCAAGGCCGCCGGCGAATTGAAAATCACCCTGTTGGATTTGGCCGAACCGACCAAACCGGTGGTGATAGCCTCCTATGAGTTTGACGTGCCCACGACGCGTGGTCTCTGGTATGGCCGCCTGATGACCAATCACTTTACGGTACGTTGCCCTTGGCCGCCGGCGGGCGAGCCCCGCAACGATCAGATTACGGCCAAGGTTGCTTTTACCGATCTCTTGACCGGTGTCACTCTGACCACCCAGCGCGTATTTACGATCAAATCAGCCCCGATTCTTGATAAGGCCGGCCAACCCTGACCCCGAGGATTTTCCGCGTTTTTTTCCAGGAGGGGCAGGGCAAGGGCTGGAATTATCTCCGGCATTGTTCATAATAACAACCTTTCGTGGTTGACCGAACGGTGAGCCGTGCTGGAGACCGTTATGGCCCGTTGCGTGCGATTACCTTTATTGGCCCAGGTTGATGCGATGGCCAAGGGTTTATATTCCGCCGACTATGCAATCGTAGCCGCCTTCTTCGTGGTCATGCTGTTCATCGGATTCTACTATGCCGGTCGCATGCGTAACCTGAAGGATTATTTCAGCGGCGGGCAGCAGATCCCCTGGTGGCTGTCCGGTGCGTCGCTCTGGATGACTTCCTTCAGCGTGTTCAGTTTTGTGGCGTATTCCGAG
>CAZXSA010000283.1:0-6177 GCA_964642815.1 uncultured Planctomycetales bacterium | reverse complement strand
GTGGCCATGGTGCTGATCGTGGTCAGCGTGATGGACGGCTTTCTCCAGATGGTCAAGGACCGCTCGCGGGGCATGCTGGGCGATCTGGTGATGGAGAACGGCACCCTGCAGGGGTTCGCCTTTTACCAGGAATTTATTGATACCATCAAGGAGGAGATGCCCGGAATAATCGAGGAAGCCACTCCGGTGATCATCAGTTACGGGGTCATCCGGTTCCCCCAGATCGAACGGACCAACATGGCTCAACTGTTGGGGATTCGCCTGGCGGAAACCTGTCGAGTCAACGAATTCGGTAAGGGGCTATTTTACGAGCAATATTACCCCGGCTCGACCACGCTGGGAAAATTCGAGATGCCCTGTTACGGGCGGGACGCTCAAGGCAACATTGTATTGCCGCCGGACCTGGAGGCCGGCTGGCAGCAATGGTGGAAAAAAGCAACACCCAAGGAACGGCAAAACGCCGAAATCGACGAGAAAACATTATACAAACGTCCCGGCTATTTTCGCCCGATCCCTTTCGAGGAAAGCGCGAAACGCGGTTCCTTTGAACCGACATGGATAGGGCCCGCTCGGAACGGCGTGATTCTGGGCACCGATCTATGCGCGACGAGAAACGAAAGCGGCAAGTATGTGCGCCAGTATTATCGCGGGGAGGAAGTCTCGGTGTCTTTCGTGCCCTTCAGCGATACGGGCCAACTGAGTGAGCTGAGCGCGCACAGTCGTTCGTATCGATACGTCGATGACGTGCGTACCGGGGTTTACGACATCGACTCCATCAGCGTCTACCTTGATTTTGACGAGTTACAGAAGAACCTGCGCATGGATGCGGCCCCTCTGGCGGATTATCTCGGCGGGCTCGAACTGCCGGCCCGAGCGACCCAGGTGCAATTCCGGCTGAACGAGGCTCTCAAAAAACGACATGGAATGAAATGGGTCGAGGCCATTCGCGACAAACTGATGGCTCGATGGACACAATTCGCCGATGAGCAGGCCCGGCAATGGTCCGCCCTGGCCGAGATCCGTATTCGCGCTTATGAACAGGAACGTGCATCGACCTCGCCCAGTACGGAAGAGGAGGATTTTTGGGGTACCACGCTCAGCGCCCAAGACCGCATTGCCCAGACCATTTCACGGGTCGCCGGGCCTCTGAGCTGGGTGGAGATTCAAACCTGGGAGGAAAAACAAGCGCGCTTCATTGGCGCCGTCGAGAAGGAAAAAATCCTGGTGACGATCCTTTTCGGAGTTATCAGTGTGGTGGCGGTTTTTCTGGTGGGTTGTATTTTCTACATGATCGTCCAGCAAAAGACACGGGACATCGGGATCGTCAAAAGCGTTGGGGCAACCTCGCTTGGCGTGGCGGGGATATTCCTGACCTACGGAGCGGCGGTCGGAGTGGTCGGGGGGGCGTTGGGAACGGTTCTGGGCGTGGTTTTCGTCCGGAACATCAACGAGATTCAGGATATGCTCAGATGGATCGATTCCTCCTGGCAGGTCTGGAGCCCGGATGTTTATTCATTCGATCGGATTCCGAGTGAAGTTACGTTGTGGAACGTGGTCGTGATCTACGTGGTCGCCATCATTGCCTCGATGTGCGGCTCGCTGATCGCCGCCTGGCGGGCCGCCCGAATCTGGCCGGTGGAGGCGTTGCGCTATGAATAAAGTGATTCTCCAGGCCAGTAGTCTGCACAAGTCCTATCAACTGGGGCGGGTATCGCTCCGGGTGCTTAAAGGCGTTTCCCTTTCGGTGGAGCGCGGCGAATTCGTGGCCATCATGGGCAGTTCCGGTAGCGGGAAAAGCACCCTGCTGCATCTCATGGGAGCCCTGGATGTACCCGATCGGGGCACCGTGCGTTTTGAGAATGAGGACATATTTTACGGCTCGGCGGCCCGTCGCGATCGGCTGCGTAATCAGATTTTCGGGTTCGTATTCCAGTTCTATCATCTGCTGCCCGAGCTGGATGTTCTGGAAAACGTACTCCTGCCCTGCATGGTCGGACATTCCGTACTGAGCTGGGTACAAAACCGTTCGGAACTGCGTCGCCATGCCGGGGAAATGATCGAGCGGATCGGGCTGGGCGACCGTGTCCGTCATCGCCCCAACGAGTTATCGGGCGGAGAACGTCAACGCGTGGCCATCGCCCGAGCGCTGGCCAACAAGCCGCAAGTCTTGCTTGCCGATGAACCTACGGGTAATCTGGATACTGTGACCGGTGCGGAAATCCTGGGCGTATTGAAAACGCTCAATGAGCAAGGGCAGACCATTATCATGGTCACCCATGACCCTAAGGTGGCGGCCGCGGCTCATCGAACGGTGCGTCTGGTGGATGGCAGGATTACCGGCACCCCAAACGGCTGAGACCCGTGGTATAACCACGTTTTCCGTAAACGGATGAATGTTACATGGCTAGTTTCGATCAACACAATGCGTATGCGCCTAACCCGAATCTGAAAATCTGGCTTGACGGCCGGCTGGTTCCGGTGGCCGAGGCCAAGATCAGCGTCTTCGATCATGGGCTGCTCTACGGAGACGGCGTGTTTGAGGGGTTGCGCAGTTACGGTGGCCGGGTTTTTCGCCTCAAACAACACTTACAGCGGCTTGAGGATTCGGCCCGGGCTATCCGTCTGGTCATGCCTATGTCCAAGGCGGAAATGACCGAGGCGATTTACCAGACGATGGAAGCCAATGGCATTCGCGACGGCTATATACGATTCGTGGTCACCCGCGGAGTGGGCACCCTGGGCTTAAGTCCCAACCGGACAAGCTGTCCATCCGTGTTTATCATTGCCAGCCAGATCGAACTGTACCCCCGCGAGTTGTACGAAAAGGGGATGGCGGTGGTCAGCACAAGCATCGTGCGCAATCACCCCAACGCCTTGTCCGCCCGGATCAAGAGCTGCAATTACCTGAACAACATCCTGGCCAAGATCGAGGCCTTGGATGCCGGGGTACACGAAGCCATCATGTACAATCATTGCGGTTATGTGGCCGAATGCACGGGCGACAATATTTTTCTGGTCCGCAACGGGGTGGTCCAGACCCCGCCGATCACCGCCGGTATTCTCGAGGGCATTACCCGCGACGCGGTCATTGAGCTGATCCGCAAGCGCAATATCCCCATCCGCGAGATGGACCTGACCCGACACGATTTATACGTGGCCGATGAGTGTTTCCTGACCGGCTCCGCGGCCGAGGTCATCCCGGTGACCTCGATCGACGGACGGCCCATCGGCAACGCCCAACCAGGGAAGATTACCCTGCAATTGGTTGCCGATTTTCGGGATATGGTTCAACGCGAGGAATAGACCAACGAATATCGAAGGATGTCCTCGATGGGGGGCGGATCATGTCCGCCGATCGATCATCCGTTGGATTCGCCTTGCAATCCGTTGTTTGGCATGAATAAGGCACTCATGTAAAAAGCGTGAAAAAAGCACGAGCGCCTTGACAAATCCCGTTAATATCCATATATAGATAGATATATACTCTTTAAAGCGTTGGCGGCTCCCGGTTGATGAGGCATAACTCTTTGCAAGGAAAGGACTAAGGATCATGCATTGCAATCAGTGCGAACAGGTATTTCGCGGCGTAGCCTGTACGGAAGTGGGAGTATGCGGGAAAAATGCGGATGTCGAGTCCTTGCAGCAGATTTTGCTGTATGGTCTGAAAGGCATGGCCGCCTATGCTCATCATGCCCGGCGTCTGGGGCAGACGGACGAGGCCGTTGATGGTTTCGTCGAGGAGGCCCTTTTCGCCACGATGACCAACGTCAATTTTGACATGGAAGCGCTGTTCGAGATGGTGCTGGAGTGCGGCCGCCAAAATCTGCGGGTCATGCAGATGCTCAACGACGGGCATGTACAAAAATTTGGTCAACCTTCACCCGCGAAGGTCTACGAAGGAACCAAGGCTGGTCCGGGTATTCTGGTCACCGGTCACGATCTACTGGATTTGGCCGATCTGCTCGCGCAGGTCAAAGGCACGAACATCAATGTTTATACCCACGGCGAGATGCTGCCGGCGCACATGTATCCCGCATTACGCGAGCATCCGAACCTGGCGGGGCATTACGGCGACGCGTGGCAAAAACAGAGATCGGAATTCGAGCAGTTCACCGGCCCCATTGTCGGCACAACCAACTGTGTGTTGATTCCCCGCGACAGTAACACCTATCTCGACCGGTTCTTCACCACCCGGGCGACGGCCGTCCCCGGGGCCAAGCGTCTGCTGAACAATGATTTTTCCGAGGTCATCGCTCGGGCCCGCGCCTGCAAGCCGCTTCCGGAGCAGAAGGCTCGCGAGTCGACGATCGGGTTTCATCATTCGGTGATCACCGCCCTGGCCGACAAGGTGATTGCGGCCGTCAAGAGCGGGGCGATTCGGCATTTCTTCGTAATCGGCGGTTGCGACGGCGCCGAGCCGGGTCGTAATTACTTCTACGATTTCGCCGTAAATACTCCGAAGGATACGGTGATTTTGACCCTGGGCTGCGGAAAATATCGGATTCGCAATCATGATTACGGCGAGATCGGTGGCATCCCGCGACTACTGGACATGGGCCAGTGTAACGATGCCTACGGGGCAATTCAGGTGGCGGTGGCTTTGGCGAAGGCGTTCGATTGCGGGGTCAATGACTTACCCCTGTCGCTGGTCATCTCCTGGTTCGAGCAGAAGGCCGTCGCGGTCTTACTGACGCTGCTGGCCTTGGGGGTCAAAAACATTCGGATCGGCCCGGCCCTACCGGCTTTCGTTTCGCCGAACGTCATGAAGGTCTTGCAGGACAAATACAACCTAATGCCGGCCGGCAAGGACGCCGAAGCTGACTTGAAGGATATTTTGGGGGGCAATTAACAGCAGTGAATCCTAAATCATCAGTAATCCACTGGCTCTGCCGGTGGTTGGTGATTAGGGTGTTGATAAGATAGATCGCCGAGTCGATTCTATTCATGCACAACGATAGCGAATTGTTGTTTGCGGGATCAAGCAAAGACGAGACGATGTCCCTTGGGCTTGGGTATAGGGTCATGGAATTCTTTTGCAGTTTTAATCCATAGGCGGATTGCGGCCTTAACGTTTCTTAATGCGGATTCATGTGTATTTCCGTGCGCCATGCAACCCGGTAGTTCGGGTACCTCGGCAACGAATGCGTTGTCCTGTTCACTCCAATAAATGATGATTTCGTATCGTTCCATTTGGTTATAGCAAGACTTCTATCGCTTCCAGGGCGGCTGTTCCGGCAAATAAGTCTGAAATTCGTCGATCAACGACTTCTCGTACTGATCGGTGTATTGGCCGCTAAGAAATCTGTCGATGGCCTCATCGTGGAAGCGTCGCCAACTGGCCTCTTCGTTGCCTGGGTTGATCGGATAGAACCGGGCTTTGTTGGCCCTGGCGGCCTTCAAGTCGCCGGGAGCGTCGCCGATCATGAGGATCTTATCGGGGGCATAATGGCTCTTGGTGGCCGTCGCGATATGTTCCGTCTTGGTGCCCATTTCCTGGCCGCAGATCAGGCGAACGTACTTGTCGATCGCATGTTCCTGCCACTCGCGAACCAGAGCTTCGGTCGGCGTCTGGCTGACCACCAGCAGATCAGCCTTGGCCTGCAACCGGGTCAATGACTCGCGTACATACGGGAAGGGGGGTACGTTTTCAACCAGGTCGGCGATACTGGCGTTGACCGCGTTGCTCCAAGTCATGGCCTGTTTGAGCACCGCATCACCGGTCTTGTCGATCAGGGCTTGCAGGTTTTTATTATCCAGCGGCACGCCCGAGGCGATAAAGTCACGGATGGGCTTAGCCTCGGGGATCTTTGCTCCACGGGCCTGCACCTCGGGCCGTTCGCGCAGTAGATCGAACACCTTGATCAGGGCGGGCCAACGGTTCGCGCCGCGGTCCTTGGAATACAGGTTGACGAACTCCGCCGCCTGCCGGGCATATTTGGAAACGCATTGCAACTTCCAGTGTTTGATGATGTTGGGGATGAAGCATTCCTTATGCTTGATCTCCATCGAATCGAAGATGCAACCGTCGGAATCGATGCCGACGAAAAACTCGTGTTGCGGTTTGAAATGAATCAAAGGTTCGCGTGGGTCGCTCACTTTATGCCTCTCCTAAAGGATTAAACGCCGCCGAACGCGCTATATCCGCCGTCGACGGGGATGGTAATACCGGTGACAAAT
>CAZXSA010000282.1:0-6195 GCA_964642815.1 uncultured Planctomycetales bacterium | reverse complement strand
GAAAAGGCCGGACGGCAGCGTTCGTTGGCTTTTACTGATTTTTCAGCAGGATAGCGAAGCCCGTGCCCGCGTTGACTACAAACTCCGCTGGACCGAGGCGGCCTCCCCGGCGCCGCGTCCGGCCGGATCGGTTCATGTCGAGAAAACCAAAGACGGTTATCAAATCGATAACGGATCGATCCGGTTCAATGTTCCGTTGTTCGGCCGCAACCTGCTCGATAACGTGGCCGTAAGGCAAGGCGATGGCCGGTGGGAAACGGTCAGCGCCGAAGGAATGCACGCTCGCTTGACCCCGATGGACGGCGGCGAATTTATATCCAAAGTCCAGGATATCCTCATTGAGGAAAACGGTCCTATCCGGGCGATAATCAAGATCATCGGCGAGCATCTTAATGAGGATAACCAGCATCTTTTCGGATTTGTCGCCCGCATCGAAGTTTACGCCGGACGGCGAGAGATCAAGCTTGCTTATACATTCATCAACGATCACCGGGACGGCGTTTTGCATCCCCACGAGCGGTATCACACCTACCTGCTCAACGAGTTGAAGAATTTCAAATGGGTGGACAATCGCTGGGTGGACAAGACCCCCGAGGAAAAACTGCATAACGATGATGATCTGCTCAACGACAATTATGGCGCCGTGCCGATCAAGACCGTTACCCTGCGTATGCCCTTCACGACGGCCTATCGCCGCTATCGCCTGGGCATCGAGGGCGATTCGCCAATGGTGGGCGTTCTGGGTGGCGGCGTGGTTTTAACACAGACCGGTCCGGCGGCGTACACGAACGAGGATCAATGGCGGGCGATCCTGACAACACGAGCCGATGGTAAACCAATCAACACCGTCAACCGCGCCCGCGGTTGGTTTGAACTCGACGATAACGGTTCCGGCGTTTGCCTGGCCGTCAAGTATTTCCCGTTCTATCACCCCAAGAAAATAACCCTTAACGAGCGGGCCATCGAGATGGATCTATGGAGCGACGCCGCTGCGATGACTCCGCCGGAACTCGGATTCGCCAAGACCCACGAGATGTTGATAAGCTTCGGCGGTGTGACCGGCGAATCCGATGGCGAACACTTACTGGCCGCCCTTGAATCGCCGCTGCTGGCCGTCGCTTCTCCGCAATGGTACGCCGATAGTGGCGTTTTCGGACATATCAGTGCCGCCGATATGGAGTGGTTCGCCGCGTATGAGGAAAAGCTTTTGGCGGACTTTCGGGCGTTCCCCGCTCATCGCGACCAGCACAAGGAACACGGCCTGCGCAACTTCGGCGATCAGATTTACGAGCGGTACCCCCGCGGCTGGATGAACCAGGAGTACGATTTTCTGTACGGCGCATTGATCCAGTTCGTGCGTACCGGCCACCGGGTCTATTTCGATGAGGCGAACATCGGTTTCGGGCATTACGCCGACGTAGACATCCTTCACGTCTCCAATAATCCCCTCGCCGAAGGCGGGCCGCACATGCATTTCACGGATCATGCCAAGGGCGAGGTGCATATCGGCCACGCCTATGTCGAGGGCCTCTTCCATTATTATTTTCTGACCGGTGATCCGAGAGCGTTGGAGGTTGGTAAGGGCGTCGCCGATTTCTTCGTCAAGGTGGCCGCCTGGAAGGATTTCTCCGACTTCCGGGACGACGAGGAGCGGACCTACGGCTGGGCGTTGCGTAGCCTGATCCCCGCCTGGCTGGCTACCGGAGATCCCAAATATCGCCTGGCGGCCGAAATGGTCGTCGAGCAGGCGTTGGCGAATCAAAACCCCGAGACCGGCAACTGGGACCACGATCTGTATCCCAACGAATGTCCGCATCGTCCGCTTTGTCGTGGCGGCAAACCTTGGATGGTGGGGATTATCCAGAGCGGACTGAAGCTCTATCATCAAACATTTGCCGACCCGCGGGTCAAGAACATGATCCTGAAAGCCGCCGATTGGCAGATTCGCGAAGGCTGGAGCGAAGCCGACGGCCAAGGCGGTTTTCGCTACATGACCTGTCGTAAATATCCGCAAACCGCTCCCGCTGGTGGCGGCCTCGATCTGCTGGAGGGATTGCTCTACGCTTACGAGATATCCGGCGAGAAAAAGTACGCCTACTACGGCCTGCGCGTTTTGGAAAACGAGCTGCCGAAAACCGGCGCGCCCGCGGCCCCATCGGTTACCAGTGGCCGATGGGTTCGGGCTTTGGTGGCGGGGATTGAATTCATTAATCGTTATGGCAACGAATTCTGGCGAGACGGCAAGGTTGATTCCGAGGATCTGCGTCCGGCCGCGAATTCCGGCCAGGCAACCCCATAAACATGCGGCCCAGTGATTAACATTAACGTTTCGCCCGTAGGATGATATAATGTTCGTTCTTTATCGATGTCCCGGCTTTTTTCATGAGCTGGCGCACGGTGCTGGGATGTTGATCAGGTGATTTGATTTGTTTGCGAGCAAGCACAGCGAAAGGTTGCATCAAGCATGAAACAGCGCAAGTTTACCTCCGTGAAAGACGCCTTGCCGGGCCCCAACTCGCGCAAGTACATGGAGATGTCGGAAAAGTTCGAGGCGCAGTGCATGGGCTATCAGGCCCCGCTGGTCTGGGACAAGGCCGCCGGTTGTCTGGTTACCGACGTGGACGGCAACCGGTATATCGACTGGACTTCCGGCGTGCTGGTCACCAACGTCGGCCATTGCCATCCCAAGCTGGTGAAGGCCATTCAGGAATCGGCGGCCAAATTGCTCAACTGCTATGATTTCCCCACGGCCGCGCGGGTCATGCTCGTCAAAAAACTCGTGGAATCCATGCCGGAAAATCTGGATCGGGCGTTCCTGCTCTCCACCGGCAGCGAAGGGATCGAATCCGCCCTGCGGGTGGCCAAGCGGTACACGGGCAATTACGAGGTGATCTCTTTCTACGGCGGTTTCCACGGCCGCACCTGGGGCGGGATGACCGCCGGCGGCCTGAGCGGGATCAAGAAGAAATACGGCCCGCTCATTCCAGGGGCGATTCGGGTGCCTTACCCTTACTGTTATCGATGCCCGCTGGGCAAGGATAAGGAAACCTGTTGCATGGCCTGCCTCGACTTTATCGATACCACCGTTCGGGCGTGCAGCACGGGCAATCTGGCGGCCGTCCTCGTCGAGCCCTATCAGGGAGCGGCGGGCTTCGTTTTTCCGCCCGACGGCTGGCTCACCAAACTCGAGCAATGGCTGCGGGCTAACAAGCTGGTGTTCATTCTCGATGAGGTTCAGTCCTCTTTTGGTCGCACCGGTAAGATGTACGCCCTGGAATGGGAAAACCTGCGGCCGGACATGGTCGTGCTCGGCAAGGGGATCGGTTCAGGGTTCCCTCTGTCGGCGCTGGTAGCTAATTCGAAAGTCATCGGGGCCCTCGGCAAAGGCGAAATGAGCAGCACCTATGGCGGTAATCCGGTCTCCGGCGACGCGGGGCTGGCGGTCTTCGATATCTTCGAGACGGAAAACCTCGTGGAACGCTCCCTGAAAATGGGGACGATGCTCAAGCAAGGTTTGTTGCGTATTCAGGAGAAATGTTCGTACCTGGGCGACGTGCGCGGGCGCGGTCTGGTGATGGGTCTGGAATTTGTTCGCGACAAGAAAACCAAGGAACCCGCCCCCGACATTACCCGCAAGGTCATCAATCTGGCCGCCCAGAAGGGCTTGCTGGTCGGTTCGGTCGGCGTTTTCGGCAATGTGATTCGCGTGGCCCCTCCGCTGGTCATCAGCGAGGAGGAGGTCGCCGAATCACTCGATATCATGGAGGAAGTCCTGACGGAGGTACGTGGATGACGCTTGACGATCTCGCCCGCCTGCTGGCCGCCGTCGATCGACATCGCGCGGATGCCGAGGAATTTCTGATCCGACTGATCGGCTTTCCCAGCACACCGGGCCTGGAGGAACAGGCCTGCGCGTTTCTGGCCGAGCAGTTCGCCGCGGCGAACGTTCACGTCGAGAAAATCACCTTGTCCGACAAACTTCGCGATGACGAAGATTACAGTACGCCGATTCCCGATCTGCATTATGCCGGCCGCCATAACCTGCGGCTGACCCTGCCTGGTCGTGGGGATAAAACCGTCGTCTTCAATACGCACATGGACGTGGTGCCGGCGGCGGAAGAGGCGTTTCACGGGTATTGCGAAAACGGCATCGTTTACGGACGCGGGGCCTGCGATGCGAAAGGCCAGATCGCCACGCTCTACGTGATGGCCCGGGCGCTGGCCGCGACCGGAGTGAAACTTCCGGTCAAAGTCGTGATACATCTGGTGGTCGAGGAGGAATGCGGCGGCAACGGCACCTTGGCCATGATCCGCCGTGGCGAGCAGGCCGACGCGGCCATCGTGCTTGAACCTACGGGGTTACGGATTTTCACCTCGGTCCGCGGGGCGGTCTGGTTCCGCTTGACCTGCCGTAGTGCCGCGGGGCATAGCGGCGTGGCCCGCAACGTCCCGACCGCGCTGGAACTGGCCGTCGAGGCCATGCAGGTGTTGCGTGACTACCATAAGCAACTACTGGCCGCCTCCAAGGGTATCCCGCTGTTCGATGCGTATGAAAACCCCATGCCGTTGACCATAGGCCAGCTCAATGCCGGGCGTTGGCCCGCCTCGCGGCCGGAGGAGGCCACCCTGGCCGGTGTTCTCGGCCTGCTGCCGAATAAGACCCGTTATCAGGTGATGGAGGAGATGCGGCAAGCCCTGAAAACCAAGGGTAGCCCATCCTTGGCCGATAGCCACGGCCTCGAATTCACTTATCGCCATGACGCCAATGTGCTGAATCCGGAACACGTTCTGCCCCGCGCGTTGCTGGCTGCCTGCGCGGAGGAAAAAGCCGGAACAAAAATCGACTGCATGACCGCCTCCTGCGACGCATGGCTCTATAATAATCAGCTTGAAATCCCGACGGTGGTCATGGGGCCGGGCGACTTGAAGTATGCCCATTCGCTCAGTGAGCGGATCGGTATCAATGAGATTTTGCAGGCCGCCCGCGTGCTGCTTCGGTTTTTGGTGGGCTATTCGTAATATACCCCGGAGACACCGAGGCACGGAGATGATATTTGCATGATGCATATAACATGAATAACCGCTCGTTCAAGTGTATTACCGTTCTTATATTTATCTATTATCGCTCCGTGCCTCCGTGTCTCCGTGGTAAATGAATCGAGGAACAGCCATTATGTCCGAAACCATGCTGGCCCTGGTGAAAACGAAAAAAGGCGTGGGCAACATCGAGCTGCTGGAACGGCCGAAGCCGTCGCCGGGCGAAGGCGAGGTATTGATCGAAGTGCATGCCTGCGGAGTTTGCGGCACGGACATCCACGTCAAGCATGATCGTTTTCCCTACTGGCCGCCGGTGATTCTGGGTCATGAATTCGCCGGGCGGATCGTGGAACTCGGGCCGGGGACGAAGCTTTTCAAAATTGGCGACCGCGTGGTGGGCGAGCCGCATACGCGGGCGTGCGGGCATTGTCACCTGTGCCGCACGGGGAATATCCAGATCTGCCCCGACAAGCGTTCCCCTGGCTGGGGTATCGACGGCGCCATGGCCCGCTGGCTGGTCATGCCCGAGAAACTCCTGCACGCTATCCCTGATTCGATGAGTTACACCGAGGCCGCTTTGGTCGAGCCGACCGCCAACGTGGTCAGCGATGTTCTGGAACGGGCGAAGGTGGAAGGCGGCGATTACGTGGTCGTGCTGGGCCCCGGGCCGATCGGCCTGCTGGCCGGCCTGGCCGCCAAGGCCGCTGGCGCGCGGGGTGTACTCATGATCGGCACCGAGAAAGACGAAGAAATTCGTTTATCCAAGGCCCGCGAGTTGGGTATGGATACGTTCGTGATCGGCCATCAAGGCGACCCGGTCGCCGCGGTGCTGGATCGTACTCGCGGCATCGGCGCCGATCTGGTTATCGAGTGCAGTGGTGCGGCCCCGGCCATCGCTCTCGGCGTCGATCTGGTCCGCAAGCTCGGCCGTTTTTGCGCGATCGGCTTGACCGGCCAGGAAAAAATCAGCTTCCCCTACGACAAGGCCATGTTCAAGGTCTGCACCATCATCTGTAACCTGTCCACCCTCTACGCCAGTTGGGACCGGGCCATCAGCCTGATCGCCACCGGGCAAATCCCCGCCGGCAAGTTGATCTCCCACGCCGAGCCTCTGACCAACTGGGAAAAGGTCTTCGACGACATCGAAAACCTGCGGGC
>CAZXSA010000281.1:0-6203 GCA_964642815.1 uncultured Planctomycetales bacterium | reverse complement strand
CGGCCGCCAGCTTGCGCGCCGCCGTCGATTTCCCCGACCCCGCCGGTCCGTCAATGGTGATAATCATGTTCGAGCTAACCCTCATGCCTCGTGTAAAAATATACCATACCAGCCCGCAGCGCCAGCAAGGGAAAAACGCCTACCAGCCCGAAACGCCAGCGAGGGAAAAACGCCTACCAGCCCGCAGCGCCAGCAAGGGAAAAACGCCTACCAGCCCGCAGCGCCAGCAAGGGAATAAGTAGACAGGAGTCAGAAATCAGGAGACAGAATCGACAATGCATAAGCTGTAGGACACTCTGTCTCTCCTTCACTCCGTCACGCTTTCTCTCCGTCGTCCCTTGCTCGCGCTGCGGGCTGGCATCCCTCGCGAACCGATCGCGTTCATCAACGCCGCGCGTGCCGAGAGTTTATCGGTGATCCTGCGGGTGGACAAGGGCGAACGGCTCCTTCGCCCAGGTGAGCCGGGCACTTTTGGCGGAGGTTTGCATGAGTTTGTAATACTTGTCAACCAGATGAAGGAGCCACAATCCAAAGAGAACGAGTAGGATTATTCCAACGAAAAACATGTTTTCGATTATTTCCAAGAAGGATGAAAAACTTTGTGTGGAACTCTGAAGGATGAATGTGGCTAACTGAGCGAGGGCACCGATCAGCACAAGAAGCCAGCCAAGACACCATCCATACCTAGCGAATCGCGTCGATTTGGCGAGTGACAAGTTGTCGCCTCTCCGCGCAAGATATTGTGCATATCGAAGAGAGAGCACGACCAGGAGTAATAATAGCAAGAGGGGCACGAACATGACGAAAGCGATGGTAAAAAAGTCGGGAGAGTTGTAAATCAACAAAATAATTGCTGCCAGAGCAAGAGGCGAAAATGGAATCAAGAGGTAGCGAATGGATTGAGGCCGGGGGATCCCATTATTGTTTTGAGGCTGGATCGGATCGGGAGTAGCCAAGCGCCAGATACCAATGATCCAAAAGAGAGTCGTTACCATAAAGTAGCAACAAGAAATAGTGATACCTGACATGTCTTCGTTTGCCCTGAGCACCCAGACTGTCGGCAGTATTAGCAATGGCAGACAGACGGGTGTTGATATCAACAAGGCCAGGCTCCACCAAACACAATTCATGCCGGAAGCGAGTTTGTCCACCCATTGCGGATCGCAGTATTGGAGCCGGTCGCCGTGGAGGGAACGCCCAACGGCGGTGCCGCATTCGGGGCAGCGGCCTTCGGGCGACAGGCCGCGAAGGTTGTAGCCGCATTTGAGGCAGATCAAATCCTGATCGAGCCGGCCGTCGGCGTCGAGGTCGAGATGATCGAAATTATCGGCCGGCTGGTCCGTCACCCTACTTAGCTCCCAGGTACTTTTCGCAGTAGGCCAGCAGAGCGAGCAGGTCAATGACGTGGCCTTCGGGGTGGATGGCCAGTTCGACCCGATCCGGAGCGGCATAATCCTGATAGATGGGTTTGATTTCCTCCATGGCCTGACGGGCGAGCGAGACGACGAAGTCGCGCGGCCCTTCTTGCAGACCATTCTGACACTGCAACGCGCGGGGGGCGATAAGCGAGTAGACGTCGGCCCAATCGACCAGTTCGCGCAAGCCGGGGAATTTCCAGCACATGCAGTGGTTGACTTCCATCTGGTCCATGATGGTTAGAAAGCCGCTGCTGACCGTGGCCGCGATGCGCGGGTCCATGGCCGCCAGCCACATGGCCATCTCGCCGCCGAGCGACAACCCGGCGCAGCCGATGCGATTTTTGTCGACTTCGGGAAGCGTCTGGAGGAAATCGACGCAGCGCATGAGATCCCACAGTCGCTCGCCCATCAGGGTGCGACCGGATTCGTACACTTGGTGTTGCCCGACGTCGGCGGCGATGGTAACCACGCCCCGTTGGGCGAGGGCTGCGGCGAAACCGCGATAGATCGACGAGGGATCATAAACGGCGTGCCGATCGGCACCGTGGCCGTGGATACAAACGACGGCCGGGAAGGGGCCCTGGCCTTCCGCGGGGAGAGTCAACACGATCTTGATCTGGCGGCCGGGGGTCGCGTTGATCTCGATCTCGCGAAAGAGGTACCCGTCTTTCGGCGTTTCGGATATCGCTCGCGGACGCAAATCAATCTGGGCGCTGCGCAGATCGCCCATTTTCATCAGGTCAAACAAACGATCGCGGAGGTTCTTCTGCCATAGCTCGGCCTCGGCCGCGGGTCGGGACGTATAGCGTTGCTGACGGATTTTGTATTCGGACGGTTTAACGGTCAGGAGTAGCGGCTTGTTGGCTTCGAGGATGATGGGGTAACTGAAGAGCTGCTTGCCCTCGACCACGGATGGTTTGCCGCCCTGTGGCTGGATTTCATAGCGGCTGGCCGGCTCGACCGTGAACCATTCCGGGAACTGGTTGATCCGCGGATAATCGAAAGGCATGTGGAAGTACAACCGATGACGTGGGCGGTCGAAGCACAGGCGGCCATCCCAGGGGAATTCGCTCGACAAACGCACGCGCAGGACGCCGTCCGCCTCGCGCACGGCCCCGAGTTGCAGATCCTCGCGCCAGGGCTGGACGGTGACTCCCTGAGTCTTCCAGAAGGCATACATCATCAGGGTCCGGGCCGAGTTTCCATCGCCGTGCCAGCCCTCGATGATACCGTCGTGGCGCTGGCGGTCGAACAAAACCTCGACCTCGTTATCGACCCAGGCGAAGGCGGATTCGACGGGCAGACGGTTGAGCAGATTGATGGCCCCCTCGATCGAATCAGCGTTCTGATCGACGGTTTTGTAGCCATAGCTGTTTTTAGGGTAGTTATGAATGTTGCTCAGGGCATGGGCGACGGCCTGGCGGTAACGCTCCTGGTTATCGACGAGGGCGACGGTGAGAAAAGCGTTGTAGACATAACCCCATCCGTCGCTGAGATGTCGCTCGTCGGGCGTTCCGGTTCGCGGGTTGAAGGCAAAGTGCATCATGCCGTCAGGTTTGATGCCGTGTTGGAGGATGGCGTCGAGGAGGGCGTACATCCGGGGTTGATACAGCTTGTGGCGATCGTGGTCCTCGCGGGCCGCGATCAGATACGCCTCGGAAAGACCGCCGACGATTTCGCAACCGTGGTCCTGGAGGGGTACGCAATCGCCGTTCAGCAGGTCGTTATGCTTGAAATAATAGTCAGTCAGGCGAAAGCACCAGTCCTTGTACTGGTTGTCGCCGGTCATCCAGTAGAGTCGGCTCATGGTCTGGAGCATCTCGCCGTTAACCTCGACGTTATTCGACGGAAGTTTGCCGACGGGGGAGTCGAACGGCGCGTGCTTCCAGATGTCGCGGATCAATTGTTCCATGCGGGTCAACCAGGGACTGGCCCCGATCCATTCGCTAATGGGCATAAGCCCATCCTTCGCGTACTCGGAAGCCCCGAAGATCAGGTGGTCGATGTCGTACGTGTCCTTCAGGAAGGTTTGAGTGTCCAAGGAAAACGTATCGGGCAGCGCGTCGAGCCGATTACACAGCTTCTGCTCCTGTTCGAGGATTCGGTGGGCGGTCAATTTCAGGTAATAATTGCCGGTTACTTCACCGGTGAGCACGATAAACGGATAATTGTCGGCGGCGCAATTTTCCGCGTCCCAGAAATAATTGGTTTCCATATCGACATGCCGGGGGAAAAGCCCGCTTGTCGGCTCGGCGTGAGTCAACCAACCATGAGCATAACGATTGCAGAATTTGATGACCCGCTGGGTTTGGCGGCCGTTTTCCGTGGCCTGTTCCCAAACGTCGGCGCGGGCCGGCCCTGCCCCGATCAAAAGTAATAATATCCCCGTGCGACAAATCTTGGATACGCTCCGATTCATCCTTGCTCTCGCTTTCTCTGCCGTAATGATCTTGCGAAGTAGAATTATAACGGCTTGACGGTCAGGCGCACCGGCTCGTGGCCTTCCAGAACCAGTTTCATGTCATACAGTTCCTTGCCTTGTACGGTCCGAGGCGGCCCGTCCGCGATCCGGATTTCGTAGGCTTTATCCGCTTCAACCGTAAACCATTCGGGAAACTGGTTGATCCGGGGATAATCCAGGGGCATGTGAAAATAATCCCGGTGACGCGGACGATCGAAACCCAGGCGGCCGATCCATTGAAATTCGCTTTCAATGAGTACATGGACCATGCCCTCCTCGTCACGCACCGCCCCCAACCGAATATCCTCGCGCCAGGGCGCGGCCCGGATGCCCTGGGTTTTCATGAAGGCGTACATGATGAGCGTCCGCGCCGAGTTCCCGTCGCCGTACCAGCCCTCGATGATGCCGTCATGGCGCTGCTTGTTGAACAGATATTCCACCTGAGCGTCGACCCAGGGGAAGGCGGTTGCCACCGGCAGGCGGTTGAGCAGATTGATCGCCCCTTCGACGAAATCGGCGCATTCGTCGGCCCCCGCGGTTTTATTCCAGTCGCGCTCGTGTTTGTACAGGTTAGTCAGGGCGTGGCGGACCGCCTGACGATATCGATCCTCGTCGTCGATCATGGCCACGGTTAAAAAGGCGTTGTAGACATAGCCCCAACTGTCGGTGAGGCGATCCTTGGGGTGTTCGCCGGTCTGAGGATTGATGAAATCGTACATCAGGCCGTCCTCGGTCACGCCGTATTGAAGGATACGGTCCAGAATGGCGTAGATCTTCGGTTGATATCTCTGGTGACGATCCGGATCCTCGCGGCCGGCGATCAGATAAACCTCGGACAGCCCGCCGATGACTTCGCATCCGTGGTCCCGGAGCGCAAGTTTCTCGATGGCCAACAGATCCTTGTGCTCAAGATAATAATCCGCCAGGCGGAAACACCATTCCTTGTATTCCTTCTTTCCGGTCATCCAGTAGAGGCGACTCATGGCCTGCATGGCCTGTCCGTTGACTTCCAAATTGTCGGAAGGGATTTTTCCGACGGGCGAATCGAAAGGCGCATGTTTCCAGACATCGTGGAGCAGTTGCTCCATGCGCTCCAGCCACGGGCTGGGCCCGATCCATTCGCTGATGGGCATCAGCCCGTCCTTGCAGTATTCCACCGCCTCGAAGATCAATTGGTTGATGTCATATTTCTCGGTCCGGAATTTGCCGGTGGCAAAAGCGTAATCGTCAGGCAGGCTATCGAGACGGTTGCAGAGTTTCTGTTCCTGCGCCAGGATGTGCTCGACGTTGCGTTTCAGGTGATAATTGTCCGTCACCTCGGCGGTCAGAACGATGAAGGGATAGTTGTCGGCGGCGCAATCACGAGCATTCCAATACGCGTATTTCCGGTCGGTCACCAGCCGGGGCAGCAGCCCGCTTTTCAGGTCCGCGTGACTGAGCCATCCCTGAACGTAGCGGTTACAGAATTTGATGACCCGCTGGGTTTGCCGGCCGTTCTGCTCCGCCTCCCGCCAGGGATCGGCCGAGACCAGGCCAGCTTGAATCAGTAGCAGACCGAAAACGATGCCGATACGCATGATGGTCTCCCCATCGAAAATATCCGCCCAAAGCATCGGGGCGGACGTATACCGAACGATGTATAAAGAGTCGCCCATGATAACCGAGCCTTCAGTGGGATGAAACCTCTATTAACAGTCTCTTTCTCGTTAGCCGTACCGCTTCCGGCGAGATATCGCAGGCGAACCAGCGCCGGCCGAGGCGTTTGGCGACGGCCGGGGTGGTGCCGCTGCCGCAGAAAAAGTCCGCCACTAGATCGCCCGGCTCGCTCGATGCCTCGATGATCCGTTCCAGGAGGGCTTCGGGTTTTTGCGTGGGGTAGCCGGTACGTTCGAGGGATACGGTGGACAGGAATGGTATGTCCCACACGTCGGTAAGGGCCGGACCGTCGGGATGGAAATACAGACGGCCGGCGCGGGTTTGCTTGTACGGTCGGCCCTGCTCGTCGTAATTCATGCCGTCCGTGCGAAACGCCCCGGACCGCTGGACCTTGAACTTATGCTTGCCGGCCTGCCGGGCGTAGAGCAGGATCGTGTCGTGCTTGCGGGCAAACCAGCGTTTGCTCAGCCCGCCGGTTCGATAGGACCAGATGATTTCGTTGAGGAACTGGCCCTCGCCGAAAATCTCGTCGAGCAGAACCTTGACGTAATGAACCGCTCGCCAGTCGAGATGCACATACAGGCTGCCCGTGGGTTTCAGCAGGCGGTGCATCTGTTCGAGCCGCGGTTGGAGAAAGTCGAGATAAGCCTTGAGGCCGCCGGGCCAAT
>CAZXSA010000280.1:0-6207 GCA_964642815.1 uncultured Planctomycetales bacterium | reverse complement strand
ATCGTCAAAGCATCACATTGCCTTTGTGATCTGTTCTATCTTCACGTTGCGATAGAATCCCTCCGCGACGATTTTATCGTGCTCCACCCGCGCATCGGCCTCGGTGTCGTACTTGCCGAGCGTCACGATCTTATTGTCCGACGAACGGCCCCGGATACGCCAATGCCAGATCTTCGGTTCGCCCTTTGGTCGAATAATCATGAAATCCTCAATTCGAGCCCAGATACTCACACGCAGGTTGCCGATTTTTCCGCAGTAAACGATCCTCGCCCCCTATTCTACCAGAATTGACTCAAGAAGGCACATCGGGTATTATATGGATCGGTTGGTTCGTCGAAAGAGCCGGATACGATCATCGTCGCACCCTTCTCGTTCGTCTTCCTGCCATACTGGGTTGAATGTCAACCCCTTTCCACTTGGACCCGGAAAGCAAAATGCGGGTTCCCCAAGCCATTCACACAGGAGATCGACGAATGGGCAAGAAATTATATGTTGGAAACCTGACCTATGACATGACCAGCTCCGCACTTGAAACGCTGTTTACGGAGCATGGGACCGTGCAGAGCGCGGAAGTCATCATGGACCGTTCAACGGGGCGCAGCAAGGGCTTCGGCTTCGTTGAAATGGGTTCCGATCAAGAGGCTCAAGCGGCCATCTCGGCCCTAAACGGCCAAGATCACGGTGGACGAGCCCTAACGGTCAATGAAGCCAAGCCTCGCGAATCCCGCGGTGGTGGTGGCGGTGGTCGTGGTGGTTACGGCGGCGGTCGTAGTCGCTACTAGATCATGGTCATCCGCCAGACTATGAAACCACGGGGCCACGAAAGTGGCCCTTTTTTATTGGGAGTACACGAGGGGCATCGCCGGAGCCAGTAGTCAAGCGATTTGTGCCCCGCCTCGACCGGATTGATGAGTTACAACAAGTTTAAGATCTCGCGGGTAGAATAAGATGCGGACGGCCGTGGACGGCCGAGCAAACGAATTGTTGGATCATGTAACGGCATGCCATCGGGGGGTGATCTACCTATTGCGATGACATTGGGGTTTTCCAGCTTGGTTTTCTCGGTATCAGGAATACCTGATCCCTGTCAGCCAATTTTTGCGGTATCTGTACCCATTTTTCAACGGCCTATATGATGGGGGGATTGGAAGGATCCTTGGAGGCGCTGGGATGAAGGTTGTGGATATTTTCGCGAATGGCGGATTGATTGCCCGTCGGCTGGAGCGTTACGAAGCGCGGCCTCAACAGTTGGAAATGGCCGCCGCCGTCGAGCGGGCGTTCGGCCAATCGCGGCATCTGCTGGTCGAGGCGGGCACGGGGGTGGGCAAGAGCTTCGCCTACCTGGTGCCGGCCATCCAACGGGCCGTCCACGTCAAGGAACGCGTGCTTATCAGTACGCATACCATCGCTCTGCAGGAACAATTGATCGATCGGGACATTCCCTTCCTGGCGGCCGTGTGGCCGGACGAATTTACGGCCGTCCTGATCAAGGGCCGACACAACTACCTGTGCATCCGCCGACTGCGCCAGGTAAGTGAACGGCAAAAGACGCTCTTTGCCGGGCAGGAACAGTACGATGATCTGTGGCGCATCGAGGATTGGGCGTATAAGACCACCGAGGGGTCGCTGAGCGAGCTTTCGCCGGCGCCGGACCCGGCGGTTTGGGAGACCGTACGCAGCGAGCACGGGAACTGCCTGGGGCGCAAATGCGCGTACCATGACAAATGTTTCTATCAGCGGGCCCACCGGCGGGCTCAGAACGCGCAGATCCTGGTGGTCAACCATGCCCTGTTGCTGTCGGACCTGGCCTTGCGACGGGAGGGAAGCGCCCTTTTGCCCGGCTATGAGCTGGTGGTGATTGACGAAGCCCATAGTTTCGAGAACGTGGCGGCGGAGCATTTTGGACGGCGGGTTTCCGAGGGGCAGGTACGGTATCTTTTGAACGGCTTATATAACGACCGGACCGGCCGGGGTTTGCTTATCGGTTATGAGGATCCTAAGGCGATCAAGGCGGTCGGCGCGGCCCGCAATGCCTCTAAGAACTTCTGGAAAAGGATGCTCGAATGGCATCGGCAACACGGGCGGCCGAACGGGCGGATCACCGAGCGAGTGCCCGTGCCGAATCCGTTGAGCGAGGCCCTGAGCGAACTGAAGGCGAGCTTGCGGGCGATGCGCAAGAAGCTGAAAACGGAGGAAGAGATTTACGAGGTTACCAGTTACGCGGAGCGGGCGGGAGTGCTCGGCGACGAACTGCGCAAGCTGCTGGAGCAGGAGCGGGCCGAGGCGGTACGCTGGCTGGAGGTCGAAAATGGTCCGCGCGGGCAGATCGCGTTGTGCGAGGCGCCGGTCATGGTCGGCGACGAGTTGCGGGCGGAGTTGTTTGACGAGGTGCATAGCGTGGTGCTGACCAGCGCGACGTTGTCGGTGGGGGGGAGAAACGGTTTTGCTTACATCCGGGCCCGGCTGGGACTGGAGGAGGCGGACGAACTGCAGTTAGGCTCGCCGTTCGACTATGCCCGGCAGGCGGAATTGCACATCGAGGCCGGTATGCCGGATCCGAGCGACAGCGGGGCATTCGTGGCGGCGGCGACGAAAGCGATTGAACGACATGTCACGGAAACCGAAGGACGAGCATTCGTGCTGTTTACCAGTTACGAGATGATGCGGCAGGTGGCCGAGCGGCTGCGCGAACGATTGGAGCAGGCGGCGCTGGGCCTGATGGTTCAGGGCGAGGGCGTGCCGCGGACCCTGATGCTGGAGCGGTTTCGCGGGACGACGATCCTGGGCGAGGACCGGCATCGCGGGTGGGTGTTATTCGGTACCGATAGTTTCTGGCAGGGGGTGGATGTTCCCGGCGAAGCGCTCAGCAACGTGATCATCGTTAAGCTGCCTTTCGCGGTGCCGGATCGTCCGCTGATCGAGGCCCGGGTGGAGCATATCCGCTCGGTTGGGGGCAATCCGTTCATGGATTACCAGGTGCCCGAGGCGATCCTGAAATTCAAGCAGGGTTTCGGGCGCTTGATCCGGACGGCCACCGACCGCGGGCGAGTGGTCGTGCTCGATCCGCGGATCAAGACCAAACGATACGGGCGGATGTTTCTCGACGCGGTCCCCCGCTGCCGGGTAGTGATGCACTGACGGGAAATGCATGACGGGGGTATGGTATATGAAGAGAACTTCGCGGCGATGAACCACGGTATCCTCTGCCTCTGTCATGCATCCGTTACGAGGAAATCATCCATTGGTTGTCGGAGATGAGCCCATCCGAATCAGGCAGGACATCGGATCGGGCCAGGTGAGTTCCACCGGGACTTTGTAGATGTCAGCCAGCACGGCCGATTGCAGCACATCGCGGGGCGGGCCCTCCCGAATGATTTTTCCTTGAGCCAGCAGGACCGCGCGATCGACAAAGAGCGGCGACAAAACCAGGTCGTGACAGATTATTAACACGCCGATGCCTTCGGATGCGACGGCGCGGACCAGCCGATACAGGTCGATCTGATGAGCGATATCCAGATGCGCGGAAGGTTCGTCAAGCAGGAGATAGTTGCCAAGTTGAGCCAAAGCGCGGGCGATAGTCACCCGCTGTCGCTCCCCGCCGCTGAGCCGAGAAAACGGTCGATCGGCGAAATGCAGGGCCCTGACCCTTTTCAGGCAATGATCGGCAACGTGGCAGTCATGATCAAGATGAACAGACCATGAGGGGTGATGTGCATATCGGCCAAGCTCGACGACCTGACGCGCGGTAAACGGCACATCGGAAGGTACATCCTGCGGCACGACTGCGATGTGGGCCGCCACTTCACGGGGGCTCATGTTTCGCGTGGCCTGCTCATCGAGCAGCACTTCGCCTTTTTGGGGACACAACCCGCGATTCAGACATCTAAGCAGGGTACTTTTGCCGCCGCCGTTTGGCCCGAATACGCCGACCACCTCGCCGGGGCGAATCTCAATGGATACGCCCTGCAATACGGGGGATCCCAGGCGATAGCTGAAATCCAGATGACGAGCTTGCAGGCTCACGGCCGCACCTCCGCTCGTGATCGGCGCAGCAGTAGCCAGAGGAAAATCGGCGAGCCCAGTATCGCGGTGACGATACCGACCGGGACTTCCGCCGGCGATGCAAGGGTGCGGGCCAGCAGGTCGGCGAGAATCATGATGGACCCGCCGGTGAGCGCACAGGCCGGGGCCAATTCCCGATGACGCCCGCCCACAATCCGCCGCAAGAGGTGAGGTACGATCAGGTCGACGAAGCCAATGATTCCGCAAAGGCTGACCGCGACGGCCGTGGTCGCTCCGATCAGGATGAGGAGAATCTGGATCGCGCGGGGTACGTTAACGCCCATGTCACCGGCTGATCGTCGGCCAAGCAACAAGACATCCATCGACAGAGAAAAACGCCAGACAACCGCCCATGCGATCATCGTCATCGGAAGCATGAGGCACACATCCCGCCAGGTGGTTCGCCAGAATCCGCCCATCATCCAAAAAACCAGGGTTTGGAGTCGCTCTTCGGCGAGATAGAGCGCGCCGGCGGTTAAGGCGGCGCAGAATGATCCGATCGCGATGCCGGCCAGAAGCAGCGTGGGCGCTAAGTGCCGGCCGCCACGGGCCATCATGAACAATATGGCGGTGATGGCGATGCCAAAAATTACGCTTGCGGCGGGCACGATACCGAACCTCCAACCCACCGCGCCGGTCGTCAGAATCGCGATCACCGCGCCCAGGGCCGAACCGCTGGAAACTCCGATCACATAAGGGCTGGCCAGTGGATTGAGAAACAGGGTTTGGGCGGCCAACCCGGCCAAGGCAAGCCCCGCTCCCGTGCAACCGGCCAGGAGAATGCGCGGCAGGCGGGCTTCAAATAGGATGCGATCGGTCGCATCCCACGCGCTTCGGCCTTGTACGGCATAAAGACATCGATACAGAATCTCCACGGGCGAGATCGACACGTTACCCATGACCAAGGCGAGGAGGGCGGAGCCCAACAGCATGGCCGTAAGGACAAAGAGGGCCCGGCCGCGTAAAGGCCGGCGGGGCGCGATCAAGTCCGTTGACGGTGGCTTCATGGTGTCTCCCGCGACAGTTAGGCAATTCGTCGAACACGGAAACGGTCATCCCGTGCTTCAAGGCTCAACGCCTGGGCGCTGCTTAAATTGGAATAATTTACCTTGGGCAGATGCTTGAGGCACAGTTGCCGCACGTGTTCCATCTGCTCGGCGGTGGGTCGAGGGTACGGTTGCCCCGGTATGGGAATGTAGCCCATGATATGGAAAGGAATCTCGCGGTTCAGGGAGGCCAGCCACGCGGCGATCGCCTCTACCTGGTCCGCGTCGACATAACCGGGGATGTAGACCACGTTCGCCTTGAGCTCCAAACCCGCATCCAGCCCGCAACGGAAATTGTCGAAAATCAGACTCTTCGGTTGGCCGGTATATTCCAAATGGACCTTTTCGTCCCAGGCCTTGATCCCGACGTTACCCCCGTCGAGATGGTCCATGGGCAGGCGGCTTCCATTTGTGTGACCGAGGTAGGTGCGAAGATTCAGTTTCAGCTTGGCGAATGCCAGAATTTCGGGCAGTTCACGGGCGATGGTGGGTTCGCCGCCCATGAAATAAACCGTTTCGATCGGTACGGAGCCGAGGGTCTTCTTGATGGCCTCGGTGCTGAGGAATTTTTCCGGTTTCGGGAAAGTCCGACCTGGAGCCCCCCGCGGACCACTACGCAGGCGATAACTGCAAACCTGGCATTTGAAGGTACATCCATAGTTGTGCAACGTCGCGAAACGGTACTGGTCATGGTAGGTAATACTGTGAAACGGCATCATACGCTCCCTTACGATCCGGAGAAAGACGTTGTTGCCAGCGGCGTATTCGAACAGTCGATGGCCTGACGTATCTGGTTTACGGCCTCCGCCCAGCCCGCTCCCGCGACCAGCCAGCGCCGATCGAGCGGATGAATGCGGCCGGTCCGCACCGCTTCGAGACGGCTCAAGCCGGCGCGAGCGGTGATTGTCTCGATGGACGCGTACTCGTCCACGAAAAGAATGATCGATGGGTCCGCCTGGATTAATCGTTCAACCGAGAGCAGCAGACCGCCCTCGGCGTCCTGAACGATATTCCTTGCGCCTGCCTGCTCCAGGAGGTCGTTGATATAACATTCGCGGCCGATCGTCTTGAAAGGCCCATACAACTCCAAATAAACGGT
>CAZXSA010000279.1:0-6256 GCA_964642815.1 uncultured Planctomycetales bacterium | reverse complement strand
GTTTTTCGACGGTGTATTGGGCGACGTTACCCGATCCGGAAACCGTGCAAACCTTACCCTTAAAGGACTCGCCGCGGGTGGCAATCATTTCCTGGGCGAAGTAGACGCAGCCGTAACCGGTGGCCTCGGGACGAATGAGCGACCCGCCCCAGTTGAGGCCCTTGCCGGTGAGCACGCCCGTGAATTCGTTGCGTAAGCGCTTGTACTGTCCGAAGAGATAGCCGATCTCGCGGCCGCCCACGCCGATATCACCGGCGGGCACGTCCGTATCGGGGCCGATATGCCGCTGCAACTCGGTCATGAACGACTGGCAGAAGCGCATGACTTCGTTATCGGATTTCCCCTTGGGATCGAAATCCGAGCCGCCCTTGCCGCCACCCATCGGGAGCGTCGTCAGTGAATTCTTGAGAATCTGTTCAAAGGCAAGAAACTTCAGGATGCCGAGGTTGACCGTGGGGTGAAAACGCAGACCGCCCTTGTATGGGCCGATCGCGCTGTTGAACTCGATGCGGAAACCACGGTTAATCTGGTATTGCCCCTTGTCGTCAATCCAGGGTACGCGGAACATGAGAACCCGCTCGGGCTCGACAAATCGCTCGAGAATTCGGTTCTTCGCATACTTGGGGAAACGCTCGAATACCGGGGCCAACGAATCAAGGACTTCCTTGACCGCTTGGTGAAATTCGAGTTCGGCGGGATTACGCTTGAGAACCAGGTGCATGACATCTTCGACGTAAGACATTGCTTTTTGCTCCTTCACGGGCGGGCGATCTTCGTGACGGCCCAAGCCATTTATTATGCGCGAACGGTAACATTACGAATGTTAATATCCGCTTGCCTTTTGTGAAAAAAATCACTGTCTTGAAAGGATAGCATAGTTGACTATTAATCGTAAGAACGTGCTTATGATACAAACCATTAGTATTAGTAATAAGGTTGTCAAAAACGGGCGATTTCGTGTTTGACTTATAAGCAAACATCTTATACATTGATGAATGAAATTAGATTACCTAATATCATGCTTGGGGATGACACCATGAATATCGAGACGATTAAAATCTTTTGCGACGTGGTGCGGAGCCAGAGTTTCTCGCGCGGGGCCACGTTGAACCGCGTTTCGCAATCGGCGGCCAGTCAGGCGGTGCATCAGCTCGAACGCCATCTCGAGGTTCAACTGATCGATCGGACCAAGCGGCCTTTCGTGCTGACCCCGGAAGGAGAAACCTGCTACGAAGGCTTCAAGCAGATGCTCGAATGCTACGAAATCACCGAGACCCAGGTCCGCTCGCTGCGTAAGGAAATCGCGGGGCTGGTCCGGGTGGCGGCGATCTATTCGGTCGGTCTGCACGACATGAGCCGGTGCATGCAGGAGTTCATGAGTCGATATCCGAAGGCCAAGGCCCGGCTGGAGTATCTGCGTCCGAACCGGATTTACGAGGCCGTGATGGACGACGAGGCGGACTTGGGGGTCATTTCGTACCCCACGCCGTTGCGCGGCCTGACGGTGATTCCCTTGCGTTCGGAAAACATGGTCCTGGTGTGCAATCCGGACCATCGCCTGGCCCGGCTGGAACGGATGACCATCGGCCAGTTGCGGGGCGAGGATTACATTGGCTTCGACCGCGACCTGAACATTCGCAAAGAGTTGGACAAGTACTTCCGACAAAAGCAGGTAACCGTTCAGGTTGTCATGGAGTTCGACAACATCGAAACCATCAAGCAGGCGATCAAGATCGGAGCGGGGGTAAGTATCCTTCCGGAACCGACGGTCTGCCACGACGTCGCTCGCGGGGAACTGGCGGCGGTACCGTTGGCCATCGAGGAGTTACGGCGACCGATCGGCATCATTCACCGGCAGCGCAAGATGTTCAGTCCGGCGGTGGTCAAGTTTGTCGACCTTCTGAAGGAAACCATGCAGGACACGAATAGCTCGTCGGCGGGCAAGAAATCCGACAGGAAATAAAAAGAACGGGCGATCCTGCCGCTAAACTGGAACGCCCGTTCTCGTGGGTTTTTTGGAGGCTCTGCCGCAATTCAGTTCTTATGCTCTTAGACGCGTCTCCGCAAAAAGACCAGTCCACCGAGGGCCAGCAGGCCGGCGGTGACGGGTTCCGGAGTCGGATACTGCTCGGTGCAGAATTCGACGGATCCGTCGAATTGAAGGACCAAACCGAATGTGCCCGAGCTGCCGATCGGAATCGAGGTTCCGGCGAAATAATCAACGGAACCGACCCAACCAGTACCGTTTTCGTTGGGCAGCGGTTGATTACCGACTGGCTGCGTTATTACCCAAGTCCAATCTGGTGGGGCAACAACGCCGACGATGCTGAACGGCTTGTTCATGCCAATCGAAATATGATAGTCCGTCCAGGTAAACGTGGTTTGATTGTCCACGGATTGGACCAGCCAGACAATCGGATCTGTTTCCGTGTCGGTGGTGAAATCACCCTCGACATGGGCCGGATACCCGTACTGGGTTCCATACATATCGAGCTGATACGTTGCGATCCCATCGGTATCGTCAAGCTGGGCCCATACGCTGGCCTCATTATCCATGACGATCGCGCCATCACCATCGTCGGAACAGTTCCAATCGACGATATAGGCGTTGGCCATTGAGGTAGCGGCAAGAACGGCGGCAATGCCTACAAACAAATACTTCTTCATGAGAACCTCCTGCGCGAAATGCGCTTTTACCCACTCTCGATACATTCTTTCCCCGCCCATCGGTTTTTCGCGCCGAAGATTTGCGCCGGATGTGCGGGACTTCCTCATCCATTATCATACCGCAATCCGCGACTAATACAACAGAAAAACGCGCCAGAAAGGTTGAATATGCATATTTTTGATTTTCAGCACAACTGCGGTACCATACAACATAACACAATAAATAACAACGAGATAGGGGATATCATCAATCATCGTTGCACTGATAGTGAATTAAATAAATCATAGAGAACAAGGCAGCCAAGCAGGTTATGTGATTACCGCGTACGGCGGCGTAATCCTTAACGAGTGTAACCGTTGCTCGCATTTGGCGATAACTCTGCTTGTCAAGCTTCATCCATTCACTGACAATGCCGGCGAAAGAAAAGCGCAACGAGCCGGATCATTCGTTGCGGGAAAATTCAAGGCATGCCCATGATTGAAGTGCAAAACCTGGTCAAGACCTTCCCCACCGCCACCGGTCCGGAGAAACAGGCCGTCGCCGGGATTAGCTTCCAGGTAAACGCCGGAGAGATTTACGGCCTGCTCGGCCCCAATGGAGCGGGCAAGACCACCACCCTGCGGATCCTTTCCGGTCTGCTCAAGCCCACCGACGGCCGAGCAGTGATTAACGGCGTCGATGTGGCCGTCGATAATCGCCGCGCGCGGCATTACATCGGATTCATGACTGCCAACACCGGCCTGTACCAGCGGCTCAGTCCGCGCGAGCTGCTCCACTATTTCGCCGACCTGAACGGCTTGCCCGCGGCGATCGCCCGCCCTCGCGTTGAGGAACTTATCGGCTGGCTCGGCATGGCCGACTTCGCTGACCTGCGTTGCGGAGCCCTGTCCACCGGCCAGAAGCAACGCACCAGCATCGCCCGAGCCCTGATCGCCAACCCGCCGGTGCTTATCCTCGACGAGCCGACCCTCGGTCTGGACGTGCTGACTAACCGGCTTATCCTCGATTTTATCCGCCAGGAACGCGACCGAGGGAAGGCCATCCTGCTGAGTACGCATTACCTCGACGAGGCCGAAACCATGTGCGACCGCATCGGCCTGCTGCACGAGGGCACACTGGTGGCCGAGGGAAACCTGGCGGAACTTCGACAACAAACCGGCGCCGAACGCCTTACCGAAATCTTCCTCAAACTTGTCGGCCGTATGCCCGGCGATTCTCTGATCACCGTGGCCCAGGAGTCCGTCTCATGAGGCCGCATGCTCCAATTAAAGCCATCTTCCGTAAGGAGCTGATCGAAATGCTCCGCGATCGGCGAACATTGATCGCCTCGGTGGTCATCCCGGTCGTGCTTTATCCCGTGCTCCTGGTGGGTTTCATTCGCGCCGCCGAAAGTGAAATGACCCACCTTAAAGGGCAGTGCTTCGTCATCGAGGTTTCCGACGAGGAAACTCAACGACAACTCAATGATATTGTTCGGGAAACCCACGAGCGGTCGGACGGCGATCATGAACCGTCCGCCAACTTCGATATTCGAGTCGGCCGCACTTTGCCGGCGAATCTGGGTGACGACGTGCAACTCCTTGTGGCCGTGACCCATGCGCCCCAACCGTCACCGATGCCGCCGCGCCTACACATCACCGTGCGGTATAAGGAAGTCAACATCCGCAGCCTGACCGCCATGCAACAATTCAGCACCCTGCTTGATCGCTACCGTCGCGAATTGACCCGCCGAAGCCTCGGTGAAATCCTTGCTGCCCGCGGCGCCGGTGAATGGGATGTGAATCTGATCCTCGATCCCGTCGCGATTGAAACGGAGTCGGCCGCCACCGAGCGCGAGCGCGGCGGTTGGGCCCTCGGGCAGATCATCCCCCTCATTCTGGTCATGATGATCATTACCGGCACGATTTACCCGGCCATCGACTTGACCGCCGGCGAGCGCGAACGCGGCACGCTGGAAACTTTGATGACCGCCCCCATCCCCATGCTGCATCTAATCATGGGCAAGTTCCTCGTGGTCGCGACTATTGGGATGATCACCGCTCTGCTCAACGTCGCCAGTGTCGGGGCCACCATGTACTTTGGTGGCGTTGCCCAGTTGGTTACCGAACAGATGACCGTCGCCTTTCCCTTCAGCTCGCTGCCCATCATTCTCGCGTGCATGATCCCTTTCGCTCTATTGTTCGCCGGGGTCATGCTGGCCGTCTGCAGTTTCGCCCGCACCTTCAAGGAAGCTCAGAACTATGTCATGCCCGTGATCGTCGTCGCCCTGATCCCAGCCTTCGCGGCCGTCCTGCCCACCATCCGACTCGAGGGCGCTCTGCTCGTGTTGCCCGTGGGGAATATGGTCCTGCTGACCCGCGAGCTGTTACAGGGCACATACACTTGGACCATGGTTACGGTCGTGGTCTTGTCCACCACTCTCTACGCGGCCGCGGCGGTGGCGGCCGCCACCCGCCTGTTCGGTCAGGAGGCCGTCCTCTTCGCCGACGCCGCTTCGTATCGTTCCATGCTACAGCGTCGCTTCTTTAAACCCACCCCGCGCCCCAGCCCCGCTCAGGCCCTGCTGCTCGTCGCCCTGCTGTTTCCCATGAGTTTCTATGCCCAGTCGCTCTTAGCCGGCACTTCCAACGACAATTTCGTGGATACCCTGGGCTGGCTGGCAATCATCCAATTCGCCGGACTGTTCGTTGCCCTGCCGGTCGGCCTGGCCTTCTTCCTCAAAATCGATGTCGTGGAAACTTTTCAGTTGCGTCTCCCTCCCGCTCGTGCCTGGCTCGCCGCGGTGCTTCTCGGGCTGTCCGCCTGGGTGCTGGCCAGCGAGTTTCTTTGGTTCCAGGGCTTATTCCTGCCGCCTTCGGAATTGACCGAGCAAGCGTTCGAGCAAATGGATGAACAGTTGCGCGAAGCCCCTCTCGCGCTGGCCCTGCTGCTGCTTGCCGTGACGCCGGGGGTGGCCGAGGAAATGCTCTTCCGTGGATTTGCCCTCAGCGGGCTGCGCGAGGGAACCCCTAAATGGTCCGCAATAGTGGTCGTGTCCGTGATTTTCGGCGTCTATCATTTTACCGTGGACAAGATTCCGCTCACCGCCTTGCTGGGCGTTCTACTGGCCTATACCTGCTGGCAAAGTCGCTCGATCTTTCCCGGTATGCTCTTCCACGTCCTGCACAACGGCCTGGCCGTCATCCTGCCGGTATCGGATAAGTTAAGGCCTTGGCTCGAACCGCAAACCGAAGGGCCGATGAGCGAACACCTGCCCATCCCCACCCTCGTCGCAGGCGCAATCTGCTTCGTCATTGGTCTGACTTTGCTGGCCTCGATCCGTCGTCCTCGCGCGACCGCACGGCCGGCATTCTCGGAAACCATGAGTATCGAGACGTAAACGACTTGATGTAGATCCCATCCAGCAGTATCGGACTACTTGCATGCCAGCTAACCGTAACAACTCCACAAGCAAAATGCTTCATAAACCCCCATGCGTGATGATTGTCATCGATCAACGTGGCTATTGATCCTGATACTTCTCCCGCAGGCGGTGCAATTCGCGTTTGAGTTCGTTCACCTGTCCGGCATAGGCCGGGTCGGCGTATA
>CAZXSA010000278.1:0-6272 GCA_964642815.1 uncultured Planctomycetales bacterium | reverse complement strand
TCGTGTAGATCGTGATGACCTGACGCTGGAGCCGAACCTCGAATTCCTCCTTGGTCGTTGGTCGTCGGATGGTCAGTCGAACGAACGTGCCGGGTTCCCCGGTGATGGCGTTCACCGCCTTGCGGATGGAAAACTTTTTTGCGGGTTCCCCCTCGATCTTGGTGACCAAGTCTCCCGGTTGCAGGCCGGCCAGGTAGGCCGGAGTGTCTTCCAGCGGTGAAATGACCTTGATCGGACCGTTGGGCAATTTCTGAATCCGGATTCCCACCCCGCTGAATTTCCCCTGCGTGTGCTTGTTGAACTCGTCGATGTCCACCGGCCACAGCATGTCCGTATATTTGTCCAGCGGGCGCAGGGCTCCGCTGACAAATTCACGGATCAGGACGGATGGGGGCTTAATGAGCTGTGTTTCCTGGTTGATTTTCAGGATTTGGTCGAAGATGTCGATCATTTGGCCGCAGGTCAGTTGTTCCTCGCGCTCGGCCTTTTTGAGATAAACCGTGGCCCGGCTGCTGAACATCTTGACGCTGTCCGCGTCGGCCATCGTCGTAAAAACCTCGGCCAGCTTGGGTTCGTTGGCCATCCGGAGAACCTGCTCCAGAGCGGAAATGGCCATGGCCCGAAAATCGGGGACCTTGATATGTTCGCTGTAGATTTTCCGAAACGCATCGCGGGCCATCTGGGCCTCGATGTTGGCGACCTCTGTTTTCCAGTCCGCTTCCGGGGTGTAGGCATACTCGAGCTGAATGTGTGCCTGACAACGTTCGAGGGCTGTGCGATATTCCTTGTTCTGCGGGAATAGGTCGGCCAGATGAAGGTAGATCCCCGCGGCCTTATACCATTCGCTTTCCGTCTCGTAGGCGCCGGCCGCCTCGACCGCGCCATCGACAACTTCCTTCAGCCAGTCGGCTTCGCGAAAGGCTTGCTCGTCCGGAGCGCTGTTGTACGCCTTGCTGGTGTCCTTGACCGCCTGGAGCCACCACGCCTTGTTGGCATCCTTAGCGGCCTGGGCGATGTCCTCTTTCACCCAGCCGACATAGGTGTTGTAATCCGTGGCGATGCGCTCACTCCGTTCCGCGCGGGTTTGTTCGTACGCCGTCAGCCATTTTCCCACCTGTCTTACCTGTTCTTCAGCGGCGGGCTGATCGGCGATACGGCCGATGAGCGACAAAGCTTTCTCGAACTTGCCCTTGCCAATCAGGGCCAGGCCGTCTTTCCATTGTTGGCTCTCGTCGGGAACGACCAGGCCGGTTTGAGCGTCGGCCAGGACCAGTGTCACGGGCAAGCAGACCAAGCTGAGTATCAAGGCGATCAGCTGTGTCGGGTACGACCTGAAAACCGGTGAAACGAATGGCATGGGAACTCCTAAACTCCAATGTTGACAACGAGGATCGCTTTTCACGGGGTCGATCTCTTGCCCGTCATGTAAAAGAAGCACAGTTCGAAAATCGAGTACGAGTGGGGAACTTTTCCGGTTTTTTCGGAACGCAACAATACCCGCAACTCGGTACTTCCAGCCAAGGCATGGCGGGAACTCGTGTTGATGTATCCCTTTCCCTTGCCTGATTATATATTTCCCAGACCATCCGGCCAAGTTGCACCAAGGTACGGGAAAAATCCGTTTATTGTCGCGAAAACGAACCTTGATCTTGATTTTCGACCAAAGTAGACCATTCACCCAGCAGAAAATTTTGAGAGATTGATGTTACCAGTTTAGCAACACGATCAGTCAAGATAGCAGGGCGGCCTTTTCAGGCTTGTGAACTAAGCTGATAAACCGCAATATTCCGAGCGATGGGAATCTAGGCGATTAAGACCCATGCTGGTGAATTATTCAATTATTGATAAATGTCGATATTTCGTCTGACAATAAAAAAGAGTTATCTCACCCATATATTGAGTGTATGGTAATTCGATTTTCGATATATAGTACTACCATTGTCGTGACCATTGACGAAATTATGGTCTTGCAAAAATCATATCTTCATTTATATCATAAAGATAGGTAGATTAATGCTATTGATTCATGGTTCTTGATGATTAATTAGGTGGACTCCTATTGACTATTCCCTTGTCTTTTTGTAGTATACTGCCCATATGGCACGGTCAATGAATGTTCGAGCAACGGCTCGGAAAAAGGCGCCGGTTACGGTCAGAACCTACCAATCGGCGCTGAATTTCCTGAATGGCATGACCAATTACGAGGAAATGACTCGGGTTGGTTATAACTCCATTAATTTCAATCTATCCAGAATGAATCGTCTGGTGGCGGCCTTGGGCAATCCGCAGAAGAAGCTGCGTTGCATTCATATCGCGGGTACCAAGGGTAAAGGCTCCACGGCGACGATGCTGGCCTCCATGCTGGGGCAATGCTCGCTGAGAGTTGGGCTTTATACCTCACCGCACCTTTTGGACATCAGGGAGCGGATTCAAATTAACGGTGAGATGATTTCCGAGGCGGACCTGACCCGGGTGTTGTCCCGGATTGCTCCGGTTGTCAAACGACTGGCCAAAGATGAGCCGACTTTCTTTGAAATTCTGACCGCCGCCGCCTTCCTGTATTTCGCGGACCAGAAAGTGGATTTCGCGGTGATCGAGACCGGACTGGGCGGGCGATTGGACTCGACGAACATTATTCGACCGGAAATCTGCGTAATCACCAGTATCAGCTATGATCATGTGAACCAGCTCGGCCCGACGCTGGAAAAGATCGCGGAGGAAAAGGCGGGCATCTTTAAGCCCGGCATACCGGTCGTCAGCGCGCCGCAAAGCAAGGAAGTACGCAAGGTCCTGCAGAAAGCCGCCGAAAAAGTCAAGACTCCGATTCTTTTCACGGGCAAGGATATCGAGTTCAGTTATCGATTCGAATCGTCCCGGCCGATCGGTCCGCATACGCGGGTCAGCCTGACCACCGCCACTACGCGCTTTGAGCATCTGGCGGTACCGATGATGGGAGACCATCAAGCGATCAACTGTGGTCTGGCGCTTAGCGCGATAGCGATCCTTAAGGACCGGGGGCTGACGATCAGCGATCAAGATGTGATCGAGGGGTTGGCCCGGGCCCGAATGCCGGGACGCATGGAGATAGTCAACGAAACCCCGCGGATTCTCGTTGACGGCGCCCACAACGCCGCCAGCGTGGAAGCCTTAATGCGGGCTATCGGCCAGAACATTCCCTACGATTCCATGATCGTGATTTTCGGTTGTCAGTCAGACAAGGATATTTCCGGTATGTTGCGGCATATCCAGTTGGGGGCGGACAAGGCCATCTTTACCGTAACCGGCTCGCCGCGCAGCGCCGATCCGCACGATTTGGCGGCCGAATATATGGAAGTGAGCGGCAAGATGGCCCAGGTCGCCGAACGACTGGAAGACGCCTTGGATATCGCCGAGCGGGCGGTAACTCGCGAGGATATTATCTGCATCGCCGGTTCCTTCTATTTGGTCGGGTTGGCCAAGCGCGTGGTGGCCGAACGTTACGCCCGGAAACCCGAGGCCGTCTTGGTCGGATAGGCCCATTTCATGAAAGATTTGGAACGGCTCGAATTGCTTAAAGCCGCCATGGCCTTGGCCTTGGCCGACCGGAATATCAGCAAGTCTGAATTCGGCGTGGTGATGGGTTTGGCCGCGCGTGCCGGGGTAGGTCAGGTGTCGCTGGAAGCCATGCTGGATAAGGCCCGCGGCGGGGATACCTCCATTGCCGATCAAATCGTCATGCAATCTCCGGAGAGCGCCCGTGCCGCCCTTGAATTATTGGTCGCCCAGGCCCGCCTTGATGGTCAGATTACCGAACCGGAACGCGATATCCTGGTGCGTATCGCCACGCGCCTGAATATCAGCGACGAGGAGTTCAAATCCATCTATCAGGCCGGCATCAACCGGGCGGATCAGCTTCGCAAGTCTCGCGGGGGCTGATGGCGAGTCACCACGGCCATCCAGCGCGCGATGGTTCATATCCATGCTCTTGTTTTGAGACGCACATAAGTTACATGAACTGATAGACACCCTTGTCCGCTTGCATAAGTTCGTGAGGAGCCGAACGGCAAGTCGCCGGTTTTTGCATATCACGCGAAGGCCGAGGATGGCTGGGTGGCGACCGAGACCTGATTGCGTCCGGCCTGTTTGGCGTTGTACATGGCGACATCGGCTTCGTGGATGAGGCTTTCGTAGGAACGGGCGCGGGTGGTCCGCAGGCTGGCCGCCCCGACGCTGACGGTCGTGGGCAGATGAGGATATTGCTTGCGCATCTTCTCGACGAAAGAACGCAGGATACGGTCGGCCAGCACCGAAGCGGAGTCGGCCGAAGTCTGTGGCAGCAGGACGATGAACTCGTCTCCCCCAAACCGGGCCGCCACATCGGCGCTACGCAACGATCCGGTGATGGCCTTGGTCAGCAGCATCAGGGTTTCGTCACCGGTGGCATGTCCAAAGCGGTCGTTGATTTCCTTGAAGTGGTCGAGATCCAGCATCAGGCAGGTCAGGTCGGAATCGTAACGTTCGGCGGCGGCGAACTCACGGGACATGACCTCGGAAAAGTGTCGGCGGTTATACAGGCCGGTTAACGGATCCTTGGTCGCCAACTCCTTCAAATCGCGGGTTCGCTGCTGAACCCTCTCCTCCAGTTCAGAGTTGAGTTGCAGAAGATCCAACTGCGTGGCGGTGATGCGGTCGGCCATGGTGTTGAACGAGGCGGCCAATTGTCCAAGCTCGTCCCGCGAATGTACCGGGGCCCGGGCGTCCATCGACCCGCTGGCGATGGCTCGAGCGGTGCGAGCCAGTTCGTTCAGCGGAGCCACCACCCGTCGGGCGATCAGCAGACTGATCGGCACGATAAGCAGAATGGCCACGATGGCGGTTTTTGAAAGTTGCCGAGTGATATCCTGAAACTTGAAGTTTGTGTCCGTGGCATCGAGGCTTAAACGAAGATAACCAAGGATGGGCTCGTCGCCGCTGGGGACCGCTGCATGCGTCGACGGGGGATAAACAGGCACGGTCACATCCATATAGAATCGATCGAGCGAATTGACGCGGACCAATCGTGGTCGGGCAAGCGATTCGATTTCGATCTGATTCGTCGAATCCGGGTCCTGCGGGGCAAGAGACAGGAGGCCGGGCGACGATTGCGCGGATGCAACGATTCTTCCCCGATTATCCGCGATTACCAGATAGCCCAGAATGTCGTTGTTAATCAGGCGGTTGCAGGTGCTGTTCAGGATGTCGGGATCCTGATCGGCCATCAGGTTGGCCATGCTTCCGGCCAGGGCTTGAGCCCAGCCCAGGGCCAGGTCGCGTTCCCGATCGTACACCGCTTGGTTCATCGCCCGCATGCTCAGGGTCAGGCCCGTGGCAATGACCAAGAGAATGGTCCCCACGACGAGCAGCGCGGCCTTAAATTGCAAACTCAGCAGCCCCGAGCCCCACTTGGCTGATTGCTGGTGGCCTGACTGATTCGGGTAACGATTCATATGGAGTCCTTCTCGCTGATCGCGCTTGCCTTTACTTCCTACATACGATTCATTCCTCTCTCCAGGCAAGTCGTAATTCAGGCCGGCATCATTGTTACAAAGCGCGGTATCCTCCTTGATAACGCAGCTTCTCGTTTCATATCGGGCATAAGAAAAGGGGTCTGAATATCCGTGGTCTGGTTGTCGCATAAGAAAAGTTTTTTCAGGAAAGTCCGAAAACGTTAATGGCTCAGGCCCGATAATCAAAGCGAAAAAATAATGGATTTCAATCCTTCCGTTGAGAATCCGGATAGGCGGAATAGGCTTCCTTTGCTTGGGACTATAACCCTATGCTGGTATGATGCTTTTTTCGTGGCATGAAGCAGCAGCTCGTGGAGGTCGTCATCATGCGGGAACTACGTATCGGCCTGGTCGGCGCGGGGTTCGCCGCTCGGTATCATGTAGCCTGCCTTCGGAGGGTATACGGCGTGGCAGTGGAGATTGCCGGCGTCACTTCGTTGCGCAAGGAGAGCCGGGAGCAATTTGCCGCGGCACAGGGCATTCGGGCTTATGCCGGCATCGGAGATATGTTGCCTTATGTCGATCTTCTTGACATATGTTCACCACCGTATGCCCACGAGGAAGGCATCATCGAAGCCGCCCGGGCGGGTAAAGCGATCATTTGCGAAAAACCGTTGACCGGTTGGTTCGGTCCGCCGGGGGCAGATCGTTTATTCCGAGGCGACCGGGCGGCCAAGCGGCCCGTTCTCGAAGAAGTGATGAATAAACTGCGCAGGATCGCCGACGCCGTCCGCGAAAACAACGTGT
>CAZXSA010000277.1:0-6299 GCA_964642815.1 uncultured Planctomycetales bacterium | reverse complement strand
TGCCCAGCCAGTCCAATTTCCTTTTTGCCCGGGCAACCCGCCCGCCGGCCGAGAGGTTGTACGAATCGCTCAAGGCCCGTGGAATCCTCATCCGATACTTCAATCATGAAGGCATTAGAGATTTTCTGCGCATTACCGTGGGTACGCCGGAGCAGAATGACCTCCTGATCGCCGCCCTGAAGGAGCTTGTGGGTTGAGTAAAAAAAAGCAGGCCAAAGCGCGTTCCACGCAAAACCGGATGAAACCTCGCCGGGTCTCTTCCTCGCGAAAGGTTTCGATCAAGCGTTCCACGCGCGAAACCTCCATCGAATTGAGCCTCGATCTGGACGGCGGCGGCCGGGTCGATATCGACACGGGGGTGGGCTTTTTCGATCACATGTTGACTCATGTCGGCCGCCACGGGTTGTTCGACTTGAAGGTGAAGGCCCGGGGCGATTATCAGGTCGACGATCACCACACGGTCGAGGATGTCGGCATCTGCCTGGGCGAGGCCATCGCTCGGGCCTTGGGCGACAAGAAAGGTATCCGGCGATACGGATTCTTCATTGCTCCGATGGAGGAAACCGCCGCCCAAGTCGCTCTCGATCTTTCCGGACGGGCGGCGATTGTTTACAAGGTTCGCTACCGCGGCTCCAAGATCGGCCGTTTCGACGTGCAACTGGTCGAGGAATTTCTACGAGCCCTGGCCGCCAATGCCAAAATGAACTTGCACGTCAGCGTACCTTACGGCGGCAATAACCACCACATCGCCGAGGCGATTTGCAAGGCCCTGGGCAAGGCCCTGCGCATGGCTGTCGAGCTCGATCCGCGTGAAACCGCCGTGCCGTCGACCAAGGGGACGCTGTAAACCCGTGGGCTCGAACCCATCGCCGGTTTATTCTCTTACAACGCGAAAAGCTTTTTCAGACGCTTGATCAATTTGCCTTGGGTGGGATCCTCGCCGTTGGTGATGTCCCCCCAGTACAACAGGCTATGCCGCCGGGCATCGTGCCGGATGCGGGCCAGCAGCTTTTCCAGCCGGTGTACGCACTCCTTCAAGGTGTCGTTTTCCTCGTGGTGTCCGGTATTAATGATCACCACGTCCGACTCGACCACGGCATGATAATCCGGTTGAAGCTGGATGCGCGTGGTGATTTCCGCGCCGATGGGGGAGTTGAGGAACTGCTTGATCTGGGCTTCGGTGATATCCAGCCGCTCGATCATCTCCACCCGTCGAAGAGAATAGTCCGGCTGCTGATGATGCACGCCAAGGCCGTCGTCCAGCCCGGCCATATCGAACAGGCCAAAGATCTCCGAGGCAAACGAGGCGGTGTCCTGCATCACGGTTCGCAGCATGGCGGCCGCGTCATCCGGTGTGCGCCAGACGGTGTGGATATCGGCCGGTGGGGGCATCACGAAAATACGGTAGTCGTAAGGATAGGCGTGGCGCAGGGCCGGGTCGGTATCCGCCTCGACAAGGGTAAAACCGCGACGTTCGATCCGCCGCACCGTACGTAAACCGTCCGGCAGGATTTCAAAGACCCGATCGGGCGTATAGCTGACCGTGTGCAGGGAGGCCCAGCCGTTACCCGCGGGCGTTTCCGGTCCGCCATCCGCCGGGATGACCGCGTTGGAGTGGCCATCCGCCGCCGCTTGCATTCGTAAACAGTGGATCTTGCGTTTCAGTACCTGCTCGGCGATTAATCGGGCAACGGTCGTTTTGCCTCCGCCGGCCGGACCACTGATGAACAAGGTTTCCAAGGGCATAACCGCTCACCGATGCGCTACCAAGAGATGCCACTTTTCCTGCCTGTCGAACACGCCATCCCAGGCCATATCTGAATAAGGCGGGTAGGTCATCCACTCCCTCGGACAAGGGTGTCCGCAAGGGCCTCCTCGTCTCCGCCGCGACTTGCTTATTTTGCCGTAAAGCTTTCCCTGTGCGTATCTTGCGTAAAAAACAGTATATCCCAAACAAGTATGCACCATTATAATACTACGCCTGATTTCCCCTGTTTTCTACAAGGAAAAACAAGGTCCGACAATATTTTCTCGCCCACGCATGTTGAGCATTATCATGGGGTGGCGGCGGGGCATATAGGCTCCGCCACCCGGGGGATATCCCCGTCCCGTTATTCGTGGAGGCCATTGAACCGCGAGAATTCGCGGATATGAGGTCGTGGGACAACTTCCTTCAGCGGTGCTCATAGGCTCCCAGATCATATCCATCGCCAGAAGGCCTCGGTTGGCCATCGAAATCGGTTGCGGGTGCATCCGTCTCCGATCCTTGATCGATGGCCGATGAGTTTTCCTGTAGATGGAAGTCGGCCCCGGTGGGGTTCACAAACGCGGGATCTCCTTCCCTATAGTCATCGCCGTAAATCCCCCCTTCTTCCTCGCCGAGGTAGCCGTCGATGAGATTGTGATCCACGGTAAAGTCTTTCGCGGCCAGCTCTTGATTCACCGCGATTTGAAACGATAGGTTTTGGCTACAGATATTATTCCGAATAACGATATCCCGGGCCTGAGGGTTATCCAGCGCGATTCCCCCGCCATATTCCTGTCCATTATTGTAAAAGGTGTTGTTCACGATCCACGCATTCGATATCGGATGAGCGTCAATGCAACAATCGCTCACGCGCAGACCCACCCAGCCGTTGTTGTAGGCGATGTTATTGTAGACCTTGACGTTCTCGAGCAGCCCGCCCACCTCGGAAGCGAGGGCGAATCCGTCCTCGACGATGTCGTGGGCCACGTTCCCGAAAACCTCGATGTTGAAGGTGTACGCATCCGAGGCATCCACGTAAAAGCCGACCGCCTCCGTATGGTGTACCTCGTTTCCGTATACCTTCCCGTTGGAGGAGCCGTCCTTGGCGCAAATGCCCTCCTTTTGGCTGTCATAAACGAGATTGTCGCGAACCTCGAAAGTGTCGGTATTGCCCACGGAAATGGATTCATTCCACCCGTTATAGCAGGCCTCGGCGACTTCGTTGCCGTCCACGATTACGTTGTTGCTGTTCCAGATTCCGATACCGGAATCGCTGGTGTGGTAAACATAGTTATATTCAATGATGATATGGCTGGCCGTATCCGCCTGGATGCCCGGGTTGTGCGGATTAGGGCCGGCATTCATGACCCTCAGGCCGGAGACGCGGATATAATTCTTTTCCGTGATATCGAACAACCCTCCCCATTCGGGCACCTCGATATCGGCTCCGTCAATGTTCACCGTATCACCGGGGTACGCCGCGTACACAATATGGTTGTTGGGGCTGCCTGAATTCCGCGGCACGACTCTTTCCGGATAGATTCCTTCCTTGATTAAGACGGTTTCGCCCGCCACCAGGGTGTCGGCTGCTTTCTGGATGGTGCGCCAGGGTTGCGCTTCCGTTCCCGGATTCTCGTCATCTCCCGTCGGGGCGACATAATAAATCCGGCCGTCGGGAGGCAAGTCTCCGTTCCCTTCGTCGCCCTCCTGATCGCAGACCGCTCCCGAGCAGGTCGCCAACATCAACGCCAACAACAAGGCCATTTTATTCGCGTGTGGTTGCATGAGATGATGCTCCTTGCATGAAAGGATTTTCGTCTAACTTACTTGAACATGTAGCGGCCGAACTTGCGGTCCTATTCTATCTTCTTCGACTTGTCGGGGATAGCCCAAATAATGAAACCCGCCCGTGCCGCGCACATCCAAGCATAGTTGGCGGGTGGCATGGGCAGGCCCTTATCGTGCTTTAGCGGGCTTTGGGTTTGCCCCTGCCCCGCGGTAGGCCGATGACGTGGCGATATTCATCAATAATCCGGATCAAGGTTGTTCCCGGCCTCGGCGAAGACCCAGCGTAACGATGCGTTGAATGAGTTGCCGGTATTCGACCCCGCTGGCATGGGCGGACTCGGCGAAATCCTCACCATCCGCCAGTTGCGGATTGGGATTGGCTTCCAGGACGTACACCCGACCTTCGCCGTCCATCCGCAAATCGATCCGCGCATAGCCGCACAGCCCCAGGCAACGATAAATGCGCTTGCACATCCGTCCGATCTGCTCACGGGCGGTCGAGTCGAGATCCTTGGCCTCGGCGGTCTTGACCCCAAGTTTTTTTTGGTACTGATAATCCCATTTCACCTTGGCCGTGGCGATCAGCGGGGTATCCTCCGATACGTTGGTAAAGGTCAGTTCCCAGATAGGGAAAATCTGCAAACGGTGGTTGCCGATGACCCCCACGTAGAATTCCCGCCCCTCGATGAATTGTTCGGCGATGGCGTCGGTGCCGATACTGTTGTGGATAAAACGTACCCGCTCGGTCAGCTTATCGTCGTCGTCAACGAGCGACGCCTTGGAAATACCGAGCGAGGCTTCCTCGACCAGCGATTTGACAATCAGCGGAAATTTCAGCTTGCGGGGACGCTTGATCGCTCGACCTTGGGGGAAGACGGCGAAATCGGGGACGCGGATGCGGTGAAAGCTCAAAATCTGCTTGGATAAAGCCTTGTCGCGGGCCAAAAGCATGCCTCGCGGGTTGCAACCGGTGTACGGCAAACGTAGCAATTCCAGATAACTCACCACGTTTTGGTCAAAGACCGCTTCGCCGCTGAATTCCTCGAGCAAGTTGAAAACGATATGCGGCTTCCACTCCTCGATGGCCTGACGAATAACGCCCAAGTCGCTACTGACACCCAGAGGATATACCTCGTGTCCGAGTTTGTGCAGCGCGCTGGTAACATCGTATTCGGTCTTAAAGGGGGCGATCTCCTCGTTGGTCAGCCCCTCGATGCTGGCCGGCGGGACCAGGTCTTTATCCATCAAGGCCAGAATGCGTGCTTTTTTCATGCCGAACGCTCACATCTCGATCCGATGCCGACCGCCGAACAGATAATTCATCGTTTGTACGGTCAGCAGGATGGCAAAGTCCATGGTCAACTGTTTCTGCGAGCCGACCGCCCGCAGCTTCAGATCCTGGCATCGCCCGATCATCGCGTTGAGCACCTGATCCAGCGTGTACTGGTGTTCGCCCGTCCACCGGGAAACCTGCCGACGCACTTCGCCACGTACGCGCCGCAGAAAAGCCGCGGCCTTCTCCCGTCGGGCGTGTTCCGGTTTATCGCTGAAAAGCCGTCGCAGGTCAGGATCGTAAAAATTGGGATATTCCAGCGAGTAGCGGGCCTTCTTGGCCTCGTAATACTCCCGCAGGGTTTTGCGGATTTCCCGGATCGGCTCGATATGGGCGCGCGAGCGGACCGCCGCCTTTTGCTCGGCGATCTCGCGCATCACCTCATCCACGTACTCGAGTTTTTTCAGGGCCGGCCAGCGGCAATATTGTTTACGCCACTTGGCTCGCGGCCGCAGCCAGACGGCGAAGGTTTCCGCGAAGTCTTCGTCCGGATGGCTCTGGGCGTACCAGGCGTCAAGATGGACCACGTATTTCTTGCTATAAGGACGCGGACGATAAAAGTCCGGATATGGCCGCGCCGACCGGCCGAACAACTCCCGCCAGCGTTGCCGGCGATGCAGACGATAGGCATGGTCGATGGCGTGGCCAACCTCATGGCGCAGAATCTTCAAACACGATTCCCGCGTGCCCCCCTCCACATCGAACATCTGGCTCCGCTCCAATCGCTGCAGTCGAGGATGAGCCAGGTAAAATGGAATAGCCACCCCGGGTACCCCGGCGGGAGTAAACCAATCCTCCGAAAGCCAGAAGTGCGGACGGAAACGGATGCCCCTCCGCTCCAGTTCTTTATAAATCTGGTTGATGTACATCCTCAGAGGAGTCCGCTCGATGCGCAAATCGAGATCGCACATCCGCAGGTCGAGCAGCTTTTCATTAGGCCAGTTGACCCAGACACGCCGGCGCGCGTGAGATTTGGTTTTTCGATTTCGCCGAGTTCGTTTTGTTCGGGCAGTCACCATGTATATTTACGGTCCGGGCAGGTTCATCTACTGGTCGATCAACCCCGCGCTGCGGGAACACAGGGTATTGATCGTTATCGGGCTCTCATTAAAAGAGCGTTCTCACGGGACGTTTTGTGGAATTGTATCCGGAAGCCGGTGCCCCGCCAATCACAAATTGCCCTCGGCCGGGGCGACGAAATCTCGTCGCTCGTTCGGCTCCAAAATCACGATCAGCAATGGCGACGCCGGTTTCACGTAAAAAAGCCGGAAGGTGCTGCGTGGCGCACCAGCACCTTCCCTTTGTTCCGTATCCTCGAAGAATCGCGAGGAAACGTTCGCCGTTACTCTCCACGATTATCATCATGATGTCGCGGTAAGCAACGGCCGCTTTGCAGTTTGTTTCGGCTTATTTCTTTTTCCTTTTGGCTTT
>CAZXSA010000276.1:0-6306 GCA_964642815.1 uncultured Planctomycetales bacterium | reverse complement strand
ACCCGCTGCTCGAGCCGGAGGCCAGCGTTTACTGCTACGAGGGCAAGCTCTCGCCCATCGGCGAAAAGGCCGCCGCCTGGTTCCGCAAGGGCAACGATTTCCGCACCGCTCCCAAGCCGCTGGATACGCATCGCGGCAACGGCGAATACTGCACCTACATTGACGCTAAGGCGGACTCACGCGGCCGGGTCACCGTCGGTGTGGTCAACAAGAAACGTGGCTTCGCCGTTAAGCTCGAATATTCCAAGAAGCAGTTTCCCCGCCTGATCAACTGGCAGCACTGGGGCCCGGACGGCTCCTACACCGGGGCCCTGGAGCCGTCGGTCGAAGGCGTTGAAGGCCGTCCCAAGGACCGCCAGCGCGGCTGGCACCGCGATCTGCAGCCCGGCCAGTCCTCCGAACACCGCTGCACCATCACCGCCACCCGCGACCAGCGCGAGATCGATCGGCTGCTGAAAATGGCGAAATGAGGACACAAGCAGGAGAGGTGGATATCCCCGGGTAACTCCCCTCGAATGGTGAATGGTTTTAAAAGTGTTGCCTGTGCAAAATTGGCAGTGGCACAACCGGTCTTAAAGAATTGGACGATAATGATGAATATCCGATTACATCCCCATGCCCGGGAAAGGCTTCTTGAACGTGGTGTCAGAGAAGATGAAATTATCGCAGCCGTAAATGCCGGAGAATGCTTTCCAGCCAAGTATGGACGAACCGGATTTCGTAAGAATTTCCCTTTTGGGGGAACTTGGCGTGGCCGGGAGTATTCCAATAAACAAGTCGAAGTTTTTGCGACTCCAGAGGGAGATGACTGGCTTGTTATTACCGTAATCGCTCGCTATTATTAAGGGAGGAATAAAACTATGAAACTAACTTACGATCCTCAGCATAATATCGCTTATATCCGTTTTGCGGAACAGGCTGCGGAAGTGGAAACCCTTCATATTACTGACCAGCTCAACATCGATCTCGCCCCGGACGGGACTATTTATGGTATCGAATTGCTAAACGCTAACACTCAATTGCTTGGTCCCGACAACAACCGTCTAGTTTTCCACAATGAAGCTACCGGCGAGGAGTCCGCTATTCTCCTGTCCGTGCCATAGGTGATCGAATAATGCGGCGGTGTATTTCCTAACCTGTTCCAAATTGTGTCAAAAACATGATCACGACGGTGTCGAGGGTCCGTACAGCATCAAGTTCCCTCCAATTATCTATTCAGCCGCTATCGGCACGGACAGGCGCAGCCAGTTCGGAGTCAGATCGGCCAGGGCCGGGGGGACGGTGCCGTCATAATCCTGCAAAACGCCGCGGAGCTTTCCATCCCGATCATGCCACAAAGCCAAGTCCATGCGCTGGGCCAAGTCAATCGAAAGGCGACCGGCCCGGATGCTCTTTAGCCCGCCGACGGCCATTGCCGCCAGGCGGCCGTCCTTTTCCAGACGAACGGCGACGAGACCGATTGCATCGACGGTAATCGAGTGGTCACCGACCGTATACGTGCCCTGGATCGGATCGCCGCTCGCGGACTCCTGGCCGGCAACAATGATATGCGTTCCGTCGAGCAGGCGGCTATGGCCCTTGGCCGCCGGCGCCGTGCCGCGACAGTCGCCGAATTCAATGATCCGGTCGGCCGCTGACTGCGGCGAAATGTCGGATGTACTCAACTGGTGAACAATATCATTGGCGGCCGTTTTCACGTCTGCGCAAACCCGCATGTTCGTGGGCAACAAGTGGGCAACGTCCACCTCGTGGCCGGTGAAATCGCGGGTCCAGTCACCGAGCCGATACAAAGTGGTTTTGCCCTCGGCCGCTTTGCGGAAAAAGTCCGCCGTAACTGTTTTGTCGAGTTGCGGATGATACAACACAACGGAGTGATAACGCTGCGGGCCGTATTGAATATAGCCATCGTCGCTGATGGTCAACGAACCGTTCCATATCTCCGTCGTGGGGATAAGATCGGCCGGATAACCGGCTCGCCATAACGCATCACCGAGCGGCAAGCCGACATCATCAAACGCGGGCCCCGCCCAGTTCATCGCGCAGGGCTGCCCGAACACCACCGCGACCGGGCAATCCAACGGGCTGCGGGTAATGAAATTGAGCAACCGAATACGGCAATCCCCGCGCATCAAACCTCCGCGAAGTAGTTCACGGTAGCTTTCCTGCAACGGTACCGCTTCCTTCCGAGGATACAATGGGTGAAAGTCCACGCGCCCGCCGGCCAGAGCGCTCGCCCAGATTTCCATCTGATAATCCACGACTTTGGTCGAATAGTACATGTTGTACCAGACCGGACTTCCCCATTTCTTGGCCAGCGATGTACGCACGCTGTAGGGGGCGATTTCATCGGTTTGCGCGTAATCCCGCCGGGCGATCCACCAGTGCAGGCCGTTCTTCTTGAACTCCCGCCGGTCCGGGAAAGGCCACCACGTGGGATGCGTGGCCACGAACACATTGGGCCCGAAGACGGACTTGGTGGCCTCATGGAAATCCGTCTCGATGGCCCCGTTACGCCGCCGAATAAGCTCCTGGAATTGATTGATCGCGACCTGCCGCTCCACCTCGCGGCCCTTCTCGCCAAAAGCCATCAACAGATAATCTCGAACCAGGTCGCGGCCGCCGGTCTGGCGGGCATAAGCTTCGTTAAGAAAACGGCAATACCAGAAGTTGGTATTCCTCGAACTGCCTTCAAAATCAGGTGGAAAACCCCATTCGTCCTTGCAGGCCCCGACTAAAGGCACATCCCGGTAATATTCGAGTATCTCCCGCTGAAACGACAGCAGATGGGGCGCGAAAACCGACGGCATCAGGTGCGTAAAGCATGCGATGACGCAGGCGGTTTTCCCTTTCATGCGCGGACTGTGAGGGATCGCGACGACCACCTCCTTGGCGGTCGCGGAAACAATCTTACACGCGCTGGTCATATCCTCAACCGTTTCAGGAATGATACCGTCGGATTGGCGCTGGTAGACATAAACGCGGGCCAAGCGACCGGCCAGAGCAATATAATGCGTCGTGCGGTTGGTATAGTGGTCCGTCAAATCCAGACTTGGAATGCTTAGCGTGGTTTCCTCGCCCTCGATCAGTTGAATCTCGCGCAAACGCAGCATTTCCTGGTATTCGTCTGGGTACTTTTGCCGGAAGGCCTCCCGAGCCAGCCGGATATCCAGGTCCATGGCGATTTTCATGCCTCGTTTATCCGCATATATCGCGGCCGCCTTTATCTGATCGTGGACCGACGGATCGGTAACTTCCTTGTGCGGGGCCCGCAGGGAGGTGGCCAGCAGATTCACGCCGGAGTGGCGGGCCATCATGTCCAGCCAGGGCTTGTAACCTTCCGGCTCGAAATCCGACTCGCGCCAGAACCAGGCGGTCAATACCGGTGGTACATCATCGGGTAATCTTGAGGAAAGGCTTGTCTCGGCGGCGTTCGTCGCACTCGCCGGGCCAAGCGCCATGCAAACACAGCAAAACATCCAGAAACCGCTGAAAACGAGGTTACTATTGACCATCATGAGATACCTCGGCCATCTTGATGTTGAAGTTACCAGAACATGATATAGCATACCGCCGTCAGGGCGATCACCACCCCGCCATACAAATAGCGCCGCGGGTGCGGGGTTACGTCAATCTCCGAGCGCGGCCACTGGACCGGGCAAGTCAGAGGTTTAAGCACGGCGATGACGGCCATGCAGAGAAACAGCAGCCAGAACACGATGAACATGTGATGCAGAAAAGTCATGGTGCTGAAGCGGTGGATCAGTTGGGCCAGTGGACTTTGTGGTTCGGTTATCACCCATCCGGGCACACGGCAAAGGGCGTAAAATACGACACTCAATAGCATCGCCACCTTGGCCGCCAGGGGCGGGGCTTTTTTCAGCAACATGCCGCCGAGAAACGCCGCCACGATCCCCGGCGTGATAAATCCCCAGATTTCCTGGATATACTTGAACACGCCTCCGAAGCGGCTGATCATTGGTGCCCACAGGCAGGCCAGCACCACGATGACTCCAGTGGCCACGCGGCCGATGCGAACAGCGTTCTCGGGTGTGCTTTTCGGGTCGATGTATTTGCTGTAGAGGTCGATGGTGAAGATGGTCGCGGCCGAATTGACCCCCGAATTAAAGGAACTCATCACCGCCCCGGCCAAAGCGGCAAACATCACCCCGCGAAGCGACGGCGGCAGAAGGTTTTTAATCATATGGGGGTAGGCGCTGTCGCCGTTGGCAATCGCGGTTCCGTATAACTGCCACGCCATGATTCCCGGCAGGACGATAATGAAAGGAATCAACAGTTTTAGACCGGCGGCGATGAAAATACCCATTTGTCCTTTCGCCAGACTCCGAGCCGCCAGCGTCCGCTGAGTAATGAACTGATTCAAACCCCAGTAAAAGAGGTTCGGGATCCATAACCCACCGACAAAGATGGCTATCCAAGGCAGATCGGGATGATTCCAGGGCAGCACGGCGTGCAGCTTGTCGTCATTGGCGGTAATGAACCGTGACCAGCCCGTCGGCACACTACCCTCGCCGATGGTATACAAGCCAAGGACGGCCACTGTCGCCCCACCGAGCAGCAACGCACCACCCTGTAACAGATCGGACCAGACCACCGCTTTCAGGCCGCCGTAAATAGTATACGAACCGGCGATGATCCCGATCAGCCAGACGGCGGCCACCATCGCCCAGAAGCTCGCCGGCTCCGGATCGAGACGGAACCGGGTCTCAAAAAAACGGGGCACATCGAAAATCGTGTTCAATGCCACTGCCCCGCTGTATACGACCGTGGCCAGAAAAACCACGATGTAAGCGATCATCAGCAGGACGGCCATAATGGTCCGCGCCCCGCGATCATAGCGGTATTCCAGATACTCCGGCATGGTATAGATGCCGGCGGAGAGGAATCGCGGCAGGAACCACCAGGCGACAAAGACCAGCGTGATCGCGGCCATCCATTCGTAAGCGGCGACGGCCAGGCCGTAATTGCCGAACGCCGAGCCGGCCATCCCCACGAAATGCTCCGTGGAAATGTTCGAGGCGATCAGGGAAAAGCCGATCAGGATGGGACCGAGACTACGGCCGGCGAGAAAATAATCCCGCGTATCCCGCTCCCGCCGGCCCGCATAAAGAGAAACAACAACCACGACGGCCATGAAGCCTACGAAGACCGTCATGTCGATCCAGGTCAATTGCACGGCGACCGATCACCTCATGCGGATAACCATCGTTTACCGCGTGCGGAACTGGTAAATCGTGGTCTGGGTATACTTTTGCTTCTCTCGAAGAATGACCGAGGGGAATCCCGGCTGGTTCGGCGAATCGGGGAAGTGCTGGGCTTCCAGACAAAGCGCGGCCCGGTGGCCGTAGACTTTTCCCTCTTTCCCGGTGAGCTTGCCGTCCAGGAAATTGCCCGAATAAAACTGAAGGCCGGGCTCGGTAGTCAGGACGTTCATGATCCGGCCGGTGGTCGGTTCGTAAACCGTGGCGGCCAGAGACAATTCGCCCACGCGCTGTTTGTTCAGTACCCAGGTGTGATCATACCCGCCGGCGTTCGCCAGTTGCGGATGATCCGCGTCGATCCGCGACCCGATCGGCATGGGCCGGGTAAGGAAATCAAAGGGCGTATCCCGGACCGGAGCCAGTTCGCCGGTGGGGATCAGCCCGCGATCGACCGGAATAAACCGATCGGCGTTGATCCACATTTTGTGGCCGAGGATGTCTCCGTTACCCTGCCCGGCGAGATTGAAGTAGCCGTGATGACTGAGGTTGACCGGCGTGGGCTTATCGGTGCCCGCCATATAATCGATGCGCAAAGCGTTGTCGGGGGTCAACGTGTAAGTGATGGTGCATCCCAGGCTTCCGGGATAACCCTCCTCGCCGGCGCGACTGATATAGCAGAGCCGCACGCCGACAACATTGTCGTATTGAAAAGCGGAAAACTCCCAGGTGATTTTATCGAATCCCCGGTTGCCCCCGTGCAGATGGTGTTTGCCGTCGTTGGTGGCCAGCTTGTATTCCACGCCGTCGAGAGTGAACCGGCCGTGAGCGATGCGGTTGCCATAGCGCCCGACGATGGCCCCGAAGTATGGCGATTGCTTGATGTATTCGTCGAGCGTATCGAAGCCGAGCACGATATCGTCCAAGCGGCCGTGACGGTCGGGCACCCGCAGACGGGTCACGATCCCGCCATAATTGGTGATGTCCGCTTGCAGCCCGTGCGGATTAACCAACCGAACCAAAGAAGCTTGGTGCCCGTCAGGCGTTTTGCCGAAAGGTTGGATCGACATCAGGGTTTGCTTTCCACATG
>CAZXSA010000275.1:0-6314 GCA_964642815.1 uncultured Planctomycetales bacterium | reverse complement strand
CTGCTCGACGGTCCAGCCCATCTTGAAGGCGTAGCGGATGTAGTAGACGCGGCCCTGGCAGGGGCGTTCGAGTTTATCGCGGAGCACTTCGAGCGGGATCGGCCAGGTGGAGGCGCTTTCCTCCTTGGTGTCCGCCGGGGCTTCGCCGGAACGGCGGCCTTTGAGCGTCAAATCCATACTCGTGCTATTGGTCGTCGCGGTGCCGACATCCTCAATACGCCGGGAAGAAACCTTGCCTTCGCGCACGGCGTTCAGCCATTTGTCGTTGACGTCGAGGCCCAGGCCGAAGCGCTTGATCTCCATCGAGCGGATGCCTTTTTGCAGGGCTTCCTTGAAGGTCCGCCCGATGGCCATGGCCTCGCCCACGCTTTTCATCTGGGTGGTAAGGGTTTCGTCGGCCTCGGGGAATTTCTCGAAGGTCCAGCGCGGGATTTTGACCACGCAGTAATCGATGGTCGGCTCGAAACTGGCCGGCGTTTTTTTCGTGATATCGTTGGGGATTTCGTCGAGGGTGTAGCCGAGGGCCAGCTTGGCTGCGATCCGGGCGATAGGGTACCCGGTGGCCTTGCTGGCGAGGGCGGAACTGCGCGAAACGCGCGGGTTCATCTCAATGACGATCATGCGGCCGGTGTCGGGATGGACGGCGAATTGGATATTCGACCCGCCGGTGTCCACGCCGATCTCGCGGATGATCTTGATGGCCGCGTCGCGCATGAGCTGATATTCCTTGTCCGTCAGGGTCTGGGCGGGGGCGACGGTGATCGAGTCGCCGGTATGCACACCCATCGGATCGAAGTTTTCGATCGAGCAGATGATGACCACGTTATCCGCCCGGTCGCGCATGACTTCCAGCTCGTATTCCTTCCAACCGAGGCAGCTTTCTTCAATGAGGATTTCGCTGTTGAGGGAATATTCCAACCCGCGTTTGGCGATGGTCTCGAACTCCTCCATGGTATTGGCAAACCCACCGCCCGAACCGCCGAGGGTGTAGGCGGGGCGGATCACCACCGGCAAGCCGACCTCCTTAAGAATCTCACGAGCCTCGGGCAGCGAATGGGCGATACCCGAGCGCGGCAAGTCCATCCCGATCCGCAGCATGGCGTTTTTGAATTCGGTACGGTCCTCGGCCTTATGGATGGCCGCCCGGTTGGCGCCGATCAGGCGGACGCCGTGCTTGTCCAGAATGCCCATGTCGGCCGCCTTGGCCGCGCAGTTCAGACCGGTTTGACCGCCCAGTGTGGGCAACAGCGAGTCGATCGGCGTGCCCAGTTCCTTTTCGCGGGTGAGGATTTTGTCGATGGCCTCGGGGGTGATCGGCTCGATGTAGGTGCGGTCGGCCGTTTCCGGGTCGGTCATGATGGTGGCCGGGTTGCTGTTGAGCAATACGATCCGCACGCCCTCCTCGCGCAGGGCCTTGCACGCCTGCGTGCCGGAATAATCGAACTCGCAGCCCTGGCCGATCACGATCGGACCGGAACTGATAATCAGGACGCACTTGATGTCATCGCGTTTGGGCATGGAACTCCATTCACCTGCTTCTCGGGCCACCCTTTGTATCACCATCCGGATACGAAGGTGCGTATATTATAAGTATTTTGAATATCTTGTCGCCCCCGGTCCGGCCGTTTTCGCGCCGACCGTCGGCCATCCCTGATCGGGGCAAAAGATTACGCGAAACGGAGCAAATTTTCGAGCCCCCTGGATCGAGGGCAGGCAAGGATGTCCCAAGGTGTTGGGTGGAAAGAGCAGGCCTTTGTCACACCTTGGCGGGACAAAGGCCTGGCTGTGTTTATGAGGCCGCGGAGTAGAGCAGGACAATTCCCAAGTAAACCGAAATTCACCGTGCCAACTGTATCCGATGTCTATCACAATCGCCGGATCGTCGCATCCGCCTTGACACCCCTCATGCTATGGTCCTACAGTGCCCGAAACTCTTTTTCCCCGCACCGGCAAGCGAGAATACTTATGGCCAAACGTTTCTTTGTTATCGACGGGCTGAGTCAGATTTTCCGCTGTTATTACGCCCCGTTCCGGCAACTATCGGCCCCCAGCGGCGAGCCGACCCGGGCCACTTACGTCTTTTCCAACATGCTCCTGCAACTTATCCGCGAGCATCAACCGGACTACCTGGCGGTGGCCATGGACAGCGACGAGGGTACCGTTTTCCGCCGCGAGATCGACCCACAATACAAGGCCAACCGCGAGCCGCCGCCGGAGGATTTAATCCCCCAGATTCACCGGATCCTTCAGATCATCTCCACGCAAGGCATTCCCATCCTCAGCCGGCCTGGCTTCGAGGCCGACGACGTGCTTGCCACGCTCTGCCGGCGGCTGGCCGGCCAAGACCTCGATGTCATCATGGTGAGTCGGGACAAGGATCTCGATCAGCTTCTGTCCGAGCGGGTACGGCTATTCGATCCAATCAAGGGGGAACTGTTCGGCCCGGAAGAGCTGCATAAACAAAAGGGCTATGGCCCCGAGCAGGCCGTCGAGGTGCAGACCCTTTGTGGCGATTCGACGGACAATATTCCGGGAGTCAAAGGCATCGGGCCGAAAAAGGCCGCCGCCCTGATCGCCAAGTATGGATCGGCCGCCGCGGTCGTCGAACATGCCCATGAACTAACCCCGGCCATGCGTCAGAACGTGTTGGCCTTCGCCGAACAGTTGGAAAAAACGCGGAAACTGGTGACTCTGCGCAACGATGTCCCGTTGGATTTCGATCTGGAGGCCTGCCGGTTCAGCGGGGTGAACTACGCGGCCTTGAAGCCGATCTTCGCGGAACTGGATTTCCGCCGCCTGCTCGAATTGGCCGCCGAGGCCGCGCCCGACGCACCGGCTACGCCACATGTAACCGGTACCGGATCGACCCCCGGTCGCCGCTATGTTCTCGTCGATAGCGAGACCCTGTTCGCGAATTTTCTTGAGCAGTTGCGTAAGCAAAAGATTTTCGCGATGGACACAGAGACCACGAGCCTGCGGCCGGCGGAGGCTCGGCTGGTGGGCATGAGTTTTTCGTGGAAGGCCCACGAGGGTTATTACCTACCGCTGGCCGGCGTAGGTAAGTGTCTTCCTTTTGAGGCGACCCTCGACGCCCTGCGTCCTATCCTCGCTGATGCCACGGTGGCCAAGGTTGGCCAGAATATCAAATACGACCTGGCCGTCCTCGCTCATCAGGGTGTTCCCGTCGCCGGTGTGCAATTCGACAGCATGATCGCCAGCTTCGTGCTCGATTCGACCCGCCGCTCGCACGGCATGGACGCCCTTGCCCGCGAGTTGCTCGGCATAACACCCATCCCCATCAGCGACCTGATCGGCAAGGGCAAAAACCAGATCGGTTTCGATTCGGTAAGCACCGACCGGGCCGCCGAATACGCCGCGGAAGACGCCGACATCACCTGGCAGCTTTACCAGGAATTCAGCCGACAGTTGCAAGGCAGCGACGTCGAGCCGCTTTTCCGCGAAACGGAAATGCCTTTGGTCGAGGTCTTGGCGGCCATGGAAGTCAACGGCGTCAAGCTGGACACCGCGGTGCTTACGCGAATGAGCCGCGAGCTGGCCGATCGGCTGGAAACCCTGACCCGACAGATATACGAAGAGGTTGGCCACTCGTTCAACATCGACTCGACCAAGGCCCTGTCCGCCGTCCTCTTCGACGAGCTCAAGCTGCCGGTCATCAAGAAAACCGCGACCGGCGCCGGTCGCAGCACCGATGCGGAAACGCTCGAAACGCTGGCCTGGCAAACCAACCACCCGGTCCCCAAGTTGATTAAGGAATACCGCGAGCTGGCCAAGCTCAAAAACACGTATATTGACACTTTGCCGCAGATGATCTGTCGGCGCACCGGCCGCATCCATGCCTCGTTTCATCAGACTGGGGCGATTACCGGCCGGCTGTCCTCCAGCGACCCGAACCTGCAGAATATCCCGATCCGCACCGAGATCGGCCGCGAGATTCGCCGGGCTTTCGTTCCCACCGACACCGATCATGTGTTGCTCACCGCCGACTATTCGCAGATCGAGTTGCGCGTTTTGGCCCACTTCTCGCAGGACCACGTCTTGAAGCAGGCTTTCATCGAGGACCGCGACATTCATCAGTTCGTGGCGGCCCAGGTTTTCGGCGTGCCGCTGGAGGAAGTGACCCGCGAGCAGCGGAGTCGGGCCAAGGCGGTCAATTTCGGCATCATTTACGGCCAATCGGCTTTCGGGTTGTCGCGGGGCACAGGTATGCCTGTCGCCGAGGCTCAGAACTTCATCAACATGTACTTCCTGCGTTACCCGGGCATTCGTCTGTTCATGGATCGAGTGATCGACGAGGCCGGGCGAAAAGGATACGTGCGGACCATCCTCGGCCGGCGCCGGGCCATCCCCGACCTCCATTCGCGGAACCGCAACGCCCGCCAGATGGCCGAGCGCCTCGCGGTCAATACCGTTATCCAGGGCAGCGCCGCCGACCTGATCAAGCGGGCCATGATTAATATTCACCGGCGGATCATTCAAGAAAAACGGCCGGTCGCCATGTTGATCCAGGTCCATGACGAGTTGGTTTTCGATACCCCGCGAGTCGGCGTCGAGGAACAGGCCGACTTCGTCCGCCACGAAATGTGCAACGCTCTGCCCCTCGACGTTCCCGTCAAGGTCGATCTGGCCTGGGGTGACAATTGGCTGGAAAGCAAATAAGCCCGGTTGAATACTGAAATCCCATGAGTAATGGGATGGTGTCATGACCAGTCTCATCAATCCTGCCGGCTCGACGGTCGCGAGGCGACCTGCCGACCACCTCGAAGGGACGGCAATACGCGGGTTTCTTTACCGAAGGGGCTACGGAACGCCGATTTTTGCCCCAAAGGGGCTGCGTATCATAGCCCAGGGTTGCGGCTCGGCCGCTACCCTGGGTCATGGAGGCATTAACCACCACATCAACCCCAACGGGGTTGCGTGGTTTGGTGTGGGAATACCATGTCCATGAAAAACGCAACCCCGTTGGGGTTGGCGGGGTGGCGCGGCGTCGTTTTCCCAAGGTAGCGGCTACGCCGCAACCTTGGGCTGGATTATGAAACCCCGTTGGGGTTGGTTGTTTCTTAGATTGGCACACGCCCAAGACGATCTTGGTCAATCGCGAAGCCCCCTTGTTTTGCATGGATCAACGGCGTACCGCATTCCGGACAAATGACACCGGGGATACCATAGAGACAGTAACGGCATACCGGACACAATTGTCCAATTCGTTTTCCTCGAAGAACGATTTCTCGCAAAGCCATCCAGCCCGGACACCAAAAGAAGAACAGACCAATGACCACAGGGCTGACCAGGATATAGCAAAACGGAAAAGGAATCGGCAATAAAGAGCTGAGGAATATCACTACCGGCACAAAGAGGGTTGCCCACATGCAAGTACGCCACCAGGACCGGATGAAGCGATACCATCGTGGTTTCGGGCGGCGAACCATGATCCGATAACCAAACCAGCCAAGCAAGGCTTCGGTCAGAATCAATACGATCATGGACAGTAAAAAAGCCCGTACGATTGTGATCGTCGAGTCGTTGTTGCTGGGATAAGATGCAACGTCGCTAATATACGACTGCGTGAGGCCCGCGCGGAAGTATAATTGTGATGCCCATACGGCTAGTCTCACAAAAGGTATTACCTCCATAAGCAGGAACATGCCTATATGCCAAAGGAAGATCAGCAGGAATTGAATGATGGTCGCCGTGGCTTTCCTGGTTGGATGGTTGCCGAGCAAGATGCGACGTGTTCGCGAACTTATCCGGAATGGCATAGTATAACCGCGCTAGCTTTATCGAAGCCTAATGTTCGTATGCTTCATCATGTTTTACGTCGATCCTAATCGGTCCATCGCCTATTGCAACGTCGAATAGGTTTCCTCGCTCCAGTGGGTCAGTTCCTGCACGGGGAGGCGGACGCGGAAGGTGGTGCCTTCGCCGGGGGTGCTTTCCACGACGATGCGGCCGTGATGCTCCTTGACCACCTTGCGGGCGACGGCCAGCCCCAGGCCGGTTCCGGCCTGGCCCTTGGAGGATTTGAACGGCTCGAAGATTTCCTCGATTTTGTCCGTCTCGATGCCCGGCCCGTTGTCGGTAACGATGATGTCCACGATACCCTCTTCCGCGTTAAACTGGGTGCCCACGTGGACCACGCCGGCGTTCGGGGCGACGGCGTCGATCGCATTGCCCACGATGTTCAGCACGACCTGATGCATGCCTTCGGTGTCGACGGGGATGGGCGGAAGCTGCTCCTCGTATTTGGCCAGCAGCATGACGTTCTTATCCTCGGCCCGGCTGCGGGCCAGGGAGAC
>CAZXSA010000274.1:0-6339 GCA_964642815.1 uncultured Planctomycetales bacterium | reverse complement strand
GAATCCCACGCGGTTGATAAGTATTTTTCCCGGGGCGTCCCGTTGCTGCCCCAGCGTACACCGGCTATACTGCTGATGGCGATGGAGTCCGCCCCTAACCGGTCTTTGCGGACCTAATGACTCCTACCCGTATCCTGGGTAGGGGTTGCGCCGAAACGGCACAGCGGAGAATAGACCCCACCAGGAGTAAAACTGGCTGGGGTCTTTGTGTTAGAATCAGCGACCGGCAGGTCGGTTTGGGAGTACTCACGCTCATGCGAATTCTGATTCTATCGGATATTCACGCTAATCCCTGGGCGCTTGCCGCCGTGGAGCGCGATGCGGGGACGGTGGATTACATCATTTGTGGCGGCGACACGGTCAGCTACGGCCCCGGGCCTCAGGCTACGGTGCAATGGATCCGCGAACACCAGGCCATCACTGTACGGGGTAATCATGACCACGCCGTTGCCTTTCGGGCCGATCCGAGAGCCAATCCGGCCAAGCAGTCCCTGGCCTTAACCATGCGTGACTGGACGCGAGCACGCCTTGATCCGGCCGATCTGAAGTGGCTCACCCGCTTGCCGGTCAGCCTGCATTGGGAAATCGGCGGTGTCCGTTTTGCCCTTGCTCATGCAACCCCCATGGAGCCTCTTTATGATTATCGGCTGACGCCGTTACTCAGGGACGCGATGTTGGATAGAATCATCGGCTCCATTCAAGCCAATGTTCTGGTGGTCGGGCACACGCATCTTCCCATGGTGCGCTCCTACGGAGACATGCTGATCGTGAATCCAGGTTCGGCGGGTCAGCCGTTGGACGCCGATCCCAGGGCGTCCTATGCGATCTGGCAGGACGGAGAAGTGACCATTCGCCGAGTGGCTTATGATCGGTCAGCGATGGTCGAATCGCTCCGATCCCTGCCGATCGACGATTTAATCGTGGACGATCTGATTCATATATTGCAGGAGGCACAGGTCGATTGAAATGGTTCGATTCTTCTGCCCAGGCTGTTGGCGCGACTTCAACGAGGACATCAGCCCCTGTCCTTATTGCGGTCTCGACATTCGGGCCTTCTGGGATTCCAGGGATTATATCGAGAAGTTGATTCTGGCCCTGGACCATCCGGAACCGCGTACTCCGATCCGGGCGGCTTGGTTACTCGGCAAACTCGGCGAGAGGCGCGCCGTGCAACCCCTGATCGAGCTTTTCAAAAGAACAAAAGACGTGTACATTGCACAGGCAGTGGTAAAAGCGCTCTGCAAGATCGACGATACCGTTGCCCGGCAGTTTCTGAATACGCTTACCACCCATCCCGCCAAGATCATCCGGGATGCCGTTTTAACAACGATGACGGGGAGCAAAGAGATCCCTGCTTGATTTAATATCTTAAATAACAAGGAGCCAACCCATGAACCGTAAGATCACTAAAGTCAACGCGCTGGAGATTCTGGATTCGCGGGGCAACCCGACACTCCGGGTGTTCGTCGCCCTCGACAACGGCATCGTCGTATCGGCGTCCGTGCCCTCCGGCGCGTCAACCGGAGAAAACGAGGCCGTTGAATTGCGCGACGGCGATAAAAAACGCTACGGCGGCAAGGGCGTACTCAAGGCCGTGGCCAATGTCAACAATACCATCGCCCCCAAGCTGGTCGGGCTGGATCCTGGCCGCCAGGCCGAGATCGATCGCCTGATGATCGAACTGGACGGAACGCCCAACAAGGGCAAGCTGGGAGCGAACGCCATCCTCGGCGTATCCATGGCCGTGGCCCGCGCGGCCGCGACCGCCGCGGACCTCCCTCTCTATGCCTACTTGGGCGGAACGGGGGCATTCCGGCTCCCCGTGCCCATGATGAACATCCTCAATGGCGGCAAGCATGCCGACAACAGCGTGGATTTCCAGGAATTCATGTGCATGCCGATCGGGGCGCCGACGTTCGCCGAGGCCCTTCGCTATGGAGCCGAGACCTTCCACGCCCTTAAGGCGATCCTGCACAAGAAGGGCTACGCCACGAGCGTCGGCGACGAAGGCGGTTTCGCCCCCAACCTCAAGAGCAACGACGAGGCCTGCGAAGTGATCGTGGCGGCCATCGAGGCGGCCGGTTATAAACCCGGCAAGGATGTGGCCATCGCTCTCGATCCGGCGGCCAGTTCCTTCTTCGAGGACGGCGCCTACCAGCTCACCAAGTCCGGCCAGGGCAAGAAGAACAGCGCCGAAATAACGGCGCTGTACAAGACCTGGGTGGAGAAATACCCGATCGTCTCGATCGAGGACGGCCTCGCGGAAAACGACTGGGCCGGCTTCAAGGAGCACACGGCCGTACTGGGCTCGCGCATCCAGATTGTCGGTGATGATATTTTCGTCACCAATACCCGCTTCATCGAACGGGGTATCAAGGAGCAGTCCACCAATGCCGTGCTTATCAAGCTCAATCAGATCGGAACCGTGACCGAGACTATCGAAGCCATCGATTTGTGCCGGAAGGCCGGTTGGGGATTTGTCGTTTCGCACCGTTCCGGCGAGACCGAGGATGCCTTCATGGCCGACTTCGCCGTGGCCATGGGCGGCGGCCAGATCAAGACCGGTTCGGCCTGCCGCAGCGAGCGAATCGCCAAGTACAACCGTCTGCTGGAGATCGAGGTGGAGCTGGGCAAGGCGGCGGTTTTCGGTAATCCGCTCGCCGACAAGCGGTAGCACCGCGAAGGTGGCCAGCCTTGAGTGAAGTACCCCATTCGACTCACGCGGCCGATAAACGTCTCGTGACCCGCTGGCTCACGCCAACGGTATTCGGCATTGGCATGGCGTCGCTGTTCAGCGACATGAGCCATGAGACCGTGACGTCCACGCTGCCGGCATACTTGGCCTCGATGGGCGCCGCTGCCGGTGCCCTGGGGACGATCGAGGGCTTCGCCGACGGTTTTTCGAGCCTCGCCAAGCTGTACGGTGGCTGGCTGGCCGACCGTCTACGCCGCCGCAAGATCCTCTGTGCCGGCGGCTACGGTGTCATGGCCCTTTCGCCGGTCGTGATTGCTCTAGCCACGAACTGGTTCATCGTGCTAGGCGGTCGAGTCTTGGCTTGGGTCTCGCGCGGCCTGCGTACGCCGGCGAGGAAGGCGCTGCTCGCCGATGCGGTCACCCCGGAGACCTACGGCCGGGCTTTCGGCTTTGAGCGGGCGATGGATACGACCGGAGCCATTATTGCGCCGCTGGCCGTGCTGCTGCTCCTGCATATAGGCCTGCCCCATCGGAATCTGATCCTGCTCGCGACTATTCCGGCGATTCTGGCCGTATTTGCCATCATCTTTCTGGTGCGTGAACGGACGGACCGCGTACCGGTCAGCACTCCGTTCCTCCAAAGCTTTGGGGGATTCGACTCCCGCTTCAAGGAGTTCCTGGCCGCAGTCGGGCTGTTTGGTCTCGGCGATTTCGCGGACACCTTCTATATTCTGTACACGGTGATGGTTCTTTCGCCGACAATCGGCACTGCCCGAGCTACCACCCTGTCGGTAGCCGGCTACACGCTCCACAACGTGCTGTACGCCTCATGGTCATACCTTGGCGGGTGGATGGCGGACCGTACGAACAAGCGGATGCTTCTGGTGGCCGGTTATCTGGCCGCGGCGCTGGCCGCCGCGTGCATGATGGCGGGTGTCGACAGCTACGTCGGCTTGGCGATCATGTTCGCTCTCGGGGGCACCGGTGTCGGCCTTTATGAGGCCGTCGAGGATGCCGTCGCGGCGGAACTCCTGCCCGCAAGCATCCGGGGCAGCGGTTTCGGGGCGTTGGCCGTGATCACCGGCATGGGCGACCTGATCAGCAGTATTGTCGTAGGCTGGTTGTGGGCGGGCTTTGGCGTTAAGGTCGGTGTCATATACGCACTGGTGTTGATGATCGCGGGGGCAGGCTTTATGTTGTATCTGGCGGGAGGACGAGTTGATCAAGTTGAATGTGATTAAGACTAAACTTTTCCCAAATGCCACCAGGATAACGTTGATTGGCCTTTGCCAAATCCTCATGCTGATGGCGGCCATCGGCTGCGCGACCGTCGATCCGAAGCAGGATTTCGATCACGCATCGCGACTTATCACCGACCGAACCGGCAGCCCTGAGGTATACGAACCCTCGGCCGACGCTCTCGTGAAGGACAAGATCGATGCTCTCCTCTCCGATGGCCTGACGGTTGATGAGGCCGTGCAATTGGCCTTATTGAACAGCCCAGCGCTACAGTCCGCCTTTCAGGAAATTGGTGCATCCCGGGCCGACTTGGTTCAGGCGGGGCTTCTCACGAATCCCTCGTTCTCTCTCCTGGTCCAATTTCCGGAAGGCGGCGGCCGGACGAAACTGAACATGGGATTCGGTCAGGAGTTGGTGGACCTCTGGCAAATTCCCGTTCGCAAGAAAATCGCGGAAGCACAATTGGAACAGACCATCTTGAAGGTTGTGCAACAAGCCGTGGATTTGACCGCGGACGCCAAAGCTCAGGCCTACCGGCTCCTGGCGCTTCAGCAGGCCGAGGTTATCGCGACCGAGAACGTCGCGTTAGTGAAAAAATCGCTACAGCTTGCCCAGGATCGGTTCAACGCGGGCGAGACCGGCAAGCTTGATGTTAACCTGGTACGCACAAATCTTCTGGAAACCCGGCTTGAGTTGATGGACATCCAACGGCAACGCCGACTGGCCGAAACCGCATTCGCGAACGCATTGGGATTAAGCCGCTGGGAGAAGCCCTGGACTCTGCGGGACGAATTGCCCGCGGTAGTATCGCTTGCCCGGGACGAACACGCCCTGCTTTGCCTGGCCATGACCGAGCGGCTGGATGCCCGTGCCGCCGCCCTACGGGTGGAGGCCGCGGAGAATGAAGTCCGGCAACAGTACCTCAAAGTCTTTCCGAGCGTGACGGCAGGCACCGAATGGGAGCGGCCGGAGCGCCAAGCGCTACCCGGGCGGAACATCCTGGCCGACACGGCTCGGGAGTCCGTGGCGAACGGCCGGCTCACGGCGCCATCCATTGAGTCCAAGGCCCAGCGCGATGCGGAGCGGAGAGCGATCGTGGATTCGCTGCTCGGCCCCTCCCTGCAAATAACGCTGCCGATCTGGGATCAGAACCAGGCACGGATCGCCAGGGCCGGATTCGAGGCGGAGCAGCAACGCAAGAATTACGAAACGCTGCTGGATTCCATCGCCCGGCAAGTCCAGGACGCGCTTATCCTCGCCCAGATTGCCGAGCAACAAGTCCATTTTTACCGTGACCAGTCCTTGCCTCTAGCCAAGGAGAATGTGGAATCCGCTCAGAGGATGTATCAAGCCGGCGAGAAGGATATCATCGTTCTGCTTGATGCACAGAAGTCGTTGATCGTTCAGCGTCAGGTATTTCTGGGCGTCTGGCGTGATTACGCCACGGCCATGGCGGAACTGGAGCGAGCCGTTGGCGGCCGATTGCCCCCGATGCCGACAATATCGGCTCCGACCACACGGCCACAGGGAGGTATGGACCAGCCATGAAAGGAAGTTTCCAACATCCGCGTCGATTTGCGTTTATATGCAATGCCGGCGTATGGCTTGGCCTGGCTGGCTGCCAACACGAGGCGGCTCAGGTGTCTCTCGATTCGGCCGCGCAGTCACATGTGCAGTTCATCGGAGACTTTGCACGGCAAGTTTTCGCGGCATACTTATTTTAGGCGGGTACGAAGTGACCGGGCATACTGTTTCCAAAAACGGCCTCAACGAGAACGGACAAGTCCCAAAGCTTGCCGACGATGGCTTCGTCGTGCGCCATCGCAAGGCCATCATCTTCTTGACGATTGTCTTATGCCTTGGCGGCGCCTTTTGCGCCTATATGATGCCTTCCTCGGTATTTCCCCAAACAGACTTTCCGCGCGTGGTCATTCTGATCGACAATGGCGTCATGCCGGCCGACGAAATGATGGCTACGATCACCCGGCCCATCGAGGAAGCCATGAAGGACATCCCCGGCGCGGTCAACATCCGCTCCTCGACCGGTCGCGGCTCCGCCGAGGTGAATGTGTTTTTTACCTGGCGAACGGACATGATCGAGGCGGAACTGTACGTATTGAGCCGCCTGTCGCAAATCCGCGGCACTTTGCCGGCAACCGCCGAAACGAGGGTGCATCGCCTCACCTTCTCGGCCTTTCCGATTATCGGAATCAGTTTGACGAGCAAGACCCGAGGCATTACGGAACTGTGGGAAGCGGCACGCTATCAGATCAAGCCTCGTTTCCTGCGAATCCGAGGAGTGGCCCGCGTGGACCTGGTGGGAGGCCGCGAGCCGGAGTATCACGTCGTCGTGGACCCCGCCCGGCTGGAGGCCTACCACCTCAGCCTGGATCAGGTCAGCGAGG
>CAZXSA010000273.1:0-6357 GCA_964642815.1 uncultured Planctomycetales bacterium | reverse complement strand
GCCGACGAGGCCGGTCGCAAACTTCAGGCTTTGGCCGAACGGATCGAGCAGGCCGACCACGCCGCTCGGACTTTGGCCGGACAGGTGGAGGACCAGGCCGAAACCCTGAGTGTTCAGATCAAGGAAGCCGAGCAGATTTCCGGTACGATTTGTACACAACTTGACGAGCGCGGTCGTTACCTGGACGCGCGGATCGAGAAAGCCACCGAGGCCGCCGGACAAATCGCCGCCCTGTTACGCGAGGAGGGCCGGGAATTACAGAACCGACTCGGCGACGCCCGCCAAGCCACCGAGCGACTGAATCAGGAGGCGAATCAACACCGGGCGAGTTTCGAGAGCCAACGGCAAGAGATCGAGGAGGCGTTTTCGACGCTGCTCGCATGCGCCGAGCAGCGGGAACAGGCTTTGCGTGCCGGTGTTGAATCCGCCCAAGCGATTTCACGACAGATTGGCGAGCGGATTTCGGAGCAGGCCCACGGCCTGGAGTCCCGACTGGAAGAGATCAATGCGAGCGCGACCCAACTGGCCGCCCAGTCGGAAGCGCACGCCCAGGCTTTCGCCGGTTGCATCGGTGAGGCCGAAGTGGTTATCGATCGCCTGAATCTGCAGGCGGAGCAGCAAAGCCATGCTCTGGATGGGAAGATCGACGAGGCCCGAACGGTTTCGGACCAGCTTGTTCAGCTATGTGATCGGGCCGTTGAGTTATCCGATGCGGCCCCTTTACGGGAACTGGAGAATCAGCAGGCCGCCCTTCGTGCCCTGCTGGAACAGGCCGGGGGGCAATGCCGCAATCTGCAATCCGCCGCCCGGTCGGCCGAGACTCGGTTTGATCCTTTAATCACGGCGACACGACAGGCCGAGGGTCTGCGTGAGCAACTTCTGGCCGACATCGCGGCGGCGGCTCAGGCCGATCGTCAAAGCGTGGAACTCCACGAGCAGGCTGGCCGCGAACTGGCCACGTTGCGGGAACAGTTGCAGGCGGTCAAGGCCGTCACCTTCGAGGCAGCGCAGGCCCGGGAGCAGGCCGAACGGGCCGAGGGCCGCTGCGCGGAACGCGCGCAGGAAGTCGGCGAACGCTTAGATCGGGCCGACGAACAATTACAGAAACTGCTGCTCGGCGTCGAGCGGGCTGAACAGGTCGCCGCTGAATTAAGCCTGCATTTGCAGGGTGTCCAGCAGGAACGCAAGGAGGCCGAGGCGGCGAGGCGCGGGCTGCTTCGCGAGCGTGTCCTGGCTGACGCTACCGCGAATAAGCTGCTGGAACTACGCCGCGAACTGGCCGCCGAGGCCCGTCGCTCGCCTGTGCTGATGGAGAAGTTGCGGGAATCGCGAGACAAAGGTCGGCCTTCGCCCGCCGAGGTGGCTGAGCGTTCCAATCGGGCACTCGATCCGTTGCGGGCGTTACGCAACGCGGAGATTGCCCCGCCTCGACCCGGCGACAAGCCTTCGGTTCGTTTGAATGAATCCATCCAACAGGCGTCCGTAAGCGGAGTTTCCGTCTGATGCGTCAGGCCATTCTCCTGGTCATCCTGCTGGCGGTCATCGTCACGGTCGTGGCGTACGGCCTGGCCACACCGGCTTATCTGGGTGACTACCGCTGGGTGGCCATCGCCCTGCCTATTTCGCTGTTGTTGGTGCGGGAGTTTTACGACTATTGCCCGAGCTCGACCGAGAGTCATGAGGCGGTGGGCCAACTGTTTGAGTTGACCACGGACGATGACGCGGACGACGACGAGGAATATGATGACGAGCCGAGCGACGAGGCCGACGAGGCATGGTCGGCGGATCATTTGCGCGGTCTGTGGATGGGGAAGGTTTGCTTCTGGCCGGATCAGGCCGATCAGCCGGTGCGCGAATTGCCCCTGCGTTTGGCTTTCGTGAAAGACGCGGATGGTCCTTGTCTGATTACCGGCGAGGAGGAGCCGGGCGACACCCGGATTGTCGACGTGGAGGTTATGGCCTACGAAGCGGATCGTGGCCACCTCGATTTGCGTTTGCGGGTGGCCGAACCGGATCGCGAGCGAAGCTACGAGGCTCGGTTGACCCGCAAGGGTAGGAACTTCATCCCCGAGGACGATACCGACCCGGTAACGGCCGAACTCCGCCCGGCCCGCCTGCAACCCATTCCGCATCCGCAAGCGGTGGCGTGATTGTCCCGCATTTATCCATTCGAAGACTCGTAAGTTGGTGTATGCTAGCAAGCGTATCTCCTTATTGCGTAGGATATTACGACCGATTTTCGGCGATTTGGCTACGTTTGACGCTTGTATGTTTTACCACGGAACACATAGAGACCACGGAGGTTGTTGTCAATGAAGAAGATCCAGGGGGCCGGTTTCGTCGGAGAAAATAGAGAGTCATAAGTTGACGGTAGCATACGGGGTTGTTTGTAGTGACCATTGAAGCTCCTCCGGTATGCGGAAGCGGTGCGGATGGGTGGCCTGTATAAAAACACGTTCGGGTGATCCGCGGGAGCGGGAACGGGTGAAACAGGTAAAAAGATGATGGGATAGGGCGAGAGGGATGGTGGGACGGAGAGGGACGGGGTGACGCGTAGGACAAATTCGCCGGTTTGGGAATCGCGGAATGATGCAACCCGATTACATTACCCTTTGATTAACTGTTGATTGGCCATGCCCCCTAAAGTGCCTGCCGGTTTTAGTCGATCTGGCTCTTTGAGGAACGATCGCAATTGTGATTCATCAATCCCCAGGAGCCATGGATATGATTTATTGGAACCAAAGGTATTTAGGGGTCGCGACTCTACGACTTATTTCTATCGTAACCTGTTTTCTCATTGTAGGTTGCGACATTTGGCCTCCAACCCCCGTGCCCCCTGAACCGGCTGGCCCGGTCGTGACGGTCCTGCCGGAGATATATGAGGGGGGGCAGACGATCCCAAGCGAGATCACGCCCGACGGTAAGGTCATGGTCGGCTCCTGCGTGCTGCCCACGGTCGAATCGGGGCAGCCCGCTCAGGCCCAGGCCTTTCGTTGGTCGGAAAAGGATGGATTCGTCCCGATGGGTTTCCTGCCCGAAAAACCTTTGTCCTTCGGGGTAGCGACCAATCACGACGGCTCCATCATTGTCGGTTACGGCGCGAATCCCGATGACGATACCGTGCAGGCGTGGATCTGGACCGCGACCAAGGGCATGCAGCCCATCCCTCCGCCAAGGGACGGCGCGCAGACCGAGGCGTATGACGTGACCGATGACGGCACGGTATTCGGCCGTTATGCCTACGTTCGGGAAGACGGGCTTATCTGGCAGGGCCCCTTTCTCTGGTCGGAAGAAAGAGGATACGGCGATTTTCCGCTGGAAGCCTGGGGCGGAACCACCGACGCGGCCTGGATGGATCCTGCCTCCATCGCGCTCGATGGCTTATCGCTTGTTTTTGACCGAAATTATCCGGATCCCAACGCCGAAATACCGCTCGGCGCATGGGTGGCCGAGTTCGGGCTTCCTTTTGGCGAGGGCGCATGGATTCAGTATGCGCTCGAGCAGCAGGACGGCCCGCAATTCTTCCCTTCGCCCCGTGCGTACATCAGTAATCCCAGAATGCTGGCGGGATCCTCGACCCATATTGACTTGGGGATGCCCATGAGCGTCCCGGCCATTTGGACACCGGCCACGGGCATACAAATTCTGTTTGACGGAGCCCCGGGACAGGCGTGGTGCATATCGCCGGACGGCACGTTGGTCGGCGGTGGCAACTTGGACGCGGGTACGGCGTTCATGTGGGACGCAAGGAGCGGCTTCCAGAACCTGATGCTTTACGCGCAGCAGATGGATTACCTGCTCGGTACGGATCTCTATGACCAGTTCGTGGAAGCGGGCCATCCGTCGAACGTTCTGGGCATCGCCTTGGGCAACAAACGCCTGGTCGGTACCGTGGGTTCGTCCGCCTTCGGTAATCCGTGCCGCGCGTTCGTGCTCGATCTTCCTTAACCCGAATACGGTTCCCTTACGGACCGCAACTGGTTCCAGAGAAGAAACAGGGTTCGCTGGATTCAGGGGAGCGCAAGACTCCGTGACCGGCGGATGCCGTGGGCCAATTCAGGTTCCGCGGCTGGTGTTGGCCTTGTCGGAGACACCCTCTGGCGCGCGGGCCGCGACGGGCAGGTCGCCGAGAATCAGTTGAGGAGAGATTCCTCTTTCCGTGACGATTATCTTGGCATTGTCCTTGAGCGACGTCTCGGTCACCTCGAGTTTCTTGAGATCCTGGGCGTTGCCGACAAAATACTTCTCGGCCGCCTCGTTAACCAGTCGAATCGCCTGGGCCTTGCCTTCCGCGACCCGAATCTCGGCCTCTCTTTTTCCTTCCGCCAACTGAATGGCGGCGAGTTTTTCCTGTTCGGCCGCCTCGTATTTTCCCGTGGCCAGCAGTTTCATCGCCCGGCGTTCCTGTTCGGCGGTTTTCTGCTTATGCATGGCCCTTTTGATGTCTTCCGGAGGGTCGATGAGCCGAATCTCGACCTTACAGACTTTCAACCCCCAATCCGCAACCATCTCGTCAAGTACGGTTTGCAGATTGGCGGAAATCCGCTCACGGGCCGTCAGACTGTCATCCAGGGTCAGTTGGCCGAACTCCTGGCGAAGATTTGTCTTGGCCAGTTGGAGGACGGCGACCTTCCAGTTGTCAATGTTGTAGAAAGTTTTCTGGATTTCCTCGGCCTGCAAACCGGGCCGAACCCAGATCAGGCCGTCCACCTGGATTTCCACGTTATCCTTGGTGATCACGGGTTGGGGCTCGATATCCATGGTGTGTTCGCGAATATCCCGCACCCGGGTCAAGTTCAGGATCGGCCATTGCAGATGAAATCCCGGCTCGACAAAATAGCTGTACTTGCCGAGAAATTCGACAATACCGCGCTCGTACTGCCTGATGATGTACAAAGGGGAAGCTATCGTTCGCATTATTTCGTTCCTTTATATGTTGTCCGAGCAGGCCGGAAAGGCGACGGCTGCGCGGACTGAGTCCAAGGGCACCTGGCGAGACGCCCATATCGTTTGATACTGTACAGGTAGCATAATATTACGCAGGTGACACTGCAAGAGCGGTGTTCCGATCGGGGAGCAGGAGGGTGTGGCCATCATCGGCGGCAAGGCCGAAAAGGCGCATGCGTGGGATACCGATTGCGGGGGCCGCGCGAAAGGTGATACCTGAAGCGCGAGGTTTTGACAGACGGCCGTATTTGCCCATAGCCTGTTGGCAGGTTTGGGAGATAATCATCGTGCCTGATTCCAATCAGTCCGCTTCCGCGAACCCGTTACGTCGCGATTTGCCGGCGGGGATGGTGCCGCGGCCTTGTGCGCTGGTTTTGTTCGGGGCGACGGGCGATCTGGTGGCCCGCAAATTGATGCCGGCGTTGTATAACCTTGCTCGACAGGGATTTCTGCCCGCTGGCTGTACGATCGTCGGGGCTGCGCGGCGGGAAATGAGCGACACGCAGTTCCGCGAACAGATGCGGGCGGCGGTGGATATCCATTCCCGACAGAAACCGGTGCTGACGGAGGTCTGGAACGACTTTGCCGGATCGGTGTTTTATCAGCGGGTCCGCTTCGATGAGTTGAGCGATTATACCGCCCTGGGCGAGCGATTGGCCGCGCTGGACGGGCAACGGCAAACGGGCGGAAATTGCCTCTATTATCTGGCTACGGCCCCGGAGTATTTCCCCGTTATCGCCGGACACCTGCACGCGGCCGGGCTGGCTCGGCCGACACAAGAGCGGGCGTGGGCGCGGCTGGTGGTTGAAAAGCCGATCGGCCGCGACCTGGCCAGCGCCCAGGCCCTGAATGAGCAACTGCACGCCGGCTTCGCCGAAGAGCAGATTTATCGCATCGATCATTATCTCGGCAAGGAAACGGTGCAGAACATTCTCGCTCTGCGTTTCGCCAATGCGATTTTCGAGCCGCTCTGGAATCGCCGCTACGTCGATCACGTGCAAATCACCGTGGCCGAGCGGGTGGGCATGGAAGGGCGGCGCGGGGGCTACTACGACACGGCTGGGGCCGCCCGGGACATGATGCAGAACCATTTGATGCAACTGATGACCCTGACGGCCATGGAGCCGCCGGTCGGCATGGATGCCCAGGCCATCCGCGACGAAAAGGTCAAGGTGCTGCGGGCCATACAACCGTTGTCGACCGGCGAAGGAAGCCGTGCCTGCGTGCGTGGCCAGTATGGATCCGGCTCGTTCGCCGGGCAGCGTCTGGCCGGCTACCGCGAGGAAGAGGGCGTGCCGGCCGATTCGATCACCGAAACCTACCTTGCCCTGCGCCTGTACATCGACACTTGGCGATGGTCGGGCGTGCCTTTCTATCTGCGGACCGGCAAGCGTCTGGCCAAGAGGGTTT
>CAZXSA010000272.1:0-6476 GCA_964642815.1 uncultured Planctomycetales bacterium | reverse complement strand
CCCAGGCACCAACAGCAGGAAAAAATCAACGCCAGGGATAACAAAGCCCGACGCAAAAACATGATTAACTCCCTAAGTATTTGTAAATTATGACGTTAACAATTAGCAGCCAAGCCCTCTGTCCAGCCTATATCGTCCGATGGGGTATTTCCCCTACAGTTTTTGTGTGATTTTATTTTCTTGCACGCCCGCCACGAACGCCGAGCAGATGTTCGATCACCAGCCGCTCGAGCCCTTCGTAGTCGCGGTTACGAACAAACTCGGCCTCGGCCTTGCGGTTAAAGGTCCGCACCTTCTCAAGCAATATCTCGAAGAACCGCTTGCTGTTGGCCAGATGGGCGGTGCTATCGGCCTGTTTCTGGGTGCGCATGGCTTTTACGTCCAGGCCGACGAATTCCCTGTTCAGGCCGAAGCCTCCCTCCTCCAGCACGCGCACCTGGTTAAACGCCCGGCGCAAGTTGTCGGCCGCAAAGCTCTTGTCCTCATCGAACTTCAATCCGCTTTGATCGTTCAGGTGTACGCTCCACAGTTTTTTATGGTACAAAGCGAAAGCCATCTCATCCGAGGGGTCCAGGCCGGCCAGCAGGGCATGGGCCGTCTCGATCAGCCCCCCCACCCGGCTCGGATCGTCCGAGAGGTAGGCCAGCGCGATCGCATGGCCGATGGTCGGCACATAGGCATGGTCCATCGGCTCGTTCGGCTTCGGCTCGATCATGATGCGCACCCGCGGGTTATGATTGAGCATTTTGTTGATGGCTTGCATCAGCCACTCGTGGGCGAGGCGGGCGTTCTTCGCCTCGCGGATATAGGTTCCCTCGCGAGCCAGCCAGAGAACGATATTTTCCGTGCCCATCGCGAACGCAATATCGATGGCCAGTAGCGAACGATCAATGGCATAACGACGGCAAGCGGGGCTGTTCGAGGTGTAGCCACCGTCGATGGTGTTGGGATGCTCCCAAAGTCGCGGAGCGACGAATTCCGGAACGAGGCCGTTATTTTTCAGTACCTGCCCCAGCTTGCTCGCCTTGGCCAGCACCGCCTTGGCGGACATCTTATCCAGACCGGGCACGGCATCGTCATCATGGAACTGCACGCCGTCGAAGCCGAGCTGCTTGTATACTTTCAACTTTTTCTCGAAAGCGATGGGGTTCCGTACCGGCGGGCCGAAGGGATCAGCGCCTTCATGAATGTTCCACGGTCCAAATGAAAACCGATATCGTTTTTTCCCTGCCTTGGCCATCCTGAATTCCTTTCCTGTTCAAATCGGATCAGAGCCCGTTTCATGCTCGCCAAGAGATTAACTTATGAACATCGATTGGACAAGGGCCGCAAGATGATCTCGAACGGGATGCGTTAGAAAAGCGTTTCGGTTATATTTTCCGGTTAATTCTGACTTTGGATTCAGTTTAACGAGGTGAGTCATGACCAATCTGTTGCTGATGCTGGCCGCCGGTTGTCTCGGGCTCATACCCAAGCCTACCTTTCTGGACAACCATGACTTGATCTGGGAAAAACCGCCGATGCGCTGGCTGGACGGCATCCCCCTGGCTAACGGCGATATCGGGGCCATGATCTGGGGCGATGGTGCACCGCTGTGTTTCACCCTGGATAAATATGACGCCTGGGAGACACGCGAGCACGTCCTGACCGACGAAGACCTGACATATGCCCGCCTCCGCGAGATGATCGCACAGAAAATGGAAAAAGAGGCGGAGTTGGCATTGTCGAGCGGGAGGTTCTACAACGATAAGCCGGACCGGTTGCAAAAGCCCTTCCCCACCCGCCTGCCCATGCCCCGGTTGGAGATCGATTTCGGCGGCCCACTCGAATGGCAGCAAGCCCGGCTTCATCTGCGGCAGGCGGCGGTGACCCTTGAAGCGCAGCGTAATCAAAAATCGATGCGCCTTTCCGCTTATACCCACGCCCAACAGAACCTGCTGGTCATCAAGGTCGAAGGGATGCCGGCCGCCCAGGTCAACGTGCGACTGCGGTTCGATCACTTGGACGAACGGGCCCGGGGGCTGCTCAAGAAGTGGGGGTATCCCGAGCCGGAAATCATCGCGGAGCCCCTTCACGGCTCGCTGCATCTTGCGGCCCCGACCGGATACCGGTACGCCGTCTGCTGGCACAAAATCGTCGCCGACGGCGGGCAATCCTGTACCATCCTATTGACCCTGACATCCTCCAACGACGCCGCGGATCCGCTGGACGCCGGCCGGAAGCTGGTCGAGCAGGCGGCCACCCGGGGACACGACTTCATCGGGCACCAGCAATGGTGGGACCAATATTGGCAACGGTCTTATCTGGCGATCCCCGACGCCCGGCTTGAATCACTCTACTATATCGAGATGTACAAGCTGGGTTGCTCCTCGCGGCCGGGGAAATGGCCGGTCACCCTTCAGGGCCTGTGGACTTGCGACGGGGTGATGCCGCCTTGGAGCGGCGACTATCACCTTGATATGAACGTGCAGGAGTCCTATTGGCCGATCTATGCCGCCAATCGGCTCGAACTCGGCGAACCGCTCTACCGCGTGTTCAATGCCTGCATCCCCCGCTGGAAAAAGCAATGCGAACAGTTCTTCAAATTCGAGGGTATCTGGGCGGGTTGCGCTATCGGACCGCGAGGCGAGCGGGTTTACGGCTACACCGGCGTGGAACTGTGGCCGGGCAACACCGCCTGGCTTGCCCATCTCTATTGGCTGCATTGGCTTTATTCGCAGGACCAGCGGTTTCTTCGCGAACAGGCCTTGCCGATCATTCGGCTCTCCTTCCTCACCTATGCCAACCTGCTCGAAAAAGGCGATGACGGCAAGCTCCACGTACCCCTCAGTTACTCACCCGAATATCATGAGGGCAGCTTTGCCTCTCTCGTCAAGAATCCAACCGTCGATCTGGCGTTTATCCGCTGGCTAGGCCAGGCCATCATTGAATCAGAGAAGACCTTGAACGAAAAGGATCAGCTCGCCGACCGGGCCCGAGCCATCCTGAACGAACTGGTGGAATATCCCCGGGACAAGGGACGAGGGTCGCTGCATATCGCCACGGGACTACCCCTCGATTATTCCCACCGCCACTTCTCGCACCTGATGGCCATCCATCCGCTGGGTATCATGAACATCGACAATGAACAGGATCGTCAACTGATCGGCGGTTCCCTCGATCGGATCATGCGAATCGGCTTTGGCCAGTGGACCGGTTGGAGCTTTCCCTGGATGTCGATGATCGCGGGGCGGGGCGGCCTGAACAACATGTCCTGGAAGATGCTGGACCTTTACGTCGACGCCTTTATCACCAACACCACATTGCACATCAACGGCGATCCGCGCGTCTATGGCCTGAGCATGTATCAATACGAACCGATGACCCTGGAAGGCGGATTCGCCGCGGCCGCCGCCGTCATGGAAATGCTGCTGCAATCGCAAAACGGCGTGATTCGCCTGTTCCCGACCGTGCCCGTCCGCTGGCATCATGCCTACTTCAGCGGCCTGCGGGCCGAAGGTGCGTTTCTCGTAACCTCAAAACTTGTCGACGATCGGGTTCGTTTCATCGACATCGTTTCCGAGGCGGGCAAAAACTGCGTGATCCAAAATCCCTGGGGTCAGCACGCGGTGATGCTGGCCGTCGATCCGGCCACGGGCGCACCGGCCGGCGATCCCGCGACCTTGGAGGGCAGACAGGTGCAATTCCCCACCCAACCGGGCGGCCGCTACCTGCTCTACCCCGCCGACCGCAAACCCGACGCGAACGACATGCCCCCCCCGCGTTTCTCGCGCACGGATAACGAGATAAACTATTTCGGCCTGAAAAAGTATCCGCGGTTTTAAACATCTTCAAAGTAATATGCTTGAGGAATGAATAGCATCCAATGACAGAACACTGGTCCGCAGCAGTATACCTCGCTCGCTACGGCGGAACCCTGCACAGCCGGGCCTTGGCGGACCTGCCTCGCCGTGGCGGGCAAGCAAGGGATTTCTTTGTTCACTCGCTTGCGCTTCGGGCTGGCTTTCAACGACGAATCGGATACCTAAAGAGAAGGCAACGAGTTTTTAGCTGGCAAATCGGCCACCGCTCTCCTGTTAAAAGCTCACGATCAGCGGCTTATTTGCTTATCAGTACCTCGACCAAGAACTGGAACTTTTTGTTTTGACTCGGGTACCCGTACGCGCTGCGGATGTTGAGCCTCTAACGACCTGAACAAATCGATCAGTTTGTTCAAGTCGTAATCATACTCTCGAAGCAAAGCTTCCCGGGCCTGGCGCGTACGCTCAACCACGGGATCAAGGATTTGACATTCAGAATCCATCGCTATCCTCCTCCACCAGCATTTGTGGTGTTAGAATCGTCGGCGTAATAAGTCCCAACCGCCGGTTGATTTCCGCGATATGCGTAACTTTTCGTGGATTCGCCAGATGTCGACAGTTCCAGGTCAATAGATAATCCAACGCATAAACGGAAGCGAAGGCCAAATGAAAACTATCCCCCATCTGTCCACGCGGCATGACGAGTTGCTCGACATAAATCCGGGCGACGCCGGCGATTTCATCTCCCACTGGTAGGATCGCAACGGTATCCAGCAAACGGATGGCATCCTCCTGGCCAGGGAATCTCTCTTGCCGCAACTCGACAATAACCGCCTCAGAGGTATACAATTCAAAATCATCCTTGTATTTATTCCACCATAAACGCGTCTGATATCGCTGAAAACCGCTGACAATATCGTCCCTTTCATCGAAATAGGCGCTTGGTATGGTCGTTTCAAGATAAACGCTTTTTGACATCAGTAATCTCCAACTTCTTAATTATACCTCAACTATTTGTGAAAGAAAACACGACCTGCGCATCTTGAAATCATGGAAAGTGCGATTATTGCAACTCCGCCAATACGCTGATGAAACGATGCAGTTCGAGGGCGATGCGCGGACCGGCGCTAAGCCATTCCAGGCCGCCGATGACGCCGATACGTTGATGCTCGAAGGCCGGCACCACACCCACCGCCCGCCAGCTTTGATACAGATCGACCCTTCGCCGCGGCGTATCCTGATCGGTGAATTCCAGAATGACCTCCGGGCCAAGGGTCAGTAAAACTTCCAAGGGAATTTCGCCTTCGGATTTGTTCAGCACATCCGCGGCGGCGTTGATCCCCCCCGCCAGGTGGAGCAACTCGTCGAGAAAAAGGCCCGGACCGGCCACGAACATGGGACGTGGCGGCACGGGGACCGCGCCAAGGGACACCAACGTGCGATAAGCGGGCATGCCTATCGCCTCGCGGCCGGCAACCAGAGCATCCAGGTCCGCGCGAATACCGTCGTTCAATTGCCGAGCGGTGGAAGGCCGATCGCATAAAACCCCGATACGCTCGATGGCCACATAAATTTGCTCAAGGGAATTATGGGGTACGGCCTCGAAACGAATATTCAGGGCGGCCAGCCCGTCGTTGAGCTGAGCCGAATTAATCGTGGTCAACACCAGGTCCGGCTCCAGGGCCTTGATCCGGGCCAGGTTGGGATCCATCAGGGCCCCAACGGCCTCGACCGATCGAATGGCGGGCGGATAAAGACAATACGGCGTTCGCCCAACCAACCGATCCGCCAGGCCAAGAGCACAGAGTATCTCGGTAATACTCGGCGCCAGGGAAATGATCCGTCGCGGACCGCGATGGATTTCCGACGGATCAACCCGCGGCTCGGCGACGTAATCGTGCGGCTGGGGCAATGCCAGGGTTTGGGAGGGTACCGCCGGCCGCTTCGTCGATATCGCCGGAGCGAACCGCTCGCTGCGTACGCGCAACATGATCGCCGTTACGAAAACCACCACCACGATGGCCGCCAATACATGCGTGCGCTTGATCTTCACTGCGTCCTCTTGCGTTTTCGCTCCATCTCTCTGTCTCTCAGTCCCTCCATCATCTCCCATCCGGATAACAAGCGGCAACTGTTTTACACCCGCTCCGGGACAAACTCGTCTACGTGCGCAGCTTCCGCCTCAGCCGCTTCTCCACGCTTTCGATCTTGGTGGCCAGTTGGTTGCCCTTGTTCCGCCGCCAGTCGATCTTGATCGAGCAACTCAGGCGGTTGCAGTCGGCGGCCATTCGCTCGTAGCATTTTTTCACGACGGCCAGCAGTTCGTCCCATTCGCCCTCGATCACCGTACCCATCGGGTTCAAACGATACGGCAGGCCGCTGGCCTCGATGATTTCCAGGCTACGGGCCACGTAGGCACCGACCGACTCACCTTGGTCCGTGGGGAACATGGAGAATTCCAGCAACGTGGACATCGTGGCACCTTCCTTTCCATTTTTTCAACCCCACCATTATACGCGACCGCCGGGCGGCCGGGGATCTTGGACGAAACCGCGGCGGCCATCAATTGAAAAAGTTTTCCGGATCACGAGGAAGGGAACAAGCCTGGTGCCGTACCATTCCCCAGCCCTGATGAATAGGGGATTCTTCGCACCTCGGGGGCTGGCTGAGGGGCTC
>CAZXSA010000271.1:0-6535 GCA_964642815.1 uncultured Planctomycetales bacterium | reverse complement strand
CAAAGCCTTCTACACGGATACCGCCAAGTTGATTGCCAGCAAGAGCATTCCCAATACCCGCGGCGGGGCCCGCGGCTACAAGGAGTTCAGCCCGCAGGCCGGCAAGATGGCCATTGCCAATGTCAGCCAGCCGCTGATCGATGCCCTTTACGAGCAGATGATGGAACAATGGGCGACGGCCATCAGTGCCGGCGGCGAACTCGTCCTCGAAGTCGAGGGCCTGAACTTCGCGGCCGCCAACCGGCTTAAAAAGGCCTTGGCCGACATCAAGAAGGTCGAACACGTCAACATGAATTTCTCCAAGGGCCTGGCCACGTACCGGATCAACGCCAAACTCGGCGCGGACGAGCTCGCCGAAACCATCAGCGAGGGGGATTTCGAGAAGATACTGGAAGTCGTCGATCTGAAACTCAATCGCATTCAGGCCAAGGGGAAAGAGTGAGGGAGCGAGGGAGAGAAAGAGCGAGGGAGGGACGGAGAGAACATGAGTCTGGAGATTCTCTCTATCGCTCAGTCCCTCTGTCTTTCTGTCAATTACATAACCAGATAACTCATGGTTGTATCAAGAATTGCGCTGTTGGAGAACTGACTGATCATGGACATCCTTCCGGCAATCGATCTTCGTGGCGGTAAATGTGTTCGCTTGCTGCAGGGCGATTATGCCCGGCAGATCGATTATGCCGACGATCCCGTGGCGGTGGCGAAACAGTTTGAAAACGCCGGGGCCCGCTGGCTGCACCTGGTCGATCTCGACGGCGCCAAAGAGGGGCACCCGTGTAATCTTCCCACGGTACAGGCCATCCTCAAGGCAACCCAACTGAAAGTGGAGATCGGCGGCGGCCTGCGCAATACCGCCGACATCGAGGCTCTTATCGTTGGCGGCGCTTCCCGCTGTGTTGTCGGGACACGGGCTTTGGAAGATTGGGCCTGGTTCGAGGATCTCGTGCATCGACCGGCCTGCCGAGGCAAAATTGCCCTGGGCCTCGACGCCCGCGAGGGGAAGCTGGCCGTCCGCGGCTGGACCGCGAAGACCGAAGAGACGGCCGTTCAGATCGCCCAACGGGCCAGCGCCTGGCCGCTGGCCGCCATCATCTACACGGACATCGGTTGCGACGGCATGCTGGCCGGCCCGAATGTCGCGGCGACCGGAAACCTGGCCGCAAGCTGCCCCATTCCGGTCATCGCCTCCGGCGGAGTAACCACGATCGAGGATGTCCGGCGTCTGGCGGCCCTGCCGCTTGGCGGGATCATCATCGGCCGGGCCATCTATGAAAAACGCATCGACCTGGCCCAAGCCGTCCGCGAGGCCGCTCGATAATTCACCACGGTGGCACGGGGCGGAAAGAATTGGTTCAAGCGACAAGCACCGGTTTCATTCTTTTCCACGAAACCGCATGTCTCCCCCGATAATTATTGGGGCAGGCTCAAACTCCGTGGTAAAAGCCGAGGAAGGATTCAAATGGTATCCGGGTCGATAGAGAACGGCTCAAGGTTGCGTCTCTTCGATCGGCAGTGTCTCGCGAAGCTCATTCAGCACCTGTTGCACCGGTGTACCGCGTCCCGACCAGCCGCCCACGCAATAAGTGCCCTGCGGTTCGAGAAGAAGGGTGTACCTGTCATCGGCATCATTCAGCGCCTTGCGATATCGTGCATGAGCCGCTTTCGCGGCGGCGGCGTTGGGATATTTCGCCAGCCAAATTAAGTCGTCGATTTTATTCTCATCCCGCCGGACGCGGGCCACGGAGAAAAGCACGTCACCGGTCATTCCCAGGCGTTCATTCATCGCTTGTGGGTCGAACATACGGAACGGCTCGGGATACTGTTCCCGCAAGGTTCGCAGGTCGCGCACCAACCAGACGCGGCTTTCGGCCCGGTCAGCCGGCGGAATCGCACGGGCCAACAGCGGGGCGTCCGCCGCCGGGATATAGAAAACGATTTGGGCCAGAAGATCTCCCAAAGCCTTCTCCGCCCGTGGATTGATCCGCCCCTCGCCGCGCACCCGCACGAAACAGCGGCCTTGCCACCCGAACCAGACCGGGGCGGCGGTTTCCATTTTCGCCCGGATGCCGCGATCCCCACCGAAGATCCACGGGGCATCCGCCAGCACACTGAAAATCCCGAAGGCGTCATCCGGCGTCAGCGTCTCGATCGCCAGCACCTCCGCCTTTAGTTCCGGCTGCTCATAGGTGCATGCTGAAATCCGCTCGATCTTGAACGTTGTCAGGATTTTCGCAACCTCGGCCTCGGCTATCCGTTCGGCGGCGTTGGCCGGGCCGGTCCGTATCGCCTGCGTCTTGACCCAGTCGCGCAGCATATCCGTCCTTGGGAGAAAGAACGGGGCGTCCTCGGCGTCCTGTTCGTCGGCCGCGATCAGTTGTGGAGCGGGATCCTCGATGACTACCGATTCACTCGCCGGCACGGTATTCGCGGTCGTATCCCCTTCCGGCTCTTTCTGACGACAGCCCGGTTCGACGACCAGGAGCAACCCGATCAAACTCACCATCCATTTTCCGGCAATCTTGTTTCGCGACATCGATCCACCTTTATTGTTCGGCTTTCCTGCCCACCGACCGAATACGTCTATGATTCTATACCTTCAGGTCCCGGCCGGAAAGCACACGTATCCTACGGAACCAAACCGCCGCTTCCCCGTGGAGTTAGCGTATACGTCTTTCCCCGGCCCGTCATAAACTCAACGTGGGTTGACCCGGGACTGTCCGCAGCGCGAAAACCGCCATCGGTGGCGGCCACTTGCACCGCCTGTCCTGGCCAAGGATGGGCGACCCGACACATGCCGCCCAAGGTGCTTTCGATTTGGACATCGTGGATTTCCCCCAGAACCGTGCGCGTGGCGGAAACCCGGAATCCTCCCTCGGCCCGGAAATGCTCCATGACGATCTCGGCGTCCTCGGGCACGGCGGGGAATATCCGTATGCTCTGATAGGAAAGCAAAAGATTCTCCGGGCCGACCGTCGCGCCGGGTCGATAGATACCCAGACGCGGACGCACATACGTATCCAGATAGAAACGATGCGGCGGCCAGACATTAACTTGCGCGAGCGTCCGTTTGGCCAGTTCCAGAATCTCCGGCGGGGAATCCAAACCCACGTCATCGCCCCAGAAAACCGGGGACAACGGCACGCACACGTTGTATTCGATCGGCGGCGCGCCGGCCACATCGACCCAGACGGGGCCGTCCGGCGTTGCATAGGTCGGATACGGGGCCAGTCGTTCGGCGGCGGCTTTCCATTCCCGACTTTCCTCACGATCAACGTCGAGAATTTCCGCCGCCGCGGCCGCGGCCCGCAGCAAATAGCGGGTAAGCGTTAAGGCCGAAGCGCCGTTGCGGTTGCGTTCGAATCCGCGGGTCAGGCCCCAGTGTTCCGGCGAGACCGTGGGCACGATGTGCAGTCGGCCGTCTTGTTCATCCGAGAGATACGCCCGGCTGAAACGCGCACACTCGCGCAACACGGGGTAGGCCGTCTCGCGAAGAAATTCCACATCACCGGTATAGCGGTAATAGAGCCAGAGCGGTTTGCTGACCAAACCATTGATGCCCATATCCTGTTCCCAGGTCACGTTGGTATGGGCGATACCCCGACAACGCAGAGGGAAATGGGCAAGGGGATACATGGCCCCGGGTAGATTGTACACGTCCCGGGCGTTTTCCATCGCCTGAGGCAGAAGCGTGTGAATCATCCGGGCATACGTATACACCTCCTCGAAATGCCCCAGGGTCAAGGTGGATTCGGCCCGGATTTCATTCAAATGGAAATCGTCGTGCCATAAACCGGCATCCTGAAAGCAGAACTGGGTGCTGCCAACACTGCATAGCGGTACATCTCCGTAATGACCGTCCGGCCGGCGCAGGTTCGGCAGGATGACCGGATGCGAAGCATGAATGGTCTCCCCATTCAACCGGGCGACGGCGGGCTTGGGGCGTTGAAGCTGCTCGAGGTTGCCGGCCTGCTCCTGCCGCAACCGGCTTGCGCCAAGTTTGGCCGCATCGTCGAGGATTCTTTTCGCGGCGGCGAGAGGATCGGAATCGTCCTGAGTGGTGGCGATGGTGGCCAGGATCGTGAACGATGAGGGTAGAGTCGTGAAAGTCGCGGTGGCGGCCGCGCCGGTCGCTTCGTTGATCGGCCGATAGCGCTTGATGATACCGTGGTCGAGGCGCCCTTCCTGAGGGGCCCACAAGGGTGTCCCGAGTCCCTGCTCGTTCTGACGACATTCAACCACGGGAGCAATCTCGATGGCCCGGGCGCTTGTCACCGCGCGAAAACCGTTCGGGAAAGTCATCTCCGCGGGGAAATCCTGAATAATGCCCCAATGCGTATCGGAGCGGGTGGCCATCGGTGGTGGCAACGGCTCAAAATCAAGCGGGCTGGGGTGGCCGCCCAGGGTCGGGCTCACTTCCGTTCCCGGCAGGATCGTGTCCTGATGGCGATAGACCCGCACGCGCAGATCTTTCGGAACCAGCCCTTCGCCCTGGCCTTCCACAACCACCAGATGCCGTATCAAGGACACCCAAACCCGAAGAGTCAGCCTTTTGCCCTCGCCTTCCAAAACAATCCTCGCGCCTTGGAGGCCGTCGGGTTCCACGTGGGCCTCCGTTGCAAAGGGTGTCAGGCATATCAACTGGGCACCGGGCTTGGGGCATGGAAAATCATAGAGATCGTAAAGTCTGTATTTGTGAGGGAAGTACTTGTCCGTGTTTTCCCGAGGGTCGGCCAACGCCCATTCCCGAATCTGTTGCATCGTGATGAGCGGCTGACGCTCGGCGAACCAGCGCCGATCCCAGATATCCGCTTTCCCGAGCGATAGGGTCAGTTGCGCGGGCGGCCCCCAGATGCGTACTCCAAGAAGATCATTCCGCAACAGCAGGCCGTCCATCGGATCACGGGCCAGCTCCTTGCGGGTCTGGTCCGCGGCCGCCATTACAACGGGCTGACCCAGCGATAGGCCGGCCGCCATGAATGCAACATAGATAAAAGGTGGGAATTTCATCCGTTGATGTTCTCCAAGTCGGCTATCAGCGATAGCATAAGAATGTAATAGAACCTCGATGGAACGATTACGATAGGGTCATACTATATGAAACCCTGGAACGACCGTCGAGACGGGCGAGGGTCTTCGTTGGCGGGAACAGGTATAATAGAGATAGACACGACTGCCTTAAGGAGGCCCGCTCATGACCGCCACGTTGAATAATGTGTTGGAAGCCAACACCATGCCGGCCGCCGCCGAACTGGTGCAAAACGAGGACGCACAAGTCGTTCGTTGTCTGGCTTGTGGCCACCGTTGTCGTATTGCCGAGGGTAAGGCCGGTATCTGTCGGGTACGCTTCAATCGCGGTGGGCAACTTCACGTCCCGGCCGGTTATGTTGCCGGCTTGGCCGTCGATCCGATCGAAAAGAAACCGTTCTTTCACGCCTTCCCCGGCCGCGATGCTCTTTCCTTCGGCATGTTGGGATGCGATTTTCATTGTTCCTTCTGTCAGAATTGGATCTCCAGCCAGACCCTGCGCGACGATCGGGCGGTTTCCCTGCCGCACCGGATCACCGCCGATCAGGTTCTGGCCGTCGCCCTTCAGCGTCAGACCCCGGTCATGGTCAGCACCTATAACGAACCGCTGATCACCGCTGACTGGGCGGTGGAAATCTTCAAACGCGCCCGCGAGCACGAGATCGTCTGTGGATTTGTTTCCAACGGCCACGCCACCCCGGAAGTCCTCCGCTTCATACGTCCCTACGTCGACCTCTACAAGGTGGACCTCAAATGCTTCAACGAGGACAACTACCGCAAGCTCGGCGGTTCCTTGCAGATTGTGCTTGATTCGATTGCCTTGCTCAAGGCGATGGGTTTTTGGGTGGAGATCGTCACCCTGGTCATCCCCACGTTCAACGACAGCGATCAGGAACTGGGCGAAATCGCGCGATTTATCGCGGGGATCAGCGCTGACATCCCCTGGCACGTCACCGCCTTTCATCCCGACTACAAGATGTCCGACCCGCCCGCCACGCCCGCGAGCACCCTGAAACGCGCGTACGAGATCGGCCACGCCGCCGGGCTGAACTACGTCTACGCCGGCAATTTGCCCGGCTCCGTCGGCGATCGCGAGAACACGCATTGTCCCGCCTGCGGGGAACTGCTCATCCGTCGCAGCGGTTTCCACATTGAGGAAAACCGCATGGCCGGCGGCCGTTGCCCCGGCTGCCACGCGGAAATCCCCGGCGTCTGGGAACCCGACGCCCCGCAGCGCAGCGATGACTCGCGCTTCCCACGCGCGGTGGGATTCTGAAGGCGACCCTTACATCACAATAAGGTAGGTTTTTGGCCTTTCCGATATAATCCGTACGCGATGAAGGGATGATAACGGTCATGTTTACGGATGATTGCATTGCCCGGGAAGCGGGTATTCACGGCGCCGAATGGGAATCGGCCCACGGCGGGTATTTCGCCGACCCGCACGTGGCCCGTCCGCTTATCGAGACGGCCGTCCGGGTCGCCCATCATAGCCAGCCGCAAGTTATCG
>CAZXSA010000270.1:0-6536 GCA_964642815.1 uncultured Planctomycetales bacterium | reverse complement strand
CGATTCGTAAAAAGGAGGGAGGACGAACGCCGGCAAGTCGGGTGGGCCGGCGTTCGTCCGCAATCAGGGCACTGGGTACGATTAGAAGTCGGTTAAAGACCCTTGTTCTTTTTCGTCAAGGGCCAGAAATTCGGGATTATGGCCGCCTGCGGTCGAGGTGGCCGCCGATGCTGTTTTAGCTCTCGCGTCCTTGTGTTCCAAGTGAGCCACCTTGACGTTCAGTTTCTTCTTTCCACCACCGCGGTTCATCCGCGCACTCGTCGTGGCCGCCTCGGCCGCCTGGGCGTTTTTTCCGCTAATCAACACCACGAGTTCGTTGACCATGGCCTTGACCGCCTGAGACTGGGCGGCCAGTTCCTCCGCCGCGGAGGCGGACTCCTCGGCTCCGGACGCATTCTGTTGAGTCACCTTGTCCATCTGAGCGACGGCCGTATTGACCTGCTCCACGCCCTGCGCCTGCTCCTGTGAGGCCTGGGAGATTCCGTTGACCAGCTCGGTCACGCGACCCACGTCGTTGACAATGGTGGCCAAGGCCTCGCCCACTTCGCCGGCCACGGCGGTACCTTGCTGCGAGCGGTTCACCGCGTCCTCGATCAACTCGGTGGTCTCCTTGGCGGCCTGGGCGCTGCGCTGAGCCAGATTGCGTACCTCGTCGGCCACCACGGCGAAGCCCTTGCCGTGTTCGCCCGCCCGGGCGGCTTCCACCGCGGCGTTGAGGGCCAGCAGATTGGTCTGGAAGGCGATCTCCTCGATCACCTTGATAATCTTGCTGATCTTCTCCGAGGACGTGTTGATGCCGCTCATGGCCTCATTCAACTGCTTCATCGTCCGGTCGCCTTCATCGGCGGCCTGGCGGGCCTGGGCGGCGCGCTCGTTGGCTTCCTTGGCATTCGAGGCATTGGTACGGGTCATGGCCGCCATCTCCTCGAGAGCGCTCGAGGTCTCCTCCAGAGAGGACGCCTGTTCGCTCGCCCCCTCGGCCAACTGCTGCGAGGCCGACGACACCTGACCGGCGGCATCGTTCACCTGATCCGCCCCCTCATTGAGGCCCGCGATAATCCGGTTGATCGGCTTGACGATGCTTCGGGTAATAAAGATCGCCAGGAGTACGCCTATGATAACCGCGCCAATGGCCATCCCCGCCATCAATGCGTTGCTTCGCGCCATCATCCCCTCCATCTCATCCTTGAGCGACACGCTCAGCCGACCAAGCGTTTCCACGATATCCGCGGCCGCAAGTCGCAGTTCCCGATCCGCGGTCCGGTCGGCCAACATGCCGCTGTAATACTGTTGTCCAGCCTCCTCGTAGTTCTTGAAATGTTCGCCCATCTTGTTGGCAACGGTCTCCAATTGCGTTTCGCCCTTGATCTGCTGGGCCCACTTGCCCAACCCTTCCTTGGCGGTAAGCAATTGCTTCTGATAGGCTTCCCATTGGGCGTCGGCGTTGGTGGCAATCAGATATACGGCGGTCACCCGCAATAACAGGAACGGCTGAATGACATCCTTGTCGAGCTGATCGCTGATGCGCGCCCAACGAGCGATTTCCTCCGCCTTGCCGCCGGTTTCCGCCTGGGCAAGCGCGGGCTGGATCACTTGATTGATCACATTCTCGATATCCTGAGTGACTTCGGTACCCACCCGGCCCCAGACGGCGAAGGCATCATCCTTCGTTTTGCGGGCCTCGGTCTGTCTACCAAAGACATTCTTGTAATCCTGGGCCTTGCTCAGGGTTGTTTGCACCAGACCCTGGTTTTCCTGGCTCATGCCGTTGGCCACCTTGAGGCTTTCCAGTTGCTCGTTGAGGGACTTAAAGGCGTCATACCATTTTTCAACGGCGTTCTTTTCCTCGCCGTCGGCCTTGGCAAAGCCGCGCAGAGCGAAATCGCGACGCAAGGTGGCGCAGTTATTCAAGGCGGTTAAGCACTCGTTTCCGCCTTTTTCCAAGGCCACATTTCTCGCCAGACCATTCAGGCTGGTCCAGCCTGTTATGCCAAGCACGGCGGAGATTACCACGAGAATCCCAAATCCGATGGCCATTTTCGTCGCCAGTTTCATGTTTCCAAACATGTTACAGCCCCTTTGCCTTGTGCCGATTGATCTGTTTTCGGATCGCTATCGGCCCCGATTAACTCAGGACACACCAGAAACACACGTTTCCCGACAGAACCTTGATACTTGCCGCGGGGGTCTGCCCCGCGAGAGAAACATCGACCAGGGACCATTTCGGCGTCATGGGATGAAATACCCAATTGCTTCGCCCGATAACCTCAAAACAAATCAATCGATAGGAGCGGCGAGCCGTCCGTCCGTGAGCATCCGTGACGACATAACCATAACTCTTCTCGGGATTTGCGGTTCCTGGTCGATCGAGGAGATGATCCGGGGGAACTCGGCGGGTTATACTTCGGCCAGTCCTTCGCGAATGGCGAAACGTGCCAGTTCCACGCGGTCGTGGATATCCAGTTTTTTCATCAGCCGGTCGCTATGACGCTCCACGGTACTGACGCTCAAATTAACCGTCTTGGCTATTTCCTTCTTGGACATGCCCTTGGCCAAATAATGTAATATCTGCATTTCGCGCGGAGTCAGGGTGGACAGACGGGTAGGTTGCTGGCTACTCAGGCGCGCGCCGCGCGGATCGAAAACAATCCGTGAGCGCACCTCCGGCGAGAAATACACCCGCCCGGTAACCGCCATGCGAATGGCCTCGATCACCGCTTCCGGCGGCTCGCTTTTCGTCACATACCCGGCGGCCTCGACGGACAGGGCCTCCTCGATATAGCGATCACTGAAAAATGCGCTTAAATAGATAATGCGCGTATTCGGGCAACGGGCCAGAATCGTTCGCGCGGCCTCGAAACATTGCAGACCGGGCATATCGATGTCCATCAACACGATGCGCGGTTGCCGTTGGATACACTGGCTGACGGCCTCATCGGCGTTACCCACCCGTCCCACCACTTCAAGATCGGGTTCGGCTACCAATCGATCCGCCAGAGTCGCCCGCACCAAGGCATGGTCGTCGGCCAACAACACGGTGATTTTATCGCTCATGATTCGGCCTCCTCCGCCTCAGTCCTCTGTAAAACATTGCCGACCAGACGGCTCAGATCGGCCATTTGGAAAGGCTTGTGTAGCAGCAGAGTATGCTCATCGAGCTGTTCCTCGATCTCCATTCCTCCCGACCCGCTTATCAGGATCGCCGGCCGATCGAACCCATCGGCGCGCATCTCCCGCAGACATGCCAAGCCGGTTCGCCCGGGCAAATCCAAATCCGTCACCAACAGGTCAATAGCATCCGCGTTAGCCTTATAGTAACGCATCAGGGCATCCCCGTCACTAACCGACGCGACCTGATACCCCTCGGCTTCCAGCGATGTCGCCATGATCTGCCGGATATAGGGATGGTCCTCGGCCAGGAGCAGTCGCTGGCCGCGGGCCACGGATACCCGCCGATCATATACGGTTACGGGTTCCAGATCCTCGGGACGAGGGATGGGCAACCATACCTTGAAACACGTGCCTCGCCCTGGTTCGGAATCCACCTCGATTCGCCCACTATGACTTTGCACGATCCCCAACACAATGGCCAAGCCCAAACCGGTACCCTGCCCACGCGGCTTGGTCGAATAAAAAGGTTCGTAAATCCGATCAATCACCTCCTGGGGCATCCCCGAGCCGGTATCGGTTACGCTGATCCACGCTCCGCCAACCACGCTATCCGCGGATTCGCCGCTCGTTCCCTGGATATCCGGAGGACTCTGATCCAAGGCTATCCTCAGCAAACCTCCTTGCGGCATGGCGTCGCGGGCGTTAAGGGCCAGATTCAGAATGACCTGTTGCAATTGGGTACCGTCGCCTTTGATACGCAGGGACCGCGCCTCTTCCGCGATGTCCACGCGCAAGTCGATGGCCGCCGGTAACAATCGGCGCAACATGCGTCCCGAGGTTTCCACCATTTCCGCGACGCATAAAGGTCTCATCTCGGCCGGCAGCTTGCGGCTGAACGTCAACAACGATTTGGTGATCCCTGAGGCTTGTTCGACGGCCTCGGCCATCATGTTCAGTTCGCGTTGAGCGGTGTCGTTGTCGGCCAGTTGACTGCGCAGATTCATCAGATTGCCCATGATGACCATCAGCAGATTACTGAAATCGTGGGCGATCCCGCTGGCCAACTGCCCGATCGCCTCCATTTTCTGGGCCTGATGAAGCTGTTCCTGAAGCTGACGACGTTCACGTTCGGACTGGAGGCGGGCGGTGACGTCTCGACCGATGGCCAGAATACCGAACGTCCGGCCATCCGCGTCCTGCAATTCATCATCATACCATTCAATAAATACTTCCCGCCCGTCACGGACGGTTATGGGGTTGATGTAACCGTGCGAATGCTGGCCGGCCAGGGTCTTATCGAAAGCCTCTTGAATGCTTTCCTGTTGAGCCTCGGAAATAAAGGTCTGCAACCAGTTTTTACCTTTCACGTCCTCCAGTTTGTAGCCCGTAAGCGTCTCGGTGTATTTATTGAAAGTAACGATCCGACATTGTGGATCCAGTACGACAATAATCGCCTGGGCGGTATCGATCAGCCGTTGGGAAAAGCTGCGCTCGCGATCGAGGGATTCCTCGGCCAGACGACGCAACCGGCCGGTGCGTACCCCGTAGCCGACGATGAAAGACAGGGATACGATGGCCACCGCCAGAATAGCCAATGCCACGGCGGTCAGTTTCCAGGTCAAATTCGCTATTTCCTCGTCCACGTCCTCCACGTAAACCCCGGTACCCAGCACCCAGTTCCAGGGACGAAAGAGTTTCACGAAGGATATTTTGGGGACCACTCGCCGCGGATCGTCCTTCCATTGCCACATGTATTGGACGTAGCCTTCCCCTTTTTGTTCGGCGATCTCGGCGAACCGCACGAAAATATGATTACCGGTCGGGTCGGTGTAATCATGCAAGTCCCGCCCCTCCAATTCAGGCAGGTAGGGATGCAAAACCATGCGCCGCTGCGTATCGTTGATCCAGAAATAATCCTTCAAGTCTTTTCCATAGCGCATTTGCCGCAATCGATTGATCGCCTGGCGCTGAGCCTCGGCCCGAGTGAAATCGCCCCTCTGCTCGTCCTGATAATTCACCATCAGGGTGGACCAACCGGCTTGCACCAACTCCTTAAGCATCTCTTGCTTGCGGGCGATGATGTTTTCCCGCATGGTCGGCAGGATGAAACAGAACATCGCCAGGACGTATAATCCCACGAAAACGATCGCGGGGAATACGATCCGGACGACCACTTCTTTCCAAAGATGATTACGAGACACCATTTTCGTGACCGGCCCAGGTCTTCTTTTCTCTGCTGAATTGTCGGCGAGCGACACCAAGGTGCACCCCCGTCTAGGCACTCAACCCTCTCCCTCGAACGCCAAGCGGCGTGGATGATATGACTTCCACCCGACACGATTCGTTGCGGCCGCTCGGGCCATGCCTTGCGATTCGCTACAAACGTGATCCCTGATAGACCGCACTCCACGACCAAGCCGGAGGCGCTTTCAGGCTTGCGAATACGGGTCTCCCATATCGCGTGACCAATAACCTTCCAACCATCCAGTATCCACGAACAAAAAGAATTCTCGGCTGCAATCCGACATCATTATACGCCCTGCCCAGGCATTGACAAGCTCCGCGATCAACCATACTCTCCTAATGCTTCTATCGGAACTGTCTTCCTGGTCGGAATAGCGGTTTCATAAAAATTGCATTGAGAATAAGATGACAAGATATTCTCCTTGTCTCGATATCCATTCATGCATTGCTCGATTCGGCGAGCCATGACCCGATCTCTAATGTCTTGTTTGCTCAATGGTTGCGCGTAAAACACAAACAATGAATAAGCCCTCTCATGACTAAGCAAAATAACAACAATTCATCAAACACTTATGAGTCGAGTAACATCCTCGTCATGGTAGCGACTGTTCGGGACTGCGCCGCCATCCTCGATCTTCAAAAGGTCGCCTATCAAACCGAGGCGGAACGATACCAGGATTGGAACCTTCCGCCTCTGCGGCAGAGCCTCGACGACATCCAGGCGGAGCACACCAGGTCTCGTTTCCTGAAAGCGGTTATCGACGAGCGTATCATCGGTTCCGTTCGCGCTTATGAGCATGAGGGTAGCTGTTATGTCGGCCGGCTGATTGTCCATCCTGACTATCGCCATCGAGGGTTGGGGACGCGATTGTTACTGGAAATCGAGAACTGTTTTCCGAATGCACGCCGTTTTGAATTGTTTACCGGCTCCCAAAGCGCTGATAACCTGCGACTCTATACCAGACTCGGATATCGCGAATTCAAGCGAGATTTTCTGCATCCGCGAATCGAGTTGGTGTTTTTGGAAAAATTCAGGTTGAGCAAGGTTCATGAAGCCGACTCATCGCATGGACCGAACTTCATTGACCATTAGTTATACGATCGTGTGACTGGGAGGATTACCAGGCCAGCCCTGATGAATAGGGGATTCTTCGCACCTCGGGGGCTGGCTGAGGGGCTCG
>CAZXSA010000269.1:0-6568 GCA_964642815.1 uncultured Planctomycetales bacterium | reverse complement strand
GCCTGCCGCAGGCTGGTGCGACGGGTGCTGGAGAACTACCGCATTCCGTACCTGACCATTACGCCGACCTTCTCCGTCTGCCCGAAGCATGGCTACCTGCCGGGGGAACATGCCTTCTGTCCGCTGTGTGACGAAGAGTTGCTGAAAAAAAAAGCAGCTGATATGGCCGAAGACTGAAGACCGAAGCTCAAGATATTACCTTCAGGCCTCGGTCTTCCGCCGAACATTTGAAAGGAGCACTACGATGCCGGAACACAAGATTAATGACACTGCCATGAAACTCGATAACTCTGAACGCCAGCCCTGCGAGGTTTGGACCAGGGTAATGGGCTATCACCGGCCGGTGGAATCGTTCAATATCGGCAAGAAGGCCGAGCATCGCCAGCGGCGCTTCTTCCGGGAAACGCACACCGCCGAGAAGCCGTGCTGAAGATCGGCGGCTTCACCCCCTTCACCACCATCGACTATCCGGACCGGCTGGGGGCGGTGCTGTTCTGTCAGGGGTGCCCCTGGCGCTGCTCCTACTGCCACAACCGTCATCTCCTTGATGATGCCGCGCCGGGAACGATCGCCTGGCAAGATGTCCTGTCCTTCCTCGAACGGCGGCGCGGCCTCCTGGACGCCGTGGTATTCAGCGGCGGCGAGCCGACCATGCAGGCCGGGATCGAAGTGGCGGTCAGGATTGTCCGGGACAAGGGATTTCTGGTTGGTTTGCACACCGCCGGGCCGTACCCCGACCGGTTGCGCTCACTTCTGCCCTTCCTGGATTGGATCGGCATGGATATCAAGGCGCCGTTTGACGAATATGAGCATATTACCGGCGTTCCCCGCAGCGGCGACGCAGCCGGGAAAAGTGCCCGGCTGGTAAGGAAAAGCGGGGTTGCGCACCAGTTCCGTACGACGTTGGACCCGTTCCTGAAGAGCAATGGCAGGATTGATGCGATGCGGCTGTTAGTGAGGGAATGGGGCGAGGAGCTGGTCCTGCAATCAAAATCATGACTTCACCTGTCACATTTTTCAGATCCATTCCCATCGAAGTGCCTCTCAAGATGATACTGACACGCCTCGGGTACCGAAGCAGTAAAACCGTATTGTCCGGCAATCAGCGGGAAAAACTGGATCAGACCATTGCGGAGGGTTTTTCCCTGTGCGAGGCGCAGGGATGCTGGCGGCGTATTCCTATTGTGGAAAAAAAGAATGACGAGATCTTGTTACAGGGGGGCACGGTGCTTGAAAGCCGTTCATTGGTGGAGTTGCTGAAAGGCAGCGTTGCCGTAGCATTTATGGCTTCGACTGTAGGTCCTGCAATTGTCAACGCGGCTTCCGACGCCATCGCGCGCGGAGATGGCACATCTGCGGTTATCCTCGATGCGGTTGGCGGCCAGAGCGCCGATGCGGCCATGAACTGGGTACACGAATTCGTCCGCGGGCAGGTGAGCCGCAGCGCCGAACGGCTCACAATGCACCGGTTTTCCCCGGGATTCGGTGACTTCAGCCTGGAGAACCAGAAACTGTTCTACTCGCTCCTCGAACTTGACCGTCTCGGTTTGTCGCTTACCTCGCGTTTCATGCTCGTTCCCGAAAAATCGGTAACCGCGGTGGCGGGTATCGAACAAACCTTCCCAGTGGATCGGCGTTTATGAACCGCAAGGACTTTCATAAACTGGTAGCGCGTGGGCCGGTACTGCTGGATGCCCCCCTGACGCCCGGTTGCGACCCACGGGAGTGCCCCGAAACATGGGCGCTTGAGCATTTCGATGGCGTAGCCTCCGCGCTCCGAGCCTTCAAGCTTGCCGGCTGCGACATTGTCCGCTGCCCGACGGCGGGAGCAAACCGTTTGCGGCTCAGGCCCTTCGGCCTTACGTCACGGGCGGGCGAGATCAACCGGGAGCTGATGCGCCGCTGCCGTGCGAAACTGGGAAGTCTTCGCGTTTTCGGGACCTGTTCGACGACAGGGATCGGAATAGAGCCGTTCGGCGATCTTGATTTCGAGGAAGCCGTGACCTGCTACGGAGAACAGGCGAAGACACTTGCCGGTGGCGGCGCGGAAGGATTTATCGTCACCGACATGGCCGACATCCAGGAGGCGCGGGCCGCGCTTATCGCCCTGCGCGAACTGGGCGATTTCCCCGTGATCGTGCAGATGATCCTCGGCCCGCGGGGGCGCACCTCCGGCGGGACCGACCCGCTTTCCGCGCTGGTGACGCTCCAGTCCCTGGGCGCCGACGCAGTGGGGTTCGGGACCTCGGATGTCGCGGTATCCATCGAATCAATCATCGCACAGGTCAAGCCGTACGCGACGGTTCCGCTATGCGCCGTTCCCGCGACAACGGATGCCGGTCCGGAGCTGTACGGTTCCCTGGGTCCCGCACTGGTTCGCGCCGGGGCAAACTTGCTCGGCGGCGACCGTTGCGCCACTGCCGGACACATGGCCGCGCTGGGAAACCGAATCCGCGGCGAAAAGCCTCGGCCCGCAGGGAAAAAGTCGCTCAGTGCGCTGTCATCCAGCCGGGGCACGGCATTTCTCGGCCCGGATCATTCCTTTGCCGTTGTCGGCGAACGGATCAATCCCACAGGTAAAAAGCAGTTGCAGGCGAGCCTCCGGGAGGGAAGCCTCGATCTGGTGCGACAGTTTGCGATTGAGCAGGAGCAGCGTCATGCCACGGTGCTCGATGTCAACATGGGCCTTTCCGGCATCGACGAGATGGGGATGATGCTCAAGGCGGTGGGGCTGCTGTCGCGGTTGTCCCCCCTGCCGCTATGCATCGACACCACCAGGCCCGAAGTGGTCGAGGCCGCATTGCGCCGCTATCCGGGACGGGCGCTGGTCAACTCGGTTTCCGGAGAACGGGAGCGTATCGAGCGGACCCTGCCGGCGGCGGCCAGGTACGGGGCCATGTTCATCGTGCTTCCCCTTACCGATGCCGGCATTCCCGCAACGGTCCGGGAACGGATCGCGGTCATCGAAACGATCATGGCGGCCGCCGCGTCCCATGGCTGCACGGTCGATGACATAGCGGTCGACGGCCTGGTCATGACCGTCAGTTCCAACCCGGAGGCCGCCAAAGAGACGCTTGATCTCATCTCATGGTGTTCCAAAGCCCTCAATGCCAATACCATTGTCGGGCTTTCCAATGTTTCCTTCGGCATGCCCGAGCGGCAATGGATAAACGGGGCGTTTCTGGGGATGGCCATGGGACGGGGGCTGACCATGGCCATTGCCAATCCCTCGTCGGACAGCATCATGGCGACGGTCCAGGCATACAACGCACTGTGGGGACACGACGCCGGGATGCTCCTGCGGCGTGGATCCTTTTCCGGCGGGCCATCATGACCAGGGATGCGTTCAGAAAAGCGGTCGAAAGTCGCGTGCTGGCGCTTGACGGCGCCACCGGGACCGAACTGGCCCGCAAGGGGATGCCCGCCGGTGTCTCCCCAGAAGCGTGGGTGCTGGAGAATCCCCGCGTGCTGCAGGAAGTCCAGCGCGCCTATGTGGATGCCGGCAGCGATGCGGTGTACACCTGCACCTTCGGCGGCAACCGGCTCAAGCTCCAGGAGTTCGGGCTCGAAAACAGGACCGCGGAGATCAACACGACGCTGGCGCGCATCTCACGCGAGGCGGTGAGGGCCCGGGCGCTGGTTTTCGGGGATCTGGCGCCGACCGGATTGTTCATTGAGCCGTTCGGGGAGCTTCCCTTCGAGGAGGCCGTGGCGGTCTACGCCGAACAGGCGCGGGCACTGCTCGCGGGGGGCGTTGACGGCTTCGTCATAGAAACGATGATGGACCTGCAGGAGGCGCGCGCCGCGCTGATCGCGGTAAGGGAGACCTGCGATCTGCCGGTGATGGTCAGCATGACCTTCGGCACGGACGGCCGTACGCTGACCGGCTCCGATCCGCTCTCTGCTCTGGTTACCCTGCAGTCTCTCGGCGCGGATGCGGTCGGCTGCAACTGCTCCACCGGACCCCAGGACATGGCGAGGGTGATCGCCGCCATGAAGCCGTTCGCAACCGTACCTCTCCTGGCAAAGCCCAATGCCGGCATGCCGCGCCTGGTCAACGGCGCAACCACCTTCGACATGTCGCCGGAGGAATTCGGCGAACACATGCCGCGCCTTGCGGAAGCGGGGGCGGCGATCATGGGGGGCTGCTGCGGCACGAATCCCGCCTATATCCGTGCGCTCAGAAACAGTACATCGTCCCTGCGCCCCGCTATGCCGGTCCGTAAACAAGCCGCCGTCTGTTCATACCGCGAGACGGTCTGTCTCGGCAACGATATCCCCCTGACCGTTTTCGGGGGGAAGATTAACCCGTCCGGCAATCCGGCGCTGTCGGCGGGTCTGCGAAAGGGGGACATGGCGCTGGTGCGGAAAATGGCGCAGGAGCAGGCGCGCCGGGGAGCGGCAATCATCGACATCAACGTCCATGCGAAAGGAGTCGACGAAGCGGAGGTCATGCGCGCGGCCGTTCTTGCCGCGGCGAAGGGATGCGGCAAGCCGGTGGCCGTCGATACGGTCAACGTGGAGGCGGCGGCGCGGGGCTTGCGCGTCTATCCGGGCAGGGGCATCCTCAACAGCGTCTGCGCGAAAGACGGCCCCATGGAAGCCATGTGCGGGATTGCCGCCCGTTACGGCGCCATGATCGTCTGCATGCCTCTGGATGAGCAAGGAACGCGGGGAGGCACGGCCGAGGCAATCGCGAGAGTCGAAAAGATCGTCTCCTGTGCCGGGCGATACGGCATTGCCCCGGAGGATTGCCTGGTGGATTGCCTGGTATTCACCGCGGCGGCCGGTCCGGCGGCGCACCGGCGCGCACTGGAACTGATTGACTGGTGCGCGCAATCGGGCCGGTTCGGGTCACTGGCGGGGATCTCGAACCTGTCCCATGGTCTCGACACGCGACAGTGGCTTGACGCCACCTTTCTCTGCATGGCCGCGGGACGTGGGCTCACCGCGGCATTCATCGACACGGCGTGCGAATATACGGTCAATGCAACCTACGCCGTCGACGCCCTTGCCGCGCGGGACCCCCGCATGAGCCGCTACATCGCCCGCTTCGGCCAACAGGCCGGTTCCGACGGAGCGTCAGAAAGCAAAACGCCCCGCACCCCGGGCGAACTGGTTTTCGATGCGGTAGTGGGGGGCGACGAAGAGGGGGTGGAGCAGGCAATCAGGAATGCGCTCGATCAGGGGGAGTCGCCGCGATCGCTGGTGGACGAACGTCTCATTCCGGCCATCAACCTGGTCGGCGACAAATTCGATCGCAAGGAATACTTCCTGCCGCAGCTCATCACCTGCGCCGATACTATGCGCAAAGGGTTCGGCGTTCTGCAGCCGTTTCTGGACGCCGCTTGCGGCGCTTCGGGCCGAAAAGGGCCGAAAGTGGTGCTTGCAACGGTGCAGGGGGACATTCACGACATCGGCAAGAACATCGTCGCCCTGATGCTCAACAACTACAATTTCGACGTCATCGATCTGGGGAAGGATGTAAGCGCCGAAGAAATCATCCGCGCCGCAAAACACCATAGGGCCGACATCATCGGCCTTTCCGCGCTCATGACCACGACCATGGTGGAAATGAAGAAGGTCATCGACCTCGCCCGCGCCGAAGGGCTCAGGCACGCGCGGTTCATGATCGGCGGCGCGGTTGTCGATCAGCATTACGCCGATGAAATCGGGGCCGACGGCTATGCCGGCGACGCCATCGGCGCGGTGCGTCTGGCTCGGCAATTCAGCGTTGATACTCCTGACTCCGGGGTACCCGACCCCACCGATAAGGACGGACACAATGATCAAAAACTTTAAGAACATTTCTGCTATCAACATGCTGATCCGGCAATTGACCGGTCGACGCCCGTTCGACCCCGATGTAGTACGACTGCAGTGCAAGACGGTGATATACACCTGCTTTCTTATGGGGATAGAACCATTTCAACTGCCTATTTCGGACGTGTTCACCGGTGAGCTTTCTCAATCACAGAAGCGTGATTTTATGCACCAGTATCTTTCCCTGCACATGGACAGCACCAGCAGGTACAGTGCCGCTTCACAGCTGTTCAACAGCGAAACGGCATGGTCGTTCCTTATGCTCCTGGTCGATGAAATAGTCGACACGCACAAAACATGAGACCGCGCCGGCTCCCGAACATGGGGGCAGCGCCGGGGGCGCCGCATCGAAGAACGCATCGAACATACACAGGCCCTCATCACCGGTATGCATACGGAAATCTCAGGTGCAAGCCCACACATTTGACAAACCTTTCTTTTCAGCAATTTGCTTCAATACTTTCCTTTGCTTCTTGTCTTGTTCAATATTGATGGTCTCGCAAATTCTCTTTTTCCTGATTTTGCGACTTAATAATTTCGGGATGTTACAAGACCAAAAGCAGACGGTTTTTGACTTTTTGCGAGACCATCAATATTCGCTTCAGCAATTCCCGCTGAGGCTCAAACCGCTTAAAACAAGGGGGCTCAAGAAATATCGTTTCGTACAAAATGACCTGAAAACAGGGAAATACAGGGACATCCATGATAAGTTTTGTCAAGGGGAAAACGGAGATTTCCCTCAACT